>NZ_JAHMSC010000005.1:0-370856 GCF_018986375.1 Pseudomonas sp. CVAP#3
AGTCCTGTTGAATACAGAACTCAGGCCGCTCAGGCATAGACATGTAAACGTCCAGCTTTTTGGGGTCAGATCAGAGCGTGGGAACGATCATTGAGCCCCCTCACCACAAGGCCTCAGGCTGGGCGCACCACGTTGCCGGTCGCCAGATCGCGAATCAGGCTCGGGTTTTTCCGTCCGCCCAGATTCCCGCCCAGCACCAGATCGATTTGCCCGCGGAAATACTGTTCGACGCGAATTCGCGAACGCGCTGCCGGTCGGCCTTGCGGGTTGGCAGAAGTCGACACCAGTGGCCCGACCAGCGCGCATAAATCCCGCACCTGCGGGTGATCGCTAACCCGCAACGCCACGGTCTCGTGGACCCCGGTGATCCATTGCGGCAGCATGTTTTGATGGGGCACCAGCCAGGTATTCGGCCCCGGCCAGGTGCTGGCCATGCGATCCATCCACAGTTCCGGGAAGTCTTCGAACAGGAAGTCGAACTGGCGAATGTTGTCGGCAACCAGGATCAGGCCCTTTTCCACCGAACGGCCCTTGATCGCCAGCAAGCGATACACCGCCTCTTCATCCCACGGGTCGCAACCCAGGCCCCAGACCGCTTCGGTTGGATAGGCAATCACCGCCCCTGCGCGAATCGCTTGTGCGGCTTGTTGCACACGCCAACTGTTGACCATTACCGACTCTCCAAAATAAGGCTGTGCGCAGTTTACCGATCTTTCATGAAGCTAGCTTACGCGCGCAAACCAGCGTCCGCCTTCGCTCACCGCCCGACCCTCCATTTCAAGCTCCGTCAGCGCCGCCAATACCTTCGGCAACGCCCATCCCGCCGCGTCGGCCAGGCCCTCGCTGGTATGCGGGGCGGCGAACAGCAGGCACAGCAACGGATGATCGATGGGCGCCGCTGTTTCTGTGGATAACGGCAGATTCTGCCAACCACGCAGGCCTTCGAGGATATGTTCGATAGTCTCCACCAACACCGCGCCGTCACGGATCAACTGGTGGCAACCACGAGCCCCGGGGTGATGGATCGATCCTGGAATGGCATACACCTCGCGCCCCTGTTCCGCCGCCAGCCGCGCGGTAATCAGCGAGCCGCTGGCGACACTGGCCTCGACCACCAGCACGCCGAGGGATAAACCGCTGATGATCCGATTGCGCCGCGGGAAGTTGCTGGCCTGCGGTCCGGCGTCCAGCGGGAACTCGGAAACCACTGCACTGCCTTGCGCAATCATCGCGTCGGCAATCCGCCTATTGCGCTGTGGATAAAAATTTTCCAGGCCGGTGCCGAGCACTCCGACGGTCTGCCCTCCGACGTCCAGCGCGGCTTGATGCGCTGCCGCATCGATTCCCAATGCCAAGCCGCTGGTGATGACAAAACCGGCGCCTGCCAGGCTGCGGGAAAACGCCGTGGCGGTGTCCATCCCCGGCCTCGATGCGCGTCGGCTACCGACCATCGCCAGCTGCGGTTTTTCCAGAATGCCCGGATCGCCCGCGACAAATAACAGCGGTGGCGGGTCACTGATTTCTGCCAACAGAGCCGGGTAGCCCGGCTGGTCAACCATCAGTAAATACTGGCCTTCGCGCTCTAGCCAGGCTAATGCGTGGTAGGCGCCATCACGAATAAGCGGGCTACGCCGAGCGTCGGCGCACGCCGCTGGCAACCCCAACGCACGCCAGGCAGAGGCTGGTGCGCTGATGGCTTTTGAGGCCGAGCCAAAAGCTTCGAGCAGCTTTTGAAAACGTCGAGGGCCGAGCTCCGGAAGACGATGCAAACGCAAACGCGCTTCCAGTTCCGCCGGTGAAACCTGCGTAGGTGCGAACAGCGGCATAAGATCATCCTTGATCGTTATTGGTCGTGTTGAATCAGCAACAAGCTGTGGATAAGTCTGTTGGTAACTTGTTGAGTCTTTTACGGATTACGCACCTTGTCCATCACCGCGAGGGAGCGCGAAGCGTTGAGCACCAAGCCATAGCTGAGCTTTTCATAGGTGCGGAAGATCATCAGCAAACCGGCGCGTTCATCCGGTATTTTCACCTGTTCGCCCGTGACCCGGTCACGTACGGTTTCACCGGTTTTCATCACCACCAGCACGTTGCCTTCGGCCAAGCCGTCGCGCTGGCCCTTGTTCAAAGTGACCACATCGAGCGCACCGATCTGCGTAACACCGCGTGGCACGTCGATGATCAAGCCGTGAATATCGGTTTTCGGCGCGCTGGGCATGAAGGTTGAGTTGATCGCCCGTTCTTCGCCGCTGAACAAGCGGTCGCCGAGTCGAACTTCTTGAGTAGTGCGTTGCAAGGCGAGGGTGGCGACATCGCCTTCAGTGGCGATGATCTCGCCGCCGCCGATATCGTCGGCGTTGATCCCCAGAAACTCTTTGCTTTGCGGGTCGCTGTAGACCTTGCCCTGACGGAAAATGCCGTACACCGACTGCGCCGGGTCGAACTTGCCGCGTGCGTAGATGCGATCGCCCATGCCGCTGAGTACCCGTTCGGCGTCGCCGGCAACGATGTACGGCGCCTTGTTGAAGTCTTCGACGTTGTCGATGATGCGATTGCTCAACAGGAAACTGTTGATCGAGCGCAACGGAATACTCGGAATGGCGTCGGCCATCGGCGTGCTGCGCACTTGTGGCGAAAGCTTGAGAGTGCCGCGTGAAGCCCCGCGATTGAGGGTCAGGCGCGGTTGCCCGTTGATGTAGACCAGTGACAGCGAGTCGCCGGGATAGATCAGGTTGGGGTTTTCGATTTGCGGGTTGGCCTGCCAGAGTTCGGGCCATTTCCAGGGTTCGCGGAGGTATTTCCCTGAGATGTCCCAAAGTGTGTCGCCCGCCACCACGGTGTAATGCTGTGGAAAACCTTCCTTGAGTTGCACTTGTCCGTGTGCGAAACCGGCCGAGGCCAGAAGCAGCAAGGCGAGTAGTGATTTCCTCATGCGGTGAATCCCTTTATTATGTGCATTCGAGTAGAACGCCAGAGCCCCCGTGGCTCGCTCCCCCTCGCTAATGAGAAAGAAGGGAGCTACGTTTTACAACGGTAGCCTGCATCTTCGGACCCGCCAGGCAATCGGCCCTGACTTTACTTCACACGTGCAGCAATTACGCTTATGGCTATTTTGAACATCCTCGAATTTCCCGACCCGCGCCTACGTACTATCGCCAAACCGGTGGCCGTAGTGGACGACGAAGTGCGGCAGTTGGTCGATGACATGTTTGAAACAATGTATGAAGCACCCGGCATCGGCCTCGCGGCGACCCAGGTCAACGTGCACAAACGTATCGTGGTCATGGACCTTTCCGAAGACCGCAGCGAACCTCGGGTGTTCATCAATCCCGAGTTCGAAACCCTGACCGACGAGATGGGCCAGTATCAGGAAGGCTGCCTTTCGGTACCGGGCTTCTACGAAAACGTCGATCGCCCGCAGAAGGTCAAGATCAAGGCCCTGGACCGTGACGGCAAGCCGTTCGAGCTGATCGCCGAAGAGCTGCTGGCGGTGTGCATTCAGCATGAATGCGACCACCTCAACGGCAAATTGTTCGTCGACTACCTGTCCACGCTCAAACGCGACCGGATCAAGAAGAAACTGGAAAAGCTCCATCGCCAGAACGCTTGATGCCCTTCTTACAAAGGCTTGCTGCGGCAAGCCTTTTTCTTTTCCGCGTATTTTCAACCGAGAATTCCCATGACTGAGCCACTGCGCATCGTCTTTGCCGGCACCCCCGAATTTGCCGCCGAACACCTCAAGGCCCTGCTCGACAGCCCTCATGAGATCGTTGCGGTCTACACCCAACCGGATCGCCCGGCGGGTCGTGGGCAAAAGCTGATGCCGAGCCCGGTCAAGCAGTTGGCTCTGGAGCACAACATCCAGGTGCTGCAACCGCCGACCCTGCGCAACGCCGAGACCCAGACCGAACTGGCCGCACTCAAGCCGGACCTGATGGTCGTCGTTGCCTACGGTCTGATCCTGC
This sequence comes from Pseudomonas sp. CVAP#3, assembly GCF_018986375.1. Classification (NCBI taxonomy): domain Bacteria; kingdom Pseudomonadati; phylum Pseudomonadota; class Gammaproteobacteria; order Pseudomonadales; family Pseudomonadaceae; genus Pseudomonas; species Pseudomonas sp. CVAP#3. The sequence continues at coordinate 3,966 of NZ_JAHMSC010000005.1, forward strand.
CGCAAGTGGTGCTGGATATTCCGCGTCTGGGCTGCATCAACAGCCACGCCTCGTTGCTGCCACGCTGGCGTGGTGCGGCGCCGATCCAGCGCGCCGTCGAAGCGGGTGACAGTGAAAGCGGCGTGACCGTGATGCGCATGGAAGCCGGCCTCGACACCGGGCCGATGCTGCTCAAGGTCACCACGCCGATCAGCGCTGATGACACCGGTGGCAGCCTGCATGACCGTCTCGCCGAGATGGGCCCGCCAGCAGTGGTTCAGGCGATTGCCGGGTTGGCCGCCGGTACGCTGGAAGGCGAAATCCAGGACGACAGCCTGGCTACTTATGCTCACAAACTGAACAAAGACGAAGCGCGCATCGACTGGAACCGCCCAGCGGTTGAGCTGGAGCGTCTGGTTCGCGCGTTCAATCCGTGGCCGATCTGCCACAGCACGCTCAATGGCGAAGCCTTGAAAGTACTCGCGGCCAGCCTCGCCGAAGGCAAGGGCGCACCGGGCGAGATCCTCGGCGCCAGCAAAGACGGCTTGATCGTCGCCTGCGGTGAACAGGCGTTGTGCCTGACGCGCCTGCAATTGCCTGGTGGCAAGGCGCTGAACTTCAGCGACTTGTTCAACAGCCGTCGTGAGAAATTTGCCGTGGGCACCGTCCTGGGCCAAGCGGTGGACGCCCAATGAACCCGCGTCTGGCCGCCGCCAAGGCCCTGGCCGCCGTCCTTAACGGCAAGGCTTCGCTGAACAGTTCATTACCGACGCAACTGGACAAGGTCGAAGACCGCGATCGCGGTTTCACCCAGGACCTGGCCTTCGGCACCGCCCGCTGGCAGCCGCGCTTGTCGGCACTGGCTGCCAAGCTGCTGCAAAAGCCTTTCAAAGCTGCCGATGCTGACGTCGAAGCGCTGTTGCTGGTCGGCCTCTACCAGTTGCTGTACACCCGTGTCCCGGCCCACGCCGCCATCGGTGAAACCGTGGGTTGCGCCGACAAGCTGAAAAAACCGTGGGCCAAAGCCCTGCTCAACGCCGTGCTGCGCCGTGCCCAACGTGAAAGCGAAGCACTGCTGGCCGAGCTTGAGCACGATCCGGTGGTGCGCACCGCGCACCCGCGCTGGCTGCAAAAATCCCTCAAGGCGTTCTGGCCTGAACAGTGGGAAGCCATTTGCGCCGCGAACAACGCGCATCCACCAATGATTTTGCGGGTCAACCGTCGTCATCACACCCGCGATGCCTACCTCGCCTTGCTGAGCGATGCCGGTGTCGCGGCCAAACCGTGTGTGTTCAGTCGGGACGGCATCGTGCTCGACACACCAGGCGATGTGCGCCAACTGCCGGGTTTCGCCGAAGGCTGGATCAGCGTGCAAGACGAAGCCGCGCAACTGGCGGCGGACCTGCTGGACCTGGCGCCAGGCCAACGGGTGCTCGACGCCTGCTGCGCACCGGGCGGCAAGACCTGCCACATCCTCGAAGTCGAGCCGAAACTGGCCGGCGTAGTGGCCGTGGACCTGGAAGCCAAGCGTCTGGTTCGCGTGCGGGAAAACCTTGAGCGGCTGGGCCTCAGCGCCGAATTGATCGCCGCCGACGGCCGCGACACTCAGGCGTGGTGGGACGGCAAGCCGTTCCAGCGCATCCTGCTCGACGCGCCCTGCTCGGCGACCGGCGTGATTCGCCGCCACCCGGACATCAAACTGACCCGCCAACCGGATGACATCGCTGCGCTCGCGGTGCTTCAGGGCGAACTGCTCGACGCGATGTGGCCGACCCTCGACGTCGGCGGCATCCTGCTCTACGCCACCTGCTCGACCTTGCCGACCGAAAACACCGAAGTCATCGAAGCGTTCCTCGCCCGAACTCCGGGTGCTCGCGAGTTGGACATCGCCAGCCAGGCCGGCATCAAGCAACTGCATGGCCGCCAGTTGCTGGCACAAGAGGGCGGTCACGACGGGTTCTATTACGCCAAGCTGATCAAGATTGCCGCCGCGCGCGGTTAAGCGGACTTCAAGGGAGTGACCGGATGAAGATCATCATCCTCGGCGCGGGGCAGGTCGGCGGTACGCTGGCGGAACACTTGGCCAGCGAAGCGAACGACATCACCGTGGTCGATACCGACGGCGAACGCCTGCGGGATCTCGGTGACCGCCTCGACATCCGCACCGTGCAAGGTCGCGGCTCGTTCCCGACGGTGCTGCGCCAGGCTGGTGCCGACGACGCCGACATGCTGGTGGCGGTGACCAACAGCGACGAGACCAATATGGTCGCCTGCCAGGTCGCGCACACCCTGTTCCATACGCCGACCAAGATCGCCCGGGTGCGCGAAGCCGCGTACCTGACCCGCGCCGGCCTGTTCGACAACGACGCGATTCCGGTCGACGTGCTGATCAGCCCCGAACAAGTGGTGACCCATTACATCAAGCGCCTGATCGAGCACCCCGGTGCATTGCAGGTGATAGATTTTGCCGAGGGCAAGGCCCAACTGGTGGCGGTCAAGGCCTACTACGGCGGACCGTTGGTGGGGCAGCAATTGCGCCAGTTGCGCGAACACATGCCGAACGTCGATACCCGCGTGGCGGCGATTTTCCGTCGTGATCGACCGATCCTGCCGCAAGGCGATACGGTGATCGAAGCCGACGACGAAGTGTTTTTTATCGCGGCCAAAGCGAACATTCGCGCCGTGATGAGCGAAATGCGCCGGCTCGACGAGAGCTACAAACGCATCGTCATCGCCGGTGGCGGGCAGATCGGCGAGCGGCTGGCCGAGGCGATTGAAAGCCGCTATCAGGTGAAGATCATCGAGATGAACCCGGCGCGCTGCCGTTACCTCTCGGACACCCTCGACAGCACCGTGGTGTTGCAGGGCAGCGCCTCGGACCGCGATTTACTGCTGGAAGAGAATATCGCCGACGCCGATCTGTTCCTGGCGCTGACCAACGACGACGAAGCCAACATCATGTCGTCGCTGTTGGCCAAACGCCTGGGCGCGAAGAAGGTGATGACCATCATCAACAACCCGGCCTATGTCGACCTGATCCAGGGCGGTGACATCGACATCGCCATCAGCCCGCAACTGGCGACTATCGGCACTTTGCTGGCCCACGTGCGCCGGGGCGATATCGTCAGCGTGCACTCACTGCGTCGCGGTGCGGCAGAAGCCATCGAGGCGATTGCCCATGGTGACGCAAAGTCGAGCAAGGTGATCGGCAAGGCCATCGAAAACATCGTCCTGCCGCCGGGGACTACTATTGGTGCGATCATTCGCGACGAAGAAGTGTTGATCGCCCACGACGACACCGTGATCGAAGCCGGCGACCATGTGATTCTGTTCCTTGTGGATAAAAAGCATATTCGCGATGTGGAGAAGTTGTTCCACGTGGGGTTGAGCTTTTTCTGATCTGTGCGCAATTGTGGCGAGGGAGCTTGCTCCCGCTCGGCTGCGCAGCAGTCGCAAAATCTGCAACTATGTTCTTTCAGACACATCGAGTCAGCTGAGTTGCGACCGCTTCGCGCTCGAGCGGGAGCAAGCTCCCTCGCCACGGAAGCCATTCGACACCCATTCAAGGAGCCCAAAGATGATCGAATCGCTGGAAAAAATGCTCGCCAAGGGTGTGGATAACTCGCTGCTGCGCTTCGGTCTGGGCAAGGGTTATCTGGATCTGGGCGAACATGCCAAGGCGGCCGAGCATTTCACCCGCTGCGTGGAGTTCGATCCGAAATACTCGGCAGCCTGGAAGTTGCTGGGCAAGGCTTATTTGGCGCAGGCAAACCATGCAGCCGCCCGTCAGGCCTGGGAGCAGGGCCTGGAAGCCGCCCGCGCGCATGGCGACAAGCAGGCGGAAAAGGAAATGACGGTGTTTCTGAAGAAGCTTGACCGGTTGGGTAACTGATCAAAAAACGCCCAGTTCAAAGGTAACGCAGGCCGATGCCTTCAGCGTCGACCTGCACCACTTCCATGCGCACTCGCGGCGCACCGCACGGCAAACCCTGCACCTGGCCATAGACCACGGCGCCCTTGGCCAACGCCGCGAGCGTCGGATGCTTCACATAGACGCCGCTGGCGGAAAGGTTGCGAGTCTGACCCAGGCACTCGCCGAAGCTCTCGTGCTGAATCTTGATTCGAAATGACTTACGGTGTTCGGACATCTTCTGCGCCCTTGATTGAACGGTTGTGGATAACCCCAGCCCAAGGTTATCCACAGATCATGCCAATTGGATCAATACCAGCGCTCTTCGCCCGGCGGGCGTTTCTTGAAGCGCTTCATGCTCCACATGTATTGGCTCGGGTAAGCCCGCACATATTTCTCGACGATCTGGCTCATGGCCGCGCAAGACGTCTCGGTATCGGTGCTGTACATGGCCTCGGGCGCGGCTTCCAGGATCACTTTGTAGCCTGAACCGTCCGGCAGGCGCAGGGCGTGCAGGAAGACGCCGACCGCTTTGCCGCCCGCGAGCATGTTCGGCACGAACTTGCTGGTCAAAGCCTTGGTGGCGAAGAAGGGCACGAAGATCCCGGCGGATTCGGCCGGTTCCGGGTCAGCCGGAATCCCCACTGCACCACCTTTGCGCACTTCCTTGATGACGCTGAGGATGCCTTCCTTGGTAGAAGCTGCCACGCGGTTGCCCAATTGCACCCGTTGCTTGCGCAGTAATTCATCCACCGCCTTGAGCTTGGGCGGACGGTAGAAAATGATCGGTTTGCACTGGCTGCAATAGAAGTGGTTCAACACTTCCCAGTTGCCCAGGTGGCTGGTGATGCCGACCACGCCTTTGCCCGAGGCCAGCGCGTCCTTGAGCACATCGAGGCCTTCGACTTCACGCACCAGATCGATGGAGCGCTGGGCCGGCCAGATCCAGGCGCAGGCGCTTTCGGTCAATGATTTGCCGATGTCCATCAGGCTTTGCCCGACCAGACGCTCACGCTCGACGGCGTCCATTTCGGGGAAGCACTTGGCGAGGTTGATGCGCACCACATCGCGGGAACGGTTGGGGGTTTTCCACATGACCCAGCCAATCGCCGCGCCTACCGTTTGCACCGCCCGCCACGGGAGCAAGGCAAACAAACGCAGAGCGCCTACCAGCAAGGCGCCTTTAAACTTATCCACAGGTCACTCCTGATCTTCTGAACCGACGTCATGAACCTTGTCGCGAGCCGGCTATTCTAACCGCCCACTGCGCAAGATGGCGTAACGATCACAATCGGTGGTGTGATCCATGACCATGCCCGAGGCCTGCATCAAGGCATAGCAGATGGTTGGGCCGACAAACGTGAAGCCGGCTTTTTTCAGACCTTTGCTCATCTCCACGGCGGCCGGCGTCACGGCCGGCACTTCGCTGCGATCCTTGAAATGATTGATCTTCGGGACGCCGCCGACAAACGACCAGAGCAACGCCACCGGGTCCTCCAGCGCCATCCAGGCCTGGGCATTGCGGCGTGCGGCGTTTAGTTTGAGACGGTTGCGGATGATTCCCGGATCGAGCATCAAATCGTCGATTTCGGCGTCGCTCATCTGCGCCACCCGTTGTACATCGAAGCCGAACAACACCTCACGGTAGCGCTCGCGTTTCTTCAGCACGGTGATCCATGACAGGCCGGCCTGGAACCCTTCGAGCAAAAGCAACTCGAACAAGCGCTGCGCATCGCGTAGCGGTACGCCCCACTCCTGATCGTGATAAGCCATGTACAGCGGATCTTCGGAACACCAAAAGCAGCGTGGCATAAGGCTCCAGGGGGCGTGCGGACGAATGAATCGGGTATACTCCCGCTCTTTAAATCGCAGCCCAAGAAACAGGTGAATTTCGTGAGCCAGCCTACGCCAGCCGTGCGTACCTTCCAAGACTTGATCCTCGCCCTCCAGCAATACTGGGCCGAGCAAGGTTGTGTGGTACTTCAGCCCTACGATATGGAAGTAGGCGCCGGCACTTTCCATACTGCCACGTTCCTGCGCGCCATTGGCCCGGAAACCTGGAACGCCGCTTATGTGCAGCCCAGTCGTCGCCCGACTGACGGCCGCTACGGCGAAAACCCGAACCGTCTGCAGCACTACTACCAGTTCCAGGTAGTCCTGAAGCCGAACCCGGACAACTTCCAGGAACTGTACCTGGGCTCCCTCAAGCACGTGGGCCTGGACCCATTGGTGCACGACATCCGTTTCGTCGAAGACAACTGGGAATCGCCGACCCTCGGTGCCTGGGGCCTGGGCTGGGAAGTCTGGCTCAACGGCATGGAAGTGACGCAATTCACCTACTTCCAGGCGGCGGGCGGCATCGAGTGCTACCCGGTGACCGGCGAGATCACCTACGGCCTCGAACGTCTGGCCATGTACCTGCAAGGCGTGGACTCGGTCTACGACCTGGTCTGGGCTGACGGTCCATTCGGCAAAGTGACCTACGGCGACGTGTTCCACCAGAACGAAGTGGAGCAGTCGACCTACAACTTCGAACACGCCAACGTCGAGAAACTGTTCGAACTGTTCGATTTCTACGAAAGCGAAGCCAAGCGCCTGATCGAACTCGATCAACCACTGCCGCTGCCAAGCTACGAAATGGTCCTGAAGGCCTCGCACACCTTCAACCTGCTGGATGCACGCCGGGCGATCTCGGTGACTGCGCGTCAGCAATACATTCTGCGTGTTCGCACCCTGGCGCGTTCCGTTGCTCAAGCCTACCTGTTGGCTCGCGCCAAGCTGGGCTTCCCGATGGCGACCCCGGATTTGCGTGATGAAGTGTTGGCTAAGCTGGAGGCTGCACAATGAGTGCTCAAGATTTCCTGGTTGAACTGGGCACCGAAGAGCTGCCACCCAAGGCCCTGAACACCCTGGCCGATGCGTTCCTCGCCGGTATCGAGAAGGGCCTGCTGGCCGCTGGCCTGGGCTTTGAAGCCAAACAGGTCTACGCCGCACCGCGTCGTCTGGCCGTGCTGATCACCAAACTGGCCACTCAACAGCCGGATCGCAGCATCAACCTCGATGGCCCGCCACGTCAGGCCGCCTTCGATGCCGAAGGCAATCCGACCCAGGCCGCCCTGGGCTTCGCCAAGAAGTGCGGCGTAGAGCTGAGCGAAATCGATCAAAGCGGGCCGAAGCTGCGTTACAGCCAAAGCATCGCCGGCAAGCCGACCATCAGCCTGTTGCCGACTATCGTCGAAGACTCGTTGAACGACCTGCCGATTCCCAAGCGCATGCGCTGGGGCGCTCGCAAGGAAGAATTCGTTCGCCCAACCCAATGGCTGGTGATGCTGCTCGGCGACCAGGTGGTCGACTGCACCATCCTCGCCCAGAAGGCCGGTCGCGATTCCCGTGGCCACCGCTTCCATCACCCGGAAAGCGTGCGCATCACTTCGCCAGCCAACTACCTGAACGACCTGCGCGCAGCCTACGTACTGGCCGATGCCAATGAGCGCCGCGAGCTGATCAGCACGCGTACCGCCGAACTGGCCACTCGTCAGGAAGGGACCGCGATCGTTCCGCCAGACCTGCTCGATGAAGTGACCGCGCTGGTGGAATGGCCAGTGCCGCTGGTGTGCTCGTTCGAGGAGCGCTTCCTCGATGTGCCGCAAGAAGCCCTGATCACCACCATGCAGGACAACCAGAAGTACTTCTGCCTGCTGGATGCCGACGGCAAGTTGCTGCCACGTTTCATTACCGTGGCCAACATCGAGAGCAAAGACCCGCAGCAGATCATCGACGGTAACGAGAAAGTGGTTCGTCCACGCCTGACCGACGCCGAATTCTTCTTCAAGCAAGACAAGAAGCAGAAACTCGAAGACTTCAACCTGCGCCTGCAAAACGTGGTGTTCCAGGAAAAACTCGGCAGCGTCTATGACAAGGCCGAGCGCGTTTCAAAACTGGCCGCATTCATCGCTCAACGCATTGGCGGCAACGCCGCGTGGGCAGCGCGCGCAGGCCTGCTGTCGAAGTGCGACCTGGCAACCGAGATGGTCGGTGAGTTCCCGGAGATGCAAGGTGTCGCCGGTTACTACTACGCCCTCAACGATGGCGAGCCGGAAGATGTCGCACTGGCGCTGAACGAGCAGTACATGCCGCGCGGTGCCGGCGCTGAACTGCCGACCACCCTGACCGGTGCGGCCGTGGCCATCGCCGACAAGCTCGACACCCTGGTCGGGATCTTTGGTGTCGGCATGCTGCCAACCGGTAGCAAAGACCCGTATGCCCTGCGCCGTGCTGCGCTGGGCGTATTGCGGATCCTGATCGACAAGAAGCTCGACCTAGACCTGACCGACGCCGTGGCATTCGCTGTCAATGCGTTCGGCAGCAAGGTCAAGGCTGCCGGCCTGGCTGATTCAGTGCTGGAGTTCGTCTTCGACCGTCTGCGTGCCCGTTACGAAGACGAAGGCGTGGATGTGGCCACTTACCTGTCGGTTCGTGCCCTGAAACCGGGCTCGGCGCTGGACTTCGATCAGCGCGTACAAGCGGTGGAAGCGTTCCGCAAATTGCCGGAAGCCGCTGCATTGGCCGCTGTGAACAAGCGTGTGTCGAACCTGCTGAGCAAAATCGAAGGCAGCGTGCCGAGCACCGTTGAAGCCAAGTACTTCGACAACGCCGCCGAATTCTCCCTGTACTCGGCGATCCAGCAAGCGGATCAAGCGGTGCAGCCAATGGCTGCAGCCCGTCAGTACAGCGAATCGCTGGCGCGTCTGGCCGCGTTGCGCGAGCCGGTCGATGCGTTCTTCGAAGCCGTGATGGTCAACGCGGAAGACGCCAAGGTCCGCGCCAACCGTTATGCGTTGCTGGCACGTTTGCGCGGTCTGTTCCTCGGCGTTGCCGACATCTCGTTGCTGGGCTGAGGAGCTGCTGTTGAAACTGCTGATTATCGATCGGGACGGAGTGATCAATTACGACTCCGACGCTTACATCAAGTCGGTGGAAGAGTGGATTCCGCTCCCGGGCTCGATCGAAGCCATCGCGCAGTTGAGCAAGGCCGGCTGGACGGTAGCTGTCGCTACCAACCAGTCCGGCATTGCTCGCGGCTACTACGATGTCGCCACCCTCGACGCCATGCACGAGCGCTTGCGCACGTTGGTGGCGGAGCAGGGTGGTGAGGTCGGGCTGATCGTCTATTGCCCGCATGGGCCGGACGAGGGCTGCGACTGTCGTAAGCCCAAACCTGGCATGCTTGAAACCATTGCCGCACATTACGACGTGGCGCTGACAAACCTGTGGTTCGTCGGCGACAGTCTCGGTGACCTGGAGGCGGCAAAAGCCGTCGACTGTCAGCCAGTTTTGGTAAAAACCGGGAAAGGCGGAAAGACTCAGGGCTTGACCCTACCGGTAGGTACTTTGATTTTTGACGATCTGGCGGCGATTGCCGCAGAACTTATCCACAACTAGGGCGATTCTGACATCCTGATCAAGGACTGTTCGGGGGCGCACTTTTAATAGGCAAATGCCGCTATGTCGATCTTGCAGGCAATCAGAACCTTTCTTTTTTACCTGCTGCTGGGCACCAGCTCGTTGCTCTGGTGCAGCCTGAGCTTTTTTATCGCGCCTTTTTTACCGTTCAAGGCGCGCTACCGTTTCATCAACGTCTACTGGTGCCGCTGCGCGCTGTGGCTGAGCAAGGTGTTCCTGGACATTGACTATGAAGTCAAAGGCGCCGAAAACATCCCTGACCAGCCGTGCGTGATTCTGTCGAACCACCAGAGCACCTGGGAGACGTTCTTTCTGTCGGCCTACTTCGAGCCGTTGAGCCAGGTGCTCAAGCGCGAACTGCTGTATGTGCCGTTCTTCGGCTGGGCGATGGCCATGTTGCGACCGATCGCCATCGACCGCGACAACCCGAAAGCCGCGCTCAAGCATGTGGCGAAGAAGGGCGATGAACTGCTCAAGGACAATGTCTGGGTGCTGATCTTCCCGGAAGGCACCCGCGTTCCGTTCGGCACGGTGGGCAAGTTCTCTCGTGGTGGTACGGCGCTGGCGGTCAATGCGCAGTTGCCTGTGCTGCCAATCGCGCATAACGCCGGCAAGTTCTGGCCGAAAACCGGTTGGCTGAAAACACCTGGCACCATCACCGTTGTCATTGGTGCGCCGATGTACGCCGAAGGCAGCGGCCCACGAGCGATTGCCGAGCTCAACGACCGTGCTGCGGCCTGGAACGAACAGACCCAACGAGACATGGGCTCGCTACCGCCACTGCCTGCTGCGGCGGATAAAGAGGCTGTCTGAGGTTCTGTGGATAACCTGTGTACCGTTTTGTTGAAAAGCGTCTTATTTGTTAGCTAAATTTATGATTTATATAGATATTTCTTAAGCTCATAAAACGCCGAAAAAGGTGCATAAGTTTTCACGACGCAAAAAAAACCGGCTATTTGCGCCGGTTTTTATGCCTGTTTAAAAGTCCTTCACCCTTCCAGCAACGGCAGTTGAACGCTGAAGGTCGTGCCTTTCCCGATCCGGCTTTCACAGAATATCCGTCCACCGTGTCGATCCACCACGGCTTTGACCATGGACAACCCCAGACCCAATCCGTCACTGCCTTGAGACGATGCAAAGCGCCGGTACTGGCTGAACAGCTCAGGCAGCTCCTCGGCCGTAATTCCTTTGCCCTGGTCAGTGATCTCGCAGGTCAGCCAGCCCTGTGCGCAACTCACCCGCACGCGGACCTGCGAACCTGCCGGGCTGTACTTGATGGCGTTTTCCAACAGGTTGAACAGCGCCCGGGTCAGCAACGACTGGTCGGCCAGGACCATGCCTTCCGCATCGATATCCAGATCATGCAGCAACTCGATCTGCTTGAGCTGCGCGGTACTCATCGCTTGATCGAACGCATCGAGCACCAGCATCGCGAACATGCTCGGTTCGAACTGGTAAGCCTCGGACTCGGCTTTGGCCAGCTGCACAAAGGCCTCGGTCAGACTCAAGGCTTTGCGCACTTGCAACTCGATCTGGCTGAACAACTGCGTATCGCCCGTGCCTTGGTAATGCTGAACGTCGAGCAAGGCCAGAATCGCCGAGTGCGGCGCACGCAGGTCATGGGAAAGAAACCGCAACAGCACCGCGCGCTGTTCCTCGGCATCGCGCTCGACGCTCAGGTCCGTCAGGCTAAGCAACCAGCCAATCGCCGTTCCGCCTTCAGCCGGCAGCAATGGCGCCAGGTCCATACGCAAACTTCGCCCTTGGGTATCGCGAAACTCGTTGGTCTCAAGCGTCGACAACACAGGACTTCCCTGCTCGAGCAGCCCCGGATAACCAATCTCCGAGAGCCGTCGCAGCAGGTCTTCGCCGACCAGATCGCTGGCAAACAGCCCCCGCGCATTGCGGTTGGCCAGCAGGATCCGTCCGTTCGGATCGCTGATCAGCGTCGCCACCGGCAGGTATTCCAGACCGTCGGCGATGAAGCGTCGGGTATCGCGCGTCCGGCTCATCGCCTGTTCCAGCGCGACGATCTGCCCCTGCAATACATCGCCGGCCGGTGACGGCGTGCGGCGGCGCTCTGGAAACACTTTCGGCTCACTATCAAGCCGGGCCAATTCCCAGCCGAAGTAGGCGAGCACCGCGCTCAGGCGTCGCCAGCTCCAGATCAGGTAACCCAGCAGCATTCCGAGCAAACTGGCTGCGGGCGACCACCAGCAACCCGCTCGAAGCAACAGAGCCGAGGTGAGCAGGGCCATCACCATGCATCCCAGGGTCAACCACAAGGCGCGCCGTGGACGGAACAGCAGCAAGGCCAGCAGCAACGCGACGATGACCGTCGACAACCCACCCCCCCAGCCATCGGCGAGCACCACGATACTGCGCTGTTGCAGCAGACCGTTGAGGATGTTGGCTTGAATCTCGATGCCCGGTGTTGTGCCAATACTCTCCGATTGCGGTGTCACATAGCGGTCGCCCAGCCCAGGCGCCGTGGAGCCAATCAGGATCAAACGATCACGCAACAACTCGGGCGGGACTTCGCCGCGCAGCACGCTGACGTAGGGAACACTGGGGAAACCTGCATTCGCGCTGATAAAGGGAATTCGAATGCCGTTGGTTCGTTGCCAGCCTTGAACCGTCAGTGACAATGGCGAGCCGGGCAGGGTATCCGGGCCGTTTGTGGTCATCTCGTAGAGCAGCCAGGCCAATTGCGCTCTCGGGTCGCGCTCAGGGCCTTCACGCAGGTATACGCTGCGCACGATGCCATCGGCATCCGCCTCGGCGTTGATATGTCCGATGCCTTTGGCGCATTGACTCAACGGCGCAACAGGTTCGATTTCACCCAGCGGCTGCCCATAACGCGCAACCCCTTCGCGCAGCAAAGGCACGAACACGTTACCGGCCCGGCACATCGCTTGTGCCAGTCGCAGGTCGTTGTCGGGAAGTTTGTCGGGCTCACTGAAAATGACGTCGAACAGTACGCCCTTGGCCTTCGCATCGGTAAGCCGATCCAGCAGGTCGGCATGCAAGGTTCGTGACCAGGGCCACTGACCGAGTTGCTGCAGGCTGTAATCGTCGATAGTGACGATGAGAATTCGTGGGTCGACCGGGAGCGGGCTCAATCGACGCAGGTTGTCGTACAGCAGATTGCTCAGCGTCAGCCCATGGCTCAAGGACAGAATCGCCGTCAACGGCAGCAGGATCAGACTGACCCACAGCCATTCCCGGACCATCCGATGAAACAGCCGCTGGGCCTGAGTCGGCTCGCGACCTTCCTTCCTTGGCCTGTGCTTCATCGGCAAATAACCGAGTCGCTATTGGACACGCGTGATCCTGGGGTAATAGAAGATGTCATATACCCCGGTTTCTCCCTCAAGCCCCTGCGCGTCGTACGCAGAGAGTCGAACATGGTAGAAAAATGCCTTCAATCCACTGAAGTTGATCTCTGGCGTGCTGGAAAACTGTTCCTGCTTGATGTTCAGGAAGTCTGTGTCGGTCGCCACTTGCGCCCGGTAGCGCGTGGCCCCGTTCAAGGGTTTCATGATCAACTGCCAGACCGGTGCAGGGCCAGTTTGACCGGTCTGCCCCAACAACTGCGGTGCCGGCAACAGCTCGCTCGGCGTCAGCTTGCCTTCCTTCTGAATGCGTAACCCCTGGCGAGCCATGACCTGCACTTCATCTACCGGTTTTTCGGCTTTTTTCGCGAGTGGTTTGCCCGTGCGTTTTTTCGCTGGCGCGTCAAGGTTTTCACCACGATCGACCGCCACCTGGCCATTCAGCACTTCGATCAGCGATTGCCCATTGTCGTTGTTTCTCACCCGAAAGTGGGTGCCTCGGACCCCGAGCACACCGACCGGCGTCACAATCTGAAAACGATCATAGTCGCTGGCGCGCTTGATCACATACGACTCGACCTGACCTTGCTCAAGAATCACCTGAGGGACAACGAGCTCTTCGTTCAAACGCAACGTGACCTGCGAACTGGACGGCAGAACGATGCGTGATCCATCGCCCAGCGACAGGCTGACAAACGCCGAAGGGGAGGTCTTCACGCTTTCCTGCTCGTCAACCGTCATCCCTTCTTCGAGCGCCACCTGATTGCCCTTTCGATCGAGCTTCCAGGCTTCACCCGTCAGGTGTTCGACAGTGGCGGGCAGGGGTTGTCCACGGCATTGCTGGTTGTCATCGATATACGGCAAGCGCTTTGAGCTGTAGAACGCTGCGGATGCGCTCTGGGTCAACGGACTCACAAGGCCAATGACCAGAAACAGGCAGGTGCCCAGGTGGCGACAATGCAAAAAAGTCATTTGGCTCATTGGATTCGCTTTTCAGGCTTTTATTAGAATCTGGCCGATCATCTGATTCATCAGCCTTACGCACCTTACCCGACAGGGCTCTGCGGCAGATAGCCCACGTCTATGCATAACGCCCACATCCATTACAAAAGCAGTCGCGGATATCCATGAAGGCAAACAAATCGAAGAGGGGAGGAGGTGACACATCCGTGTGTCGGAACCGAGTCAGTATCAATCCGGTTTTACAATGTGAGACGGCACTCCTTTTTTTCCCCTGAACTGCAGACCGCAAGCGAACCGGCGATCGGCGGTCCCGCCAGGTTGGCGATGACACTCCCTGTGTCGGAGCACTTCCGAATGCTCCTGTGCCACTCAACGCTTGAGAATTTACCGACCCCGACGTTCGATGAGGCAATTCTCCACATTTGTTCAGAATTGCCCGAGTCCGCGTTAGAACACCCAGCGCTGCTGCTCTTCAGGAAGCCGCAGTGGCACCGGTTGCTCGCCGTCCGCAGGAGTGCTCACCGGTGCAAAGCCCCGTGAGTCACTAAACGCCACATTCACCACCGCTGGACTGAAATAGCGCTGTGTCACATGTTCATTCGGTGCTTCGCTGCTTGAACTCACAGTCTGCGAAGCAACTCCTACATAAGCCAAAAATGCCAACGACAGGCAGCGTGCCAGCGCCTTGTCCCTGGTCACCTTCACGATCAGTGCACGAACATTCCGACTGTTCCTCATCGTTGCGTCCTCGAGTCTTCGAGCTGATATCTGCCGATTGCCGGCCAATTGATATCAGCCTACCCAGACGCAAGGAACCTGGAGCAATTCACCACAATTGTTCAGATTCAGACAATCAGCCTAAACTCCGCACATAGGATTTTTTACCCATCGCACTCTACGAGATGAAGGAACGCCCCGCATGCGTGTCGCAATACTGGATGACGAACCCGCCGAGCTACGCCGGGTGGAACAGACACTGCGACAGATTCCCGGAGCCGGAGAGCAAGCGTGGACCTTGCACAGCTTCGAGCGCGGCGAAGACCTGCTACGCCAGCTTCGACGCGAGACCTTCGATCTGTTGATACTCGACTGGCAGCTGCCTGATCTCAGCGGTCTATCGCTGCTGCGCTGGACCCGTGAGCATATGGAGGCACCTCCCGCCGCCATCATGCTCACCAGCCGCGATGCCGAGAGTGACATCGTCCAGGCGTTGAACGCCGGCGCCGACGATTACGTCAGCAAACCGTTCCGTCCCAACGAGCTCCAGGCCCGTGTCAGTGCCGTACTGCGCCGACACGGCTTGCAGCGCAATGCTGCCAGCGAAGTGCTGAGTTTCAACGATCTGAACTTCGATGACGCCGAACTGACAGTGACCCGCGCTGGAAAACCCATCAGCCTGACCGAACGGGAATACCGTCTGGCCCGCTGCCTGTTTGCCAACCTGGGCCGGCCGCTGTCGCGGGAATATCTCTACGAGCGTTTCTGGACCCATGAAGAGATGGTGTCTTCACGGCCACTGGATACGCATATCTACCGCCTGCGCAACAAGCTGGGGCTGACGGCCGATCGGGGTTGGCAGTTGCTGACGATCTACGGGTATGGGTATCGACTGGAAAGTGTCGCGGCTGCGAGCGAGTAAATTTTCACAGGTTTCTCG
Organism: Pseudomonas sp. CVAP#3; assembly: GCF_018986375.1. Taxonomy (NCBI): domain Bacteria; kingdom Pseudomonadati; phylum Pseudomonadota; class Gammaproteobacteria; order Pseudomonadales; family Pseudomonadaceae; genus Pseudomonas; species Pseudomonas sp. CVAP#3. The sequence goes on from NZ_JAHMSC010000005.1 coordinate 19,273, forward strand.
TGAGCAAAAAAAGGCCAACGCTGAGCGTTGGCCTTTTTCAGTTTTGCAGGTTGTACCGGGTGCAGTCTCAAAACAGACACCCATTCGGTAGAAGAAAATTGAACCTAGCCGCCAATCTGGTGGCTTACCGCATTTTCTTGCTGGTTAAGGCTCTTTTGTTCCTGCTTGGTGATGTGCCCTTTATTCTGGCTAGCCATGTCCCGTTCTTCCTGACGAATCTGGCGGTCTTCCTTATGCAGATTGGCCGCCTGTCCCTTGGTCATTTCACCCTCTTTGACTTCGTTATGGATTCGCTTGTTCTGGTTGGCCAGACGAGTATTTACCTCGGCTCGACGCGGGTGATCTTTTTTCCACTGGCCATCAGCAGCCATTGCATTACCGGCAACCATACCCACAACGGCGGACAACAAAACAGCAGCAAGCTTCTTAGACATGTTTGATTCCTACTGAACGCTTTAAGGGCTGGCCCGGTTGATTTGATCAGTACCGCCGGCCATGTAATTACTGAGTCGTCCCTAGTTTCATAGACACGATTCAGTCTCGCCAGTTCACTATTGCTGAAGCCAAAAGGAAGCTTTCAGTACAGGATCTCTAAGGATAGTCGAGCCTCGATGTTCAAAAAAAATGCAAAAAAAAAAGCCAGCGCGGTGCGCTGGCCTTTTTTCTGGCTCACCTCTCAGGAGGGAGCCGGACTCATTTATGGGTGTAAATGAGCAACTACTGTGTGAACCAACAACGGATCAGAAGTCCAGGTTAGAGACTGCCAACGCGTTGCTTTCGATGAAGTCTCGGCGTGGTTCGACCGCATCACCCATCAGGGTGTTGAAGATCTGGTCCGCGCCAATAGCGTCTTCGATGGTCACTTTGAGCATCCGGCGCGAGCCTGGGTCCATGGTGGTTTCCCACAGCTGATCCGGGTTCATCTCACCCAGACCTTTGTATCGCTGGATGGTGTGACGCTTGGTGCTTTCGGCCATCAACCATTCAAGAGCTTCCTTGAACTCGGTGACGGCTTTCTTGCGCTCGCCGCGCTGAATGTAAGCGCCTTCGTCCAGCAAGGTGCTCAGTTGAGCGCCCAGGGAGACGACGGTCTTGTAGTCGTTGCTGCCGAAGAAGTCGCGGTTGAAGGTGACGTAGTTCGACAGGCCGTGGGAGATCAGTTCGACCTCTGGCAGCCAGACGTTACGTTCACGGTCTTCACGCAGGCTGGCTTTGTAGACCAGGCCGGATTTCTCGACAGTGCGCAGGCGAACTTCGTACTGGGCCAACCAGTTCTGCATCGCTGCGTGATCGGACAGTTGGTCCATGCTCACCGCTGGCAGGTAGATGAAGTGCTCGGTCAGTTCCTGTGGGTACAGGCGCGACAGACGCTTGAGGGTCTTCATTACCAGACGGAAATCATTCACCAGACGCTCGAGGGCTTCGCCGGAGATACCCGGTGCTTCCTCGTTCAAGTGCAGGCTCGCATCTTCCAGGGCCGACTGCGTCATGTACTCTTCCATGGCGTCGTCGTCTTTGATGTATTGCTCTTGCTTGCCTTTCTTCACTTTGTACAACGGCGGCTGAGCGATGTAGATGTAGCCACGCTCGATCAGCTCCGGCAACTGACGGAAGAAGAAGGTCAGCAGCAGGGTACGGATGTGCGAACCGTCGACGTCAGCATCGGTCATGATGATGATGTTGTGATAACGCAGCTTGTCGATGTTGTACTCGTCGCGGCCGATGCCGCAGCCCAGCGCGGTGATCAAGGTGCCGACTTCTTGCGAAGAGATCATCTTGTCGAAACGCGCCTTCTCGACGTTCAGGATCTTGCCCTTGAGGGGCAGAATCGCCTGGGTCTTGCGGTTACGTCCCTGCTTGGCGGAGCCGCCAGCAGAGTCACCTTCCACGAGGTACAGTTCGGACAGGGCAGGGTCTTTTTCCTGGCAGTCCGCCAGTTTTCCGGGCAGGCCGGCGATATCCAGCGCGCCTTTACGACGGGTCATCTCACGAGCTTTACGCGCTGCTTCACGAGCACGGGCCGCATCGATCATCTTGCCGACAACCAGCTTGGCTTCGTTCGGGTTTTCCAGCAGGAAGTCGGAGAAGTACTTGCCCATTTCCTGTTCGACCGCGGTCTTCACTTCGGAAGAAACCAGCTTGTCTTTGGTCTGGGAGCTGAACTTTGGATCCGGCACCTTGACCGAAATGATCGCGGTCAGGCCTTCACGGGCATCGTCACCGGTGGTGGCGACTTTGTGCTTCTTCGCCAGGCCTTCCGCTTCGATGTAGGTATTCAGGTTACGCGTCAGTGCCGAACGGAAACCCACCAGGTGAGTACCGCCATCGCGCTGCGGAATGTTGTTGGTGAAGCACAACAGGTTCTCGTTGAAGCTGTCGTTCCACTGCAGAGCGATTTCCACGCCGATGCCGTCTTCACGCTGGACGTTGAAGTGGAACACCTGGTTGACCGGAGTCTTGTTGGTGTTCAGGTATTCAACGAATGCACGCAGACCGCCTTCGTACTTGAACAGCTCTTCCTTGCCGCTGCGCTCGTCCTTGAGGACGATGCCAACACCGGAGTTGAGGAAGGACAGTTCACGAATCCGCTTGGCCAGAATGTCCCAGCTGAAGTGGATGTTCTTGAAGGTTTCAGCCGAGGGCTTGAAGTGGATCTGCGTACCGGTGGACCCGCTTTCGCCAACGATTTTCATCGGCTCTTGCGGAACACCGTGGACGTAAGTCTGTTCCCAGATTTTGCCGCTGCGGCGAACGGTCAGGATCAACTCTTCGGACAGGGCGTTTACAACCGACACACCTACACCGTGCAGACCGCCAGATACTTTGTAGGAGTTGTCATCGAATTTACCGCCGGCGTGCAGCACGGTCATGATGACCTCGGCCGCCGAGACGCCTTCTTCTTTATGCACGTCTACCGGGATGCCACGACCGTTGTCGCGCACGGTGATGGATTCGTCCGGGTGGATGATGATACTGATGTCGTCGCAATGACCAGCCAAAGCTTCGTCGATCGAGTTATCGACCACCTCGAACACCATGTGGTGCAGACCGCTGCCATCGTCGGTGTCACCAATGTACATACCGGGACGTTTGCGTACGGCATCCAGGCCTTTCAGCACTTTAATGCTCGTTGAGTCGTACGTATTTTCTTCGCTCATGCCTTCACTCCCGATGGTCGTGGGTCTGGGTGATACGGCCCTGTTCCACGTGGAACAGGGCGACTGGCGTTTCCGTCTGCCAGCCTTCCCTCAATAATTCGTGATCTACACAGGTGATAAAAACCTGGCAGCGTAAGTCTTCCAGCAAGCGGCAAAGCGCGCGGCGGTGCTGCTCATCCAGCTCGGACGGCAAGTCATCCACCAGATAAATACATTGGCCGCGCCGGGCCTGGCTGACCAAATGCCCTTGGGCAATCCGCAATGCACAGACCACCAACTTCTGCTGACCACGAGACAAGATGTCCGCGGCATTGTGTGCGCCCAATCTAAGACGCAAATCAGCGCGTTGTGGTCCGGCCTGGGTATGCCCCATTTGCTGATCCCGGTGAACGGACGCGGCGAGCACTGCACTCAGCTCTCGCTCTTTGTCCCAACCCCGGTAATAGCTAAGCGTTAAGCCCTCGAGTTCGACGAGTTCGCTCAAGGTCTGTTCAAAGACTGGTTTCAAGGCTTTGATATAAGCGCGGCGGTATTCATCAATTTCAGCGCTGGCCTGGCACAATTCTCTGTCCCAAACCGCTTGCGAAACGGCGTCAAGTGTACCATGCCGCAGCCAAGAGTTTCTCTGGCGCAGGGCCTTCTGCAAGCGCTGCCAGGTGGACATGAAACGTGGTTCCACGTGGAACACGCCCCAATCGAGAAACTGTCGGCGAATTTTCGGTGCGCCTTCCAACAGGCGGAAGCTGTCGGGGTTGATCAATTGCAGCGGCAGGATTTCTGCCAGTTGCGCAGCACTGCGGGCGTTCTGCCCGTCGATGCGAATCTGAAACTCCCCTTGGCGGTCCCGGGATATCCCCAATGCGCTGTGCCCGCCCTCGGCTAATTCCACCTGGCCAAACACCGTGCACGCTAACTGCTCGTACTGGATAACCGGTAAAAGACGGGTACTGCGAAATGAACGGGCGAGCCCCAGCAGATGAATGGCTTCCAGAACACTGGTTTTGCCGCTGCCGTTGGCGCCGTACAGGATATTGATGCGGGGGGAGGGGGAGAAGGTCACCGGGTGCAGATTGCGCACCGCGGTGACCGAGACACGACTGAGGGACATCTAGCGTCTGCTGAACATGTTTACAGGCGCATCGGCATGACAACGTAAGCCGAGTCGTCGTTGTCGGACTCTTGCACCAACGCACTGCTGTTGGAGTCAGACAGGATCAAACGCACTTGCTCAGTAGTCATCACGCCCAGCACGTCGAGCAGATAGCTCACGTTGAAGCCGATTTCCAGCGAGCCCCCGTTGTACTCAACGCCGACTTCTTCTTCCGCCTCTTCCTGTTCCGGGTTGTTCGCCTGGATCTTCAGCTGACCGTTGGCCAGTTGCAGGCGAATGCCGCGGTACTTCTCGTTGGACAGAATCGCGGTACGGCTGAATGCTTCACGCAGTGCCTGACGATCACCCAGTACCAGCTTGTCGCCACCCTTGGGCAGAACACGCTCGTAGTCGGGGAATTTGCCGTCGACCAGTTTCGAGGTAAAGGTGAACTCGCCAGTGGTGGCGCGAATGTGGTGCTGGCCCAGAACGATGCTGACATTGCCCTCCGGCTCGGTCAGCAAGCGCGCCAGTTCCAGAATACCTTTACGTGGAACGATCACCTGGTGACGATCCGGCTGACCGATGTCGGCCTGCATCGAGCACATGGCCAGACGGTGACCGTCGGTGGCCACGGCGCGGATGATGCCGGCGGAGACTTCCAGCAACATGCCGTTGAGGTAGTAGCGAACGTCCTGCTGAGCCATGGCGAAGCTGGTGCGCTCGATCAAGCGACGCAGCTTGCTCTGCGCAAGAGTGCACGTCAGCGAGCCCGGGCCTTCTTCCACCGTCGGGAAGTCGTTGGCCGGCAACGTCGACAGGGTGAAGCGGCTACGACCGGCTTTCACGACGAGCTTCTGCTCATCGACCTTGATGTCGATCAGCGCGTCGTTCGGCAGGCTCTTGCAGATGTCCATCAGCTTACGCGCCGGGACAGTGATTTCGCCCGGCTCGGCCGGCTCTTCGAGTTGCACACGCCCGACCAGCTCGACTTCCAGGTCGGTACCGGTCAGCGACAACTGCTGGCCTTCGACAACCAGCAGCACGTTGGAAAGCACCGGCAAGGTCTGTCGGCGCTCGACGACGCCTGCGACCAGTTGCAGGGGTTTCAACAGGGCTTCGCGTTGAATGGTGAAATGCATGGTCTAGTCCCTTGCCTTAATAAGCTGCGCTGGTGTTCATCAAGTGGTCAGTGTACGCAGCAGGTTCTTGTAGTCCTCGCGGATGTCCGCGTCGGATTCCTTAAGTTCGTTGATCTTGCGGCATGCGTGCAAAACCGTGGTGTGGTCGCGACCGCCAAACACGTCACCGATTTCCGGCAAGCTGTGGTTGGTCAGTTCCTTGGACAGCGCCATGGCCACTTGCCGTGGACGTGCGACCGAACGCGAACGGCGCTTGGACAGCAAATCCGAAATCTTGATCTTGTAGTACTCGGCGACCGTGCGCTGAATGTTATCCACAGAGACCAGTTTGTCCTGAAGCGCCAACAGATCCTTCAAGGATTCGCGAATCAACTCGATGGTGATATCGCGGCCCATGAAGTGCGAGTGGGCGATTACGCGTTTGAGCGCGCCTTCGAGTTCACGGACGTTGGAACGAATACGCTGGGCGATAAAGAACGCAGCATCGTGCGGCAGGTCGACTTTGGCCTGGTCGGCTTTCTTCATCAGAATCGCGACGCGGGTTTCCAGCTCCGGCGGCTCGACGGCGACCGTCAGGCCCCAGCCAAAGCGCGACTTCAAGCGCTCTTCAAGGCCTTCGATTTCTTTCGGATAACGGTCACTGGTGAGGATGACCTGTTGGCCACCTTCAAGCAGGGCGTTGAACGTGTGGAAGAACTCTTCCTGGGAACGTTCCTTGCGGGCAAAAAACTGAATGTCATCGATAAGCAGCGCATCGACCGAACGGTAGAAGCGTTTGAACTCGTTGATCGCATTCAGCTGCAACGCCTTGACCATGTCGGCCACGAAGCGCTCGGAATGCAGGTACACGACCTTGGCATTCGGGTTCTTCTTTAATAGGTGGTTACCCACAGCGTGCATCAAGTGGGTTTTACCCAAGCCAACGCCGCCATACAGGAACAGCGGGTTGTAACCGTGCTTGGGATTGTCCGCGACCTGCCAGGCTGCCGCACGGGCCAGTTGGTTGGACTTGCCTTCGACAAAATTCTCGAAGGTAAAGGTGCGGTTCAGGTAACTGGTGTGCTTGAGCGCGCCTTCGACCTGCACGGTGCGTTGTTCTGCACGTACCGGGGCCTGTTGCGAGCTGGCGCCGGCCATTGGGTCGAAGCTGTCGCGAGACGGTTCTTCGCTGACCTCGGCGGTTTTTTGTGTTGCTCGCTTGGTCGACGTGGCAGGTGCAGGTGCACTGACGGGTGCAGCCGCGGCCTGGGCTTGAGACGCCGCTGCGGCCAACGGTGCATTCGGCGCAGCACGAGGTGCTGAACTGCGTTTGCTGCCTATTAATAAGGAAAGCGCCGGCGCCATGCCATTGCCGTGCTCATCCAGCAACTCGAGCACGCGGCTCAGGTACTTTTCGTTGACCCAGTCGAGAACAAAACGATTCGGTGCGTAGACACGCAACTCGTCGCCTTCGGCTTCGACCTGTAGTGGACGGATCCAAGTGTTGAATTGTTGGGCAGGCAGCTCATCGCGCAAAAGCTCCACGCACTGCTGCCAAAGTTCCACTGACACGGATATCCCCTAAGTTGAAAGCCGGTGAGGCAAAAACAAGCGGCCATTGTAGCGACCAGACGCCGACTTATCCACACGTAGCTTGCTCACGGGTGTCGAAGAATCAACGCTTTATGCGTAAAAAAGACGACCAATGGTCTGTGCATAAGCCCTGTGGATAAACCCACTTAAGCTCATTGTACAAGTGGGGGGCAAACCCGGTGGATAACCTGCCTGTGGATAACCACCCATTCCACACACAGCTTATCCGACAGTGCAGCACAGGCTGAACACCGTTTTCCACTGTAGTTGTCATTCTCTGTACAGCACGGAATAGAAGGGCTAAAGGTAGTTATCCACAGAGGATGGCGGGTCTAGCTTTTATAAGCTTTACAGAAAAGCTTTAAATAATTCCCTTCTTTATTTTTATATCTAGCTGTCCACCTTTCAAGGACGAACCCTGCGGATATCCATTTAAAGGAAACGTTGGTTGGAAATTGACCTAGAGGCTTGCTTTCTCTAGAATCCCCGGTCTCTTAAAACGGGGGCCATTCCGGCCCGTTGTGGACGAACCAGGTAACACGACATGAAACGTACTTTCCAACCAAGCACTATCAAACGCGCTCGTACCCACGGTTTCCGTGCTCGCATGGCTACCAAGAACGGCCGTGCCGTCCTGTCGCGTCGTCGCGCCAAAGGTCGTGCGCGTCTGGCAGTTTGATAATCCGGTACTGGAGGTGAGTCAGGACTTCAGTCGGGAAAAGCGTTTGCTTACCCCCCGGCATTTCAAGGCAGTCTTTGACTCCCCTACCGGCAAGGTTCCGGGGAAAAATCTCCTGCTCCTTGCACGCACCAACGATCTCGATCACCCCCGTCTAGGGCTGGTTATCGGGAAAAAGAGTGTGAAGCTCTCCGTTGAGCGCAATCGCCTCAAGCGTTTGATGCGCGAATCATTTCGCCTCCACCAGGATTCTCTGGTTGGCTGGGATATCGTTATCGTCGCGCGCAAAGGTTTGGGAGATGTAGAAAACCCCGAATTGATTCAGCATTTCGGCAAACTCTGGAAACGTCTGGCACGCAGCACGCCGGTACCAGCAGTCAAAACCGAAACTGTAGGGGTAGACAGCACTGATGCGTAAACTGGCGCTCGTTCCGATCCAGTTTTATCGCTATGCCATTAGTCCTTTGATGGCCAGCCACTGTCGTTTCTACCCCAGTTGTTCCTGCTACGCGTATGAAGCCATAGAAAATCATGGCCTTCTGCGCGGTGGCTGGCTGACCTTTCGTCGTTTAGGTCGCTGTCATCCGTGGAATCCCGGTGGTTATGACCCGGTTCCATCTATCCCTACCTCCCGTTCTTCTTCGATGGCCGAGTAATCATGGATATTAAACGCACGATCCTGATCGTCGCCCTGGCAATCGTGTCCTACGTTATGGTTCTGAAATGGAACCAGGACTATGGTCAGGCTGCCTTGCCGACTCAGAATGTTGCTTCCAATCAGGCTGCCCCGGCTATTCCGGATACGCCACTTGGTAACAATGCTGCCGCCAGTGCCGATGTACCCAGCGCGAATACCGATATCAGTGCCCCTGCCGCAACGCCGGTAGTCACCAATAAAGATCTCATCCACGTCAAAACGGATGTGCTCGAACTGGCTATCGATCCTCAAGGTGGTGATATCGCCCAGCTGATGCTGCCGCTGTATCCACGTCGTCAGGACCATCCGGAAATTCCGTTCCAGCTGTTTGATAACGGTGGCGAACGTACTTACCTGGCCCAAAGCGGCCTGACCGGTACCAACGGTCCGGATGCTCGCGCTACCGGTCGTCCGGTTTACTCGACCGAACAGAAGACTTATCAACTGGCTGATGGCCAGAACCAGCTCAACGTTGACCTGAAATTCAGCGACGCTGGCGTCAATTACATCAAGCGCTTCAGCTTTACTCGCGGTCTGTACGATCTGAAAGTCACTTATCTGATCGACAACACCAGCGATAAAGCCTGGACGGGCAACCTGTTTGCCCAGCTCAAGCGCGATGCAAGTGCCGATCCTTCTTCGACTACCGCAACCGGTACTGCGACTTACCTGGGCGCTGCCCTGTGGACAAGTGCAGAGCCGTACAAAAAAGTGTCGATGAAAGATATCGACAAGGCGTCGTTGAAAGAAACTGTTAACGGTGGCTGGGTCGCCTGGCTGCAACACTACTTCGTGACTGCCTGGATTCCAGCCAAGAACGACAGCAACGTGGTGCAGACTCGCAAAGACAGCCAAGGCAACTACATCATCGGTTTCACTGGCCCGGTATTGTCCGTTGCGCCAGGTGCCAAGGCTGAAACCAGCGCTACGTTGTACGCAGGTCCGAAAAGCCAGGCGATACTGAAAGAGTTATCCCCAGGTCTGGAACTGACGGTCGACTACGGCATTCTGTGGTTCATCGCCCAGCCGATCTTCTGGCTGTTGCAACATATCCACGCGATCGTTGGTAACTGGGGCTGGTCGATCATCTTCCTGACCATGCTGATCAAGGGGATCTTCTTCCCGCTGTCGGCTGCCAGCTACAAATCCATGGCGCGCATGCGTGCAGTGGCACCGAAACTGGCTGCTCTGAAAGAACAACATGGCGATGACCGGCAGAAAATGTCGCAATCCATGATGGAGCTGTACAAGAAAGAGAAGATCAATCCGCTGGGTGGTTGCTTGCCAATCCTCGTGCAGATGCCGGTATTCCTTTCGCTGTACTGGGTACTCCTGGAAAGCGTGGAAATGCGCCAGGCACCGTTCATGCTGTGGATTACTGACCTGTCGATCAAGGATCCGTTCTTCATTCTGCCGATCATCATGGGCGCAACCATGTTCATCCAGCAGCAGCTGAACCCAACTCCTCCGGATCCGATGCAGGCCAAGGTGATGAAGCTGATGCCAATCATCTTCACCTTCTTCTTCCTGTGGTTCCCGGCGGGTCTGGTGCTGTACTGGGTTGTGAACAACTGCCTGTCCATCACCCAACAGTGGTACATCACACGTAAGATTGAAGCGGCTACCAAAAAAGCCGCCGCATAACTTACTCTGTGGATAACCACTCAAAACGCCCCCTAGTGGGGCGTTTTGCTATCCGTCATTTTTATCTGGATATCGAATCATGAGCACTCCTCGTGAAACCATTGCCGCCGTCGCCACTGCTCAAGGCCGTGGCGGTGTCGGTATCGTCCGTATTTCCGGTCCGCTGGCGAGTGTTGCGGCGAAAGCCATCAGCGGTCGCGAACTGAAACCGCGGTTCGCCCATTACGGCCCGTTTCTCAGTGAAACCGAGGAAGTGCTGGACGAAGGCATCGCCTTGTATTTCCCTGGACCGAATTCGTTCACCGGCGAAGATGTGCTGGAACTCCAGGGCCATGGCGGTCCAATCGTTCTGGATATGTTGCTGCAGCGCTGCCTGCAATTGGGTTGCCGACTGGCCCGGCCGGGGGAATTCAGCGAACGCGCATTCCTCAACGACAAACTCGACCTGGCCCAGGCCGAAGCCATCGCCGACCTCATTGAGGCAAGCTCTGCACAGGCTGCTCGTAACGCTTTGCGCTCGTTGCAAGGCGCATTTTCGCAACGAGTGCATAACCTCACCGAGCAATTGATTGCATTGCGGATCTACGTTGAGGCGGCAATCGACTTCCCTGAAGAAGAAATCGACTTCCTTGCCGATGGCCACGTGCTGAAGATGCTCGATGCGGTGCGCGATGAGTTATCCACCGTGTTGCGTGAAGCCGGGCAGGGCGCATTGCTTCGTGATGGCATGACCGTGGTGATTGCCGGTCGCCCTAACGCCGGCAAATCCAGCCTGCTCAATGCATTGGCTGGCCGTGAAGCCGCGATTGTTACCGAGATTGCCGGCACGACCCGGGATATCCTGCGCGAACATATCCACATCGATGGTATGCCGCTGCATGTGGTCGACACCGCTGGTTTGCGCGACACCGAAGACCAGGTCGAGAAAATCGGTGTGGAACGGGCATTGAAAGCCATCAGCGAGGCAGATCGGGTGTTGCTGGTGGTCGATGCCACTGCGCCTGAAGCGCTTGATCCTTTTGCCTTGTGGCCTGAATTCCTCGAGCAACGCCCGGATCCGGCCAAAGTGACCTTGATTCGCAACAAGGCAGACCTGACCGGGGAAGCGATAGCGCTGGAAGTCAGTGAAGATGGCCACGTGACCATCAGCTTGAGCGCCAGGTCTGCTGGCGAAGGCCTGGAACTGCTGCGTGACCATCTCAAGGCCTGCATGGGCTATGAGCAAACCTCGGAAAGCAGCTTCAGCGCCCGCCGGCGTCACCTGGAAGCCCTGCGCCATGCCAGTGCCTCACTCGAACATGGTCGTGCGCAGCTGACCTTGGCCGGTGCCGGAGAACTGCTGGCTGAAGATTTGCGTCAGGCACAGCAGTCCTTGGGTGAAATTACCGGCGAATTCAGCTCCGACGACCTGTTGGGCAGGATCTTTTCCAGCTTCTGTATCGGTAAATAACCTCACCTCTCCCTCCGTAGGAGCCGAGCTTGCTCGCGAGGCGGCGTGTCTGACACACCGTGTTGCTTAATTCGCAGGCAAGCCAGCTCCCACAAGTCCGTGTATCTCTCAAATTTTTCGCATTGCCGAGCGGTATCGACCGCTTCGGTGGTTTTTCCGTGGGCGGAATTTGCCCCATTCAGCGCCTTTCTGTGGATTAAGCCCTGTGAATAACTGCCACTGAGCACAGTTGATAACAGGGCTTCAAAACTGAGGAAAACCACCTCTGTGGATAACCACCCCATTCATCCACAGGCTTACACCGGTTATCCAAGGGCCTCCTTGGTACATGACCACAGGCTTTCATTCCTCTGTACACATTGAAAATAAAGGCCTGTATAGATCTATCCACAGAAATTGTGCTCTATAGAAATAAACATAAAAACAAAGATTTAATAAATTTCTCTCTTTTTAATTTCTATTACCCCGACTTCTCCACAGCTGGTTAAATTTTGTGCAAAGGGTTCTTTAGAAAGGGCGAAGTCCCTATACTTGCCGCCCAGGTCCAAAAACCTGAGCTCAAACTATTCCTGATTACCTAACTGAAGCAGGCACGAGGTGCGTGGTGGATTTCCCTTCCCGTTTTGAAGTGATCGTCATCGGCGGCGGTCATGCCGGTACCGAGGCAGCACTTGCATCAGCACGTATGGGGGCAAAAACCCTGTTGCTGACGCATAACGTGGAAACCCTCGGAGCAATGAGCTGCAACCCCGCGATTGGCGGGATAGGCAAGAGCCATCTGGTCAAGGAAATCGATGCCCTTGGCGGCGCGATGGCCATGGCCACCGATAAAGGTGGTATTCAGTTTCGCGTCTTGAACAGCCGCAAAGGCCCAGCCGTGCGCGCTACTCGCGCCCAGGCCGACCGCGTTCTGTACAAGGCCGCTGTGCGCGAGATTCTCGAGAACCAGCCGAACCTGTGGATATTTCAACAGGCGGCCGACGACCTGATCGTCGAACAGGAACAAGTGCGTGGTGTTGTCACCCAAATGGGCCTGCGGTTCTTCGCAGATTCCGTGGTGTTGACCACTGGCACCTTCCTCGGCGGACTTATCCACATCGGTTTGCAGAATTTTTCCGGCGGTCGCGCCGGTGATCCGCCATCGATCGCACTGGCACATCGTCTGCGTGAACTGCCTTTGCGCGTGGGCCGGCTGAAAACCGGTACGCCACCGCGTATCGATGGCCGTTCTGTGGATTTCTCGGTGATGACCGAGCAACCCGGCGATACACCGATTCCGGTGATGTCGTTCCTGGGTTCCAAAGAACAGCATCCAGCGCAGGTCAGCTGCTGGATTACCCATACCAACGCCCGTACTCACGAGATCATTGCCTCGAACCTCGACCGTTCGCCAATGTACTCCGGGGTGATCGAAGGTATTGGCCCGCGTTATTGCCCGTCGATCGAAGACAAGATCCATCGCTTTGCCGACAAGGAAAGCCATCAGGTCTTCATCGAGCCAGAAGGTTTGACCACCCATGAGCTGTACCCGAACGGGATATCCACATCCTTGCCGTTCGACGTGCAATTGCAGATCGTGCAATCGATTCGCGGCATGGAAAACGCCCATATCGTTCGCCCGGGCTACGCCATCGAGTACGACTACTTCGATCCGCGTGACCTGAAGTACAGCCTGGAAACCAAAGTCATCGCCGGGTTGTTCTTCGCCGGGCAAATCAACGGCACCACCGGTTACGAAGAAGCCGGTGCCCAAGGTTTGCTGGCCGGGGCCAACGCTGCATTGCGTGCCCAAGGCAAAGACAGCTGGTGCCCGCGTCGCGACGAGGCGTACATCGGCGTATTGGTCGACGACCTGATTACCCTGGGTACTCAGGAACCGTATCGGATGTTCACGTCCCGCGCCGAATACCGTTTGATCCTGCGCGAAGACAATGCCGATCTGCGTTTGACCGAAAAAGGCCGCGAACTGGGTCTGGTGGATGACGTGCGCTGGGCGGCTTTCTGCAAAAAACGCGAAAGCATCGAAGTCGAAGAGCAGCGTCTGAAAAGCACCTGGGTTCGCCCCGGTACTGAACAGGGCGATGCAATTGCCGAAAAGTTCGGCACGCCGCTGACTCACGAATACAACTTGCTGAATCTGCTGACCCGTCCGGAAATCGACTACGCTGGTCTGATCTCGGTGACCGGCGCCGGTGCAGAAGATCCACAGGTCGCCGAGCAGGTTGAAATCAAGACCAAATACGCCGGTTACATCGATCGCCAGCAAGATGAAATCGCTCGCCTGCGGGCCAGCGAAGACACCAAATTGCCTGTGGATATCGATTACACAAACATCTCCGGTCTCTCCAAAGAGATCCAGAGCAAGCTCGGCGCGACCCGTCCAGAGACCCTGGGCCAGGCATCGCGGATCCCGGGCGTGACCCCGGCAGCGATTTCGCTGTTGATGATTCATTTGAAAAAACGCGGCGCGGGCCGTCAGTTGGAGCAAAGCGCTTGAGTTCGATGGTCACCTCGCAACACGCCGAAGAGTTATCCACAGGTGCTCGCCAGCTCGGTGTCAACCTGACAGAAACCCAGCACGCGCAGCTGCTGGGTTATCTGGCCCTGTTGATCAAATGGAACAAGGCTTACAACCTGACCGCCGTGCGTGATCCGGACGAAATGGTTTCGCGGCACCTGCTCGACAGCCTGAGCGTGATGTCCTTCATCGAAAACGGCCGCTGGCTGGATGTTGGCAGCGGCGGCGGCATGCCGGGTATTCCACTGGCGATCCTGTTTCCCGAGTCGCAAGTGACGTGCCTGGACAGCAATGGCAAGAAAACCCGCTTCCTGACTCAGGTCAAACTCGAACTCAAACTGGATAACCTGCAAGTTATCCACAGTCGCGTCGAAGCCTTCACGCCTGAATTGCCGTTTAACGGGATCATTTCCCGGGCATTCAGCAGCATGGAGAACTTCAGCAACTGGACTCGCCACTTGGGCGATAGCGATACACGTTGGCTGGCAATGAAGGGCGTTCATCCCGCGGATGAGCTGGTAGCATTGCCGGCAGACTTCCACCTCGATAGCGAACACGCCCTGGCCGTACCCGGTTGCCAAGGCCAACGCCATCTGCTGATACTGCGCCGCACGGCATGATTGGGAACACAAGCAAGAATGGCTAAGGTATTCGCGATAGCGAACCAAAAGGGTGGTGTGGGCAAGACCACCACCTGTATCAACCTCGCAGCATCCCTGGTCGCGACCAAGCGCCGGGTGTTGTTGATCGATCTTGATCCACAGGGCAACGCCACCATGGGTAGCGGTGTGGATAAACACGGTCTGGAAAACTCGGTCTACGACCTGTTGATCGGCGAATGCGACCTGGCCCAGGCCATGCACTTTTCCGAACACGGTGGTTACCAGTTGTTGCCGGCCAACCGCGATTTGACCGCGGCTGAAGTCGTTCTACTGGAAATGCAGATGAAGGAAAGCCGTCTGCGCAGCGCTCTGGCGCCGATCCGTGAGAACTACGATTACATTTTGATCGACTGCCCACCGTCGCTGTCGATGCTCACGCTCAATGCTCTGGTTGCCTCCGACGGGGTGATTATCCCCATGCAGTGCGAGTATTTCGCGCTCGAAGGGTTGAGCGACCTTGTGGATAACATCAAGCGTATCGCTGAGCTGCTGAACCCGAACCTGAAAATCGAAGGCCTGCTGCGGACTATGTACGACCCGCGCCTGAGCCTGATGAACGATGTGTCGGCACAGCTCAAGGAACACTTCGGCGAGCAACTGTATGACACCGTGATTCCGCGCAACATCCGTCTGGCCGAAGCTCCAAGTTATGGCATGCCGGCGTTGGCCTATGACAAACAATCCCGTGGCGCACTGGCCTATCTGGCCCTGGCGGGCGAGATGGTTCGTCGTCAGCGCAAAAATTCACGCATTGCCGCTGCTCAGGCAACTTAAGGAATCCCCATGGCCGTCAAGAAACGAGGTCTCGGACGTGGACTGGATGCACTGCTGAGTGGTCCGACTGTCAGCTTGCTTGAAGAACAAGCGGTGCAGGCCGATCAGCGTGAGCTGCAACACCTGCCGCTGGACCTGATCCAGCGCGGCAAGTACCAGCCGCGTCGGGACATGGACCCACAGGCGCTGGAAGAACTGGCGCAGTCGATCAAGGCTCAAGGCGTGATGCAGCCGATCGTGGTTCGCCCGATCGGTGCCGGCCGCTTTGAAATCATCGCCGGCGAACGCCGCTGGCGCGCCAGCCAGCAGGCTGGCCAGGAAACCATCCCGGCGATGGTCCGCGATGTGCCGGATGAAACCGCAATCGCCATGGCGTTGATCGAGAACATCCAGCGCGAAGATCTCAATCCGATCGAGGAAGCGGTAGCCCTGCAGCGTCTGCAGCAGGAATTCCAGCTGACTCAGCAGCAAGTCGCCGAAGCTGTGGGCAAATCCCGCGTGACCGTGGCCAATTTGTTGCGCCTGATTGCATTGCCGGAAGTCATCAAGACCATGCTGTCCCACGGCGACCTGGAAATGGGTCATGCCCGGGCTTTGCTCGGGTTGCCGGAAAATCAACAGGTCGAGGGGGCGCGACATGTTGTCGCACGTGGCCTCACCGTGCGTCAGACCGAGGCCCTGGTTCGCCAGTGGTTGAGTGGTAAACCGGCGCCCGCCGAACCCTCGAAACCGGACCCGGATATCGCTCGTCTCGAACAACGCCTGGCAGAGCGCCTAGGCTCTGCGGTGCAGATCCGCCACGGGAAGAAGGGCAAAGGGCAGTTGGTGATTGGCTACAACTCCCTTGATGAGCTTCAAGGCGTCCTCGCACATATCCGCTGAAACATTTCCTCATGTAGCGCGACGTTCGAAATCACTACCTGACAGTTGAATAGGGGCTGAACCGCCCCTATACTCTGCGCGCATTTTGTCGGCACAAATTATGCCAAGTTATTGAATTCTGGCAGCCGGCCTTTGAGGAGCAAAAGTGATGGAAACCCGCACGCCAAACCGCTTGCCGTTCCATCGCTTGGCGGTTTTTCCCGTGTTATTGGCGCAATTTGTCGTTTTGCTGCTTGCAGCGACGGCGCTCTGGCGATGGCATGGAGTCGTAGCCGGATACTCAGGACTCTGCGGAGGTCTGATAGCCTTGCTTCCCAATGTTTATTTCGCTCACAGGGCATTTCGGTTTTCCGGCGCCCGAGCAGCTCAAGCCATTGTCCGGTCTTTTTATGCCGGCGAGGCGGGCAAACTGATTTTGACGGCAGTGCTCTTTGCATTGACGTTCGCAGGTGTGAAGCCACTGGCGCCGCTAGCTGTATTCGGCGTCTTCGTGCTGACCCAACTGGTCAGCTGGTTCGCTCCCCTGCTGATGAGAACAAGACTTTCGAGACCTTAGGGCGTTTGAGGCAACCATGGCAGCAGAATCCGCTTCGGGCTATATCCAGCACCACTTGCAAAACCTGACCTTCGGTCAGCTACCTACCGGCGGCTGGGGCTTTGCCCACACCGCAGCAGAAGCCAAGGCAATGGGCTTCTGGGCTTTCCACGTCGATACCCTCGGCTGGTCGGTCGCGTTGGGTCTGATCTTCGTTCTTCTTTTCCGCATGGCGGCGAAGAAGGCGACTTCCGGCGTACCAGGTGCCTTGCAGAACTTCGTTGAAGTATTGGTCGAATTCGTCGACAGCAGCGTGAAAGACAGCTTCCATGGCCGTAGCCCGGTGGTTGCACCTTTGGCACTGACCATCTTCGTCTGGGTGTTCATGATGAACGCCATCGACCTGGTACCGGTCGACTGGATCCCGCAACTGGCCGCGGCCATTTCCGGCAACCACGAGATTCCGTTCCGCGCCGTATCGACCACCGACCCGAACGCTACGCTGGCCATGGCCTTCTCGGTGTTCGCGCTGATCATTTTCTACAGCATCAAGATCAAGGGCATCGGCGGCTTTATCGGCGAACTGACCTTGCACCCGTTCGGCAGCAAGAACATTTTCCTTCAAGCCCTGCTGATTCCGGTGAACTTCCTGCTGGAGTTCGTGACGCTGATTGCCAAGCCAATTTCGCTGGCACTGCGTCTGTTCGGCAACATGTACGCTGGCGAGCTGGTGTTTATCCTGATCGCCGTGATGTTCGGCAGCGGCCTGCTCTGGCTTAGCGGTCTGGGCATTGTTCTGCAGTGGGCGTGGGCTGTGTTCCACATCCTGATCATCACCCTGCAGGCGTTTATCTTCATGATGCTGACCATCGTCTACCTGTCGATGGCGCACGAAGAGAACCATTAAGACCTGCTTCGGCTAGTCTGATGTCCCTCTCGCTTCGGTGAGAGGGGGCCCGTACCGGGCTCGATGAAACGATTTGTTTTACCGCTTTAATCTAAAAAACCTAAACCATACGACGTAAAAGTCGGGAGGAAAGATGGAAACTGTAGTTGGTCTAACCGCTATCGCTGTTGCACTGTTGATCGGCCTGGGCGCACTGGGTACCGCAATTGGTTTCGGCCTGTTGGGTGGCAAGTTCCTGGAAGGCGCAGCGCGTCAGCCAGAAATGGTTCCAATGCTGCAAGTTAAAATGTTCATCGTTGCCGGTCTGCTCGACGCCGTAACCATGATCGGCGTTGGTATCGCTCTGTTCTTCACCTTCGCGAACCCTTTCGTTGGTCAACTCGCTCACTAATCACTCGGATTTTCGAGTTGAGCAAGTCTGATGGACAACGAACGAGCGAGGTGTTGGCGTGAACATTAATGCAACCCTGATTGGCCAGTCCGTTGCGTTCTTCATTTTTGTACTGTTTTGCATGAAGTTCGTGTGGCCTCCGGTCATCGCGGCTTTGCACGAACGTCAGAAGAAGATCGCGGATGGACTGGACGCTGCCGCCCGAGCAGCTCGCGACCTGGAATTGGCCCAAGATAAAGCGGGTCAACAACTGCGCGAAGCTAAAGCTCAGGCAGCCGAAATCATTGAGCAAGCCAAGAAGCGCGGTAATCAGATCGTCGAAGAGGCTGTTGATAAAGCCCGTGTCGACGCTGAACGTGTGAAATTGCAGGCTCAGGCCGAGATCGAACAGGAACTGAACAGTGTCAAAGACGCGCTGCGTGCCCAACTGGGTGCACTGGCCGTTGGCGGCGCCGAGAAGATCCTGGGTGCCACAATCGATCAAAACGCGCACGCGGAGCTGGTAAACAAACTGGCTGCTGAAATTTAAGCGAGGGCGATCATGGCAGAACTGACCACGTTGGCCCGACCTTACGCTAAGGCAGCCTTCGAGCACGCCCAGGCCCACCAGCAACTGGCCTCTTGGTCAGCCATGCTCGGCCTGGCTGCAGCAGTGTCGCAAGACGACACCATGCAGCGCGTGCTCAAGGCCCCGCGACTGACGAGCGCAGACAAGGCCGCCACGTTTATTGACGTGTGCGGCGACAAGTTTGATGCCAAGGCACAGAACTTCATCAACGTCGTTGCCGAAAACGACCGTCTCCCGCTTTTGCCGGAGATATCCGCTCTGTTCGACCTGTACAAGGCCGAACAAGAGAAGTCGGTAGACGTTGAAGTGACCAGTGCTTTCGCGTTGAACCAAGAACAGCAAGACAAACTCGCCAAGGTTCTCAGTGCACGACTCAACCGGGAAGTGCGCCTGCAAGTCGAGGAAGACAAATCCCTGATAGGGGGCATTGTCATCCGCGCCGGCGACCTGGTTATCGATGGCTCGGTTCGCGGCAAACTCGCGAACCTTGCCGAAGCATTGAAATCTTGAGTTTGAAGGGGCAGCAGAGCAATGCAGCAACTCAATCCTTCCGAAATAAGTGAAATTATCAAGGGCCGCATCGAAAAGCTCGATGTGACCTCCCAAGCCCGTAACGAAGGCACTGTCGTCAGCGTATCTGACGGCATCGTGCGGATTCACGGTCTGGCCGACGTTATGTACGGCGAGATGATCGAGTTTCCGGGCGGCGTCTACGGTATGGCCCTCAACCTGGAGCAAGACTCTGTAGGTGCCGTTGTATTGGGCTCTTACCAGACTCTGGCTGAAGGCATGAGCGCCAAGTGCACTGGCCGCATCCTCGAAGTTCCGGTTGGTAAGGAACTGCTGGGTCGCGTAGTCGATGCACTGGGTAACCCAGTTGACGGTAAAGGTCCGCTGAACAACACCGAGACCGATGCGGTCGAGAAAGTTGCTCCGGGCGTGATCTGGCGTAAGTCGGTAGACCAGCCTGTACAGACTGGCTACAAGGCTGTTGATGCCATGATCCCTGTCGGCCGTGGCCAGCGTGAGCTGATCATCGGTGACCGTCAGATCGGTAAAACTGCTCTGGCGATCGACGCGATCATCAACCAGAAAGACAGCGGCATCTTCTGCGTCTACGTTGCTATCGGTCAGAAACAATCGACCATCGCCAACGTGGTTCGCAAGCTGGAAGAAAACGGCGCCTTGGCTAACACCATCGTCGTAGCTGCCAGTGCTTCGGAATCGGCTGCGCTGCAATTCCTGGCACCGTACTCCGGTTGCACCATGGGCGAATATTTCCGCGACCGCGGTGAAGACGCGCTGATCGTTTATGACGATCTGTCCAAGCAAGCAGTGGCTTACCGCCAGATTTCCCTGCTGCTGCGCCGTCCACCAGGCCGTGAAGCCTACCCAGGCGACGTGTTCTATCTCCACTCCCGTCTGCTGGAGCGCGCATCCCGCGTTTCGGAAGAGTACGTAGAGAAGTTCACTAACGGTGCCGTGACTGGCAAGACCGGTTCCTTGACCGCTCTTCCAATCATTGAAACCCAGGCTGGCGACGTTTCCGCGTTCGTTCCGACCAACGTGATTTCGATCACCGACGGTCAGATCTTCCTGGAATCGGCCATGTTCAACTCCGGGATCCGTCCTGCAGTGAACGCCGGTGTTTCGGTATCCCGTGTGGGTGGTGCCGCTCAGACCAAGATCATCAAGAAGCTTTCCGGTGGTATCCGTACCGCTCTGGCTCAGTACCGTGAACTGGCTGCATTCGCCCAGTTCGCTTCTGACCTGGACGAAGCCACTCGCAAGCAGCTTGAGCATGGTCAGCGCGTTACCGAGCTGATGAAGCAGAAGCAATATGCGCCGATGTCCATTGCCGACATGTCGTTGTCCCTGTATGCCGCTGAACGTGGCTTCCTGGTAGACATCGAGATTCCAAAAATCGGTAGCTTCGAGCAGGCGATGATTGCTTACTTCAACCGCGATCACGCCGAATTGATGGCGAAGATCAACGTGAAGGGTGACTTCAATGACGAAATCGACGCTGGCCTGAAAGCCGGTATCGAGAAGTTCAAGGCCACCCAAACCTGGTAAGCCGCAGCGGGGGCCGAGAGGCTCCCGCTTGCTAACCTGATAGGTGTTACATGGCAGGCGCAAAAGAGATTCGCAGTAAGATTGCGAGCATCAAAAGCACGCAAAAAATTACCAGCGCCATGGAAAAAGTGGCGGTCAGCAAAATGCGCAAGGCACAAATGCGCATGTCGGCTAGCCGTCCTTACGCGGAGCGCATCCGCCAGGTTATTGGTCATCTGGCCAACGCTAACCCGGAATATCGCCACCCGTTCATGATCGAGCGTGCTATCAAGCGCGTTGGTTATGTCGTCGTGAGCAGTGACCGTGGTCTGTGTGGTGGCTTGAACACCAACCTGTTCAAGGCTTTGGTCAAGGACATGGCGGTAAACCGCGAACAAGGCGTCGAGATCGATCTGTGCGTGATTGGTAGCAAAGGTGCGGCTTTCTTCCGCAACTTCGGCGGTAACGTCGTTGCAGCTATCAGCCACCTGGGTGAAGAGCCGTCGATCAATGATCTGATCGGCAGCGTCAAGGTGATGCTGGATGCCTACCTGGACGGCCGTATTGACCGCCTGTGCGTGGTGTCCAACAAGTTCATCAACACCATGACGCAACAGCCTACCGTGGAGCAGTTGATTCCACTGGTAGCGACCCCGGATCAAGAACTCAAGCACCACTGGGACTATCTCTACGAACCGGATGCCAAGGAGCTGCTTGACGGCTTGATGGTCCGCTACGTGGAGTCACAGGTCTACCAAGCGGTGGTCGAGAACAACGCAGCTGAACAAGCGGCGCGGATGATCGCAATGAAGAACGCTACCGACAACGCCGGTGACTTGATCAGCGATTTGCAGCTGATCTACAACAAGGCGCGTCAGGCTGCGATCACCCAAGAGATCTCGGAAATCGTCGGCGGCGCTGCCGCGGTTTAACGGTTCAAATATTCAGAGGATCCAGCTATGAGTAGCGGACGTATCGTTCAAATCATCGGCGCCGTTATCGACGTGGAATTTCCACGCGACAGCGTACCGAGCATCTACAACGCGCTGGAAGTACAAAGCGCGGCCGGAACTACGCTTGAAGTTCAGCAGCAGCTGGGCGACGGCGTGGTTCGTACCATTGCGATGGGCTCCACCGAGGGCTTGAAGCGTGGTCTGGAAGTCAAGGACTCCGGCGCAGCCATCTCCGTACCGGTCGGTAAAGCGACCCTGGGCCGGATCATGGACGTACTGGGTAACCCGATCGACGAAGCTGGCCCGATTGACACCGAAGAACGCTGGGGCATTCACCGTCCTGCACCGTCCTTCGCTGAACAAGCTGGCGGCAATGACCTGCTGGAAACCGGCATCAAGGTTATCGACCTGGTTTGCCCGTTCGCCAAAGGCGGTAAAGTCGGTCTGTTCGGTGGTGCCGGTGTAGGCAAAACCGTAAACATGATGGAACTGATCCGTAACATCGCCATCGAGCACAGCGGTTATTCCGTGTTCGCCGGTGTGGGTGAGCGTACTCGTGAGGGTAACGACTTCTACCACGAGATGAAGGACTCCAACGTTCTGGACAAAGTGGCACTGGTTTACGGTCAGATGAACGAGCCGCCGGGAAACCGTCTGCGCGTAGCTCTGACCGGCCTGACCATGGCCGAGAAGTTCCGTGACGAAGGTAACGACGTTCTGCTGTTCGTCGACAACATCTATCGTTACACCCTGGCCGGTACTGAAGTATCCGCACTGCTGGGCCGTATGCCTTCTGCAGTAGGTTACCAGCCGACCCTGGCTGAAGAGATGGGCACTCTGCAAGAGCGCATCACTTCCACCAAAAACGGTTCGATCACCTCGATCCAAGCGGTATACGTACCTGCGGATGACTTGACTGACCCGTCGCCAGCGACCACCTTCGCCCACTTGGACGCCACCGTCGTTCTGTCCCGTGACATCGCTTCCCTGGGTATCTACCCAGCGGTAGATCCACTGGATTCGACTTCGCGTCAGCTGGACCCGAACGTGATCGGTCAGGACCACTACGACACCGCTCGCGGCGTTCAGTATGTTCTGCAGCGTTACAAAGAACTGAAGGACATCATTGCGATCCTGGGTATGGACGAGCTGTCGGAAACCGACAAGCAGTTGGTATCCCGCGCTCGTAAGATCCAGCGCTTCTTGTCGCAGCCGTTCTTCGTGGCTGAAGTCTTCACCGGTGCATCGGGTAAATACGTTTCCCTGAAAGACACCATTGCTGGCTTCAAAGGCATCCTCAACGGTGACTACGACCACCTGCCAGAACAAGCGTTCTACATGGTCGGCGGCATCGAAGAAGCGATCGAGAAAGCCAAGAAACTGTAATCCCGGCGCCCGGCAACGGGCGCTAATCAGGTTGAGGCAAGCAGATGGCTATGACAGTCCATTGCGATATCGTCAGCGCGGAAGGAGAAATCTTTTCCGGTCTGGTCGAGATGGTGATTGCGCACGGCAGCCTAGGTGATCTTGGTATCGCTCTGGGTCACGCTCCGCTGATCACTGAACTCAAGCCAGGTCCGATCCGCCTGATAAAACAGGGTGGGGAAACCGAGGTGTTTTACATCTCCGGTGGTTACCTCGAGGTTCAGCCGAACATGGTCAAGGTTCTTGCCGACACCGTGCAACGTGCTGCCGACCTGGACGAAGCCTCCGCTCAGCTAGCCGTTCAGGCTGCTGAGAAGGCCTTGCATGAAAGAGGCGCCGAGTTCGACTACGGTTCCGCTGCCGCTCGTCTGGCCGAGGCGACAGCTCAGCTGCGCACCGTCCAGCAGATACGCAAGAAGTTCGGCGGCTGATAAGTCTCCCGCTTGTTGTGTGATTGATTAAAAAGGGTAGCCTCGGCTACCCTTTTTCTTTTTCTGCAAATTACCTCTTGGTCGCAGCCGCTGACCTCCCAGGATTGGTAGCCAGTCATGTCTCTAGAAATCGTTATTCTCGCTGCCGGTCAAGGCACTCGCATGCGTTCGGCGCTGCCAAAGGTGCTTCACCCGGTGGCAGGGAACTCCATGCTTGGCCATGTTATCCACAGCGCTCGCCAACTTGATCCACAGCGCATTCACGTGGTGATCGGCCATGGTGCCGACGTGGTACGCGAGCGTCTGGCAGCAGATGACTTGAACTTCGTGTTGCAGGACCAGCAACTCGGCACAGGTCACGCAGTGGCCCAGGCTGTGCCGTTCATTACCGCCGATACCGTATTAATCCTTTATGGTGACGTGCCGCTGATCGAAGTCCCGACCCTGCAACGCCTGCTCAAGCTTGTGGCGCCGCTGCAGATGGGGCTGTTGACCGTCGAACTCGATGACCCGACGGGTTATGGCCGTATCGTACGCAACGCTGATGGGCGGGTGACCGCTATCGTCGAACACAAGGATGCCAGTGAAGCCCAGCGTACGATTACCGAAGGCAACACCGGCATTATGGCGGTGCCGGCCAGTCATCTGGGGGACTGGATGAGCCGGCTCTCCAACAACAATGCGCAGGGCGAGTATTACCTGACCGACGTGATTGCCATGGCAGTCAGCGACGGTCTGGTGGTGGACACCGAGCAGCCTCACGACGCGATGGAAGTGCAGGGCGCCAACGACCGCAAACAGCTCGCAGAGCTGGAGCGTCATTATCAGTTGCGCGAAGGCCGTCGTCTGATGGCCCAGGGCGTGACGTTGCGCGATCCGGCACGGTTTGATGTGCGCGGTGACGTGACAGTCGGCCGTGATGTGCTGATCGACATCAACGTGATTCTCGAAGGCCGTGTGGTCATCGAAGACGACGTGGTCATTGGTCCGAACTGCGTGATCAAGGACAGCACCCTGCGCAAGGGCGTGGTCATCAAGGCCAACAGCCACATCGAAGGCGCGGTATTGGGCGAGGGTAGCGATGCCGGTCCGTTCGCGCGCTTGCGTCCGGGTACTGTGCTGGAAGCCCGCGCGCATGTGGGTAACTTTGTCGAGCTGAAGAATGCCCATCTGGGCGAAGGTGCCAAGGCCGGCCACCTGACCTATCTGGGCGATGCCGAAGTCGGCGCGCGGACCAACATTGGCGCCGGCACCATCACCTGCAACTATGATGGCGTCAACAAGTGGAAGACCGTCCTGGGTGAAGACGTATTCATTGGCTCCAACAACTCGTTGGTAGCGCCTGTGGATATCCTGGACGGCGCGACTACTGCGGCGGGTTCGACGATTACCTCGACTGTGGATAAGTCCCAGTTGGCCGTTGGTCGGGCTCGACAGAAGAATATCGATGGCTGGAAGCGTCCAGTGAAAGTCCAGAAGAGCTGAGTTATCCACAGATCGTCAGATCAAGAGATCGCAGCCTGCGGCAGTTCCTACGGTGATTTCGTTTACACCATCTCGTAGGAACTGCCGCAGGCTGCGATCTTTTTATAGGTTATCCACAGATATTTTTTAAGTGCCGGCTTGACGAAGTTTCGCCGATAGGTTTTTATTGCTTTCGTTATCTTTCGAATCGAAACTTATCAACTCATGTCAAAGCGCAATACACCACAACGTCGTCACAATATCCTTGCCTTGCTCAATGAACAGGGCGAAGTCAGTGTGGATGAACTGGCCAAGCGTTTTGAAACCTCGGAAGTTACAATTCGCAAAGATCTGGCGGCACTTGAAAGCAATGGCTTGTTGTTACGCCGTTACGGCGGTGCGATCACCATGCCGCAAGAGTTGGTCAGTGACCCGAGCCAACCGGTTTCCCGGTACAAGCAAGCCATTGCCCAAGCGGCGGTGGCGCGGATTCGCGAACATGCGCGGATCATTATCGACAGTGGCAGCACTACGGCGGCAATGATTCTACAACTTGGCCAACAGCCGGGCCTGGTGGTCATGACCAATTCGTTGTACGTCGCCAATGCGTTGAGCGAACTTGAACATGAGCCTGTGCTGTTGATGACCGGGGGAACCTGGGACCCGCATTCCGAGTCATTCCAGGGGCAGGTCGCCGAGCAGGTCCTGCGCTCTTACGATTTTGATCAGTTGTTCATCGGTGCCGATGGCATTGATCTGGTACGAGGTACCACGACCTTTAATGAATTGCTCGGTCTAAGCCGAGTGATGGCCGACGTGGCCCGTGAAGTGATCGTGATGGTCGAATCCGACAAGATCGGCCGCAAGATTCCAAACCTGGAGCTGCCATGGAGCAGCATCCATACCCTTATTACCGATGATCGCCTGCCGCAAGAGGCTCGTGATCAGATTCAGGCCCGCGGCATTAACGTGATTTGCGCGGCAATCAGCCAGGAGAAATAGCATGTGTGGAATTGTCGGTGCAGTCGCGGAACGTAATATCACCGCTATTTTGCTCGAAGGTCTGAAGCGCCTCGAATACCGCGGCTACGACAGCGCCGGCGTGGCGGTTTACACCAACGGTGAGAAACTCGAGCGCATGCGTCGCCCGGGTAAGGTCAGCGAACTGGAACAAGCTCTGGCGCAAGAGCCGCTGGTTGGCCGTCTGGGCATCGCCCACACCCGTTGGGCCACTCACGGTGCACCCTGCGAGCGTAATGCTCACCCGCATTTCTCCGGTGATCTGGCGGTGGTGCACAACGGCATCATCGAAAACCATGAAGCCCTGCGTGAACAGCTCAAGGCACTGGGCTACGTGTTCACCTCGGACACCGATACTGAAGTCATTGCCCACCTGCTGAACCACAAACTCAAAGACCTCCCCGACCTGACCGTTGCCCTCAAGGCCACCGTCAAGGAGTTGCACGGCGCTTACGGCCTGGCCGTTATCAGCGCGCAGCAACCGGATCGTCTGGTCGCAGCTCGCAGTGGTAGCCCGTTGGTGATCGGCCTGGGTCTGGGCGAGAACTTCCTCGCCTCCGACCAACTGGCACTGCGTCAGGTCACTGACCGTTTCATGTACCTGGAAGAAGGCGACATCGCTGAGATCCGCCGTGACAGCGTGCAGATCTGGGATATCGACGGCAACGTTGTCGAGCGTGACGCGGTGCAGTACCGCGACAGTGCCGAGTCCGCCGAGAAGGGCGAGTTCCGTCACTACATGCTCAAGGAAATCCACGAGCAACCGTCGGTCGTGCAACGCACTCTTGAAGGCCGCCTTGGCCCGAATCAGGTGTTGGTCCAAGCGTTCGGCCCACAAGCCGCCGAGCTGTTTGCCAAGGTCCGCAATGTGCAGATCGTCGCCTGCGGCACCAGTTACCACGCCGGTATGGTCGCGCGTTACTGGCTTGAAGAACTTGCCGGGATCCCATGCCAGGTCGAAGTCGCCAGCGAATTTCGCTATCGCAAAGTGGTCGTGCAGCCAGATTCGTTGTTCGTGACCATCTCTCAGTCCGGTGAAACGGCTGACACCCTGGCTGCACTGCGCAATGCCAAAGAGTTGGGTTTCCTTGCCAGCCTGGCGATCTGCAACGTCGGCATCAGTTCCTTGGTGCGTGAGTCCGACCTGACGCTGCTGACCCAGGCCGGTCGCGAAATCGGTGTGGCGTCGACCAAAGCATTCACCACTCAGTTGGTGGGGCTGCTGCTGTTGACCCTGTCGCTGGGTCAGGTGCGTGGCACCTTGGCTGAAGGCGTGGAAGCGACACTGGTCGAAGAGCTTCGTCGCTTGCCAACTCGTCTGGGTGAAGCCCTGGCGATGGATAGCATTGTGGAGAAAGTCGCCGAGCTGTTTGCCGACAAGAAACACACGCTGTTCCTGGGTCGTGGCGCACAGTACCCGGTGGCGATGGAAGGCTCGCTGAAGCTCAAGGAAATCTCCTACATCCACGCTGAAGCCTACCCGGCCGGCGAGCTCAAGCATGGCCCGTTGGCGCTGGTCGACGACGACATGCCAGTAGTGACGGTGGCACCGAACAACGAACTGTTGGAGAAGTTGAAATCCAACCTGCAGGAAGTTCGTGCCCGTGGTGGTCAGCTGATTGTGTTTGCTGACGAAAAAGCCGGCATGAGCAATGGCGAAGGCACGCATGTGGTCAACATGCCGCACATCCACGACATCCTGTCGCCGATCCTCTACACCATTCCGCTGCAACTGCTCTCGTACTACGTCGCTGTGCTTAAAGGTACTGACGTCGACCAACCGCGTAACCTGGCAAAATCGGTGACGGTGGAGTAAGTCATTGCGGCGATCAGGAGCTCGTGGTTTTCAATAATTCACACGGGCATAGAATAATAACGTCTGACATAGAATAATAACCTCCGACACAGTAGTAATTAAGCACGACACAATGGCAAACCCTTTAAATACAAAGGGTTTTCATTTTTTTGCCTCGCCGCTCATCAGGTTTCCGTCGCGCTGAGTACGATGCAATACGCTAAACACGCGGCTTACGGCTTTCTCTCCTACCAAAGATTTCCCAGGAGTTAATTAGAACATTTGCTGAAGGAGTAGCGCAGGCTGGCCTTATGCTCGGGAGATTGCTGTGCGAGGCCGAAAAGATTTGAGAACAGTTCCCACTCTTTTCCGTGTCTGCACTTCAGGCAATCGCCTCGTCCTTGGCTTACTAAGCTCCTTCGTTTTTATAAATACCCGCTGTCTCCTCAACAACTAACAAGCGCTCACACCATGGATGGAATCGATATGCTGGCTGGGGTCTTTTTCGTGGGTTCCAGTGGCCTGTGTGCTGCGCGCCGAGCGGGTGATCCACCGCGATGCCCTGAGCAAGACCTCGCTGAATGCCGGTCTTTCCTCCCTGCGCAGCAGCAACTTCGGCTCCGATGTCTGTCGGCCTTCCGTCCTTCATTGCTGAATTCAAGGTCGAATATTTAATGAAGTCACCTTTTTCATCACCCGCATTGCTTCCTCTCAAGATCATCGCCACCGGCGTGGCGCTACCGCCCAATCGCGTCGAGTCGGTCGACCTTGATCGTTTGTTGAACAAGCCTGAGGGCTATGTCGAGAAGCGTTCGGGCATTATCTATCGCTATCATGCCTCGGATGATGCCAGCCAGGCAGAGCTGGCGGCAGCCGCTCTTCACGACGCCCTGGACCGCCAGGGTATCGACGCCGCATCAATCGACTTGCTGATCTCGGCTTCGGCGATTTCCGTGCAGGCATTGCCATGCACGGCGGTGCACATCCTAAAGGTCTCCCAGTTGGCGCCCGGCACCCCCGGTTTCGACATCAATAGCAGCTGTGTGAGCTTTATCTCGGCGCTACAGGTCGCCGCAGGGCTGTTAAATGCCGGCACCTACCGACGCATTGCGATCGTGTCGGCCGACCTGGCGTCACGCGGGATCGACTGGGACGATGAAGAATCCTCACTGATTTTCGGCGACGGTGCAGCGTGCGCCATCGTTGAACGGGGCGATGGCACCAGTGGGATCCTCGCCAGCCTGGTTGAAACCCACCCCCAAGGCAGCGAACTCTGTGAGATACGGGCGGGCGGCACACGACGCAATCCGCGCGCGGGCATGACCGACCGCGACTTCCTGTTCCAGATGCGCGGCAAGCAATTGTTCAGGCAAGCCTCGGCGTTGATCGAGGACTACCTGGCTCGTCTGTTGGGGGCGAGCGGGTTGACCCTGGAACAAATCGCCACGGTGGTGCCGCATCAGGCCAGCCATCTGTCGCTGGAGCATATGCGTCGACGCCTGAATGTCTCTTCCAGCGTGTTGGTGGATATCTACCGCTATCACGGCAACCAGGTGGCCGCATCGATCCCCACGGCGTTGCACGCGGCGGTCATCAGTGGACGGTTTAATCGCGCCGAGCCGGCTATGCTCATCGGCACAGCGGCTGGTTTATCCTTGGCCGGCATGGTCCTGCTGCCATGAACGTACTGCTGACCGGCGCCACCAGCGGGCTTGGGCGCAACGCAGCACAATGGCTGCTCGACGCCGGTCATGCGGTGCATGCCACCGGTCGCGACACCCAGGTTGGTAACGCCCTGCGTGAGCTGGGCGCCGACTTTACGGCGTTGGATTTAACCCATGCAAGCCTTGAGCAATGCCAGCCATTGATGAGCGGGTGTGATGCGGTCTGGCACTGCGCCGCGAAGTCTTCGCCGTGGGGTCGCCGGGAAGATTTCTACCAGGCCAACGTGGTTGCCACGCAAAAACTGGCTGAGTCAGCGGGGCGTGCCGGTGTTCGGCGTTTTGTTCATATCTCCACGCCCTCGATCTACTTTGATTTCCAGCATCATCATGAAATCGTCGAGAGCTACCGCGCCCC
Source organism: Pseudomonas sp. CVAP#3 (assembly GCF_018986375.1). Taxonomy (NCBI): domain Bacteria; kingdom Pseudomonadati; phylum Pseudomonadota; class Gammaproteobacteria; order Pseudomonadales; family Pseudomonadaceae; genus Pseudomonas; species Pseudomonas sp. CVAP#3. The sequence goes on from NZ_JAHMSC010000005.1 coordinate 49,164, forward strand.
ACGGTTTGCCAACCATTACGCCGCCAGCAAGTACGCGGCGGAGCAGGGCATCCAGGCGCTGGTGCCGCGCTATCCGGACACCACCTACGTAATCTTGCGGCCCCGTGGCCTGTTCGGCCCACATGATCGGGTGATCCTGCCCAGGGTGCTGAGCCGGCTTGAGCACGATCGCGGCGTGTTGCGCCTTCCCGGCGGCGGCAAAGCGCTGTTGGACCTGACCTTTGTGCTCAACGTGGTGCACGCCATGGACCTGGCGAGCCGCAGCAACCCTTTGCCTTCCGGGGCGGCCTACAACATCACCAACCACCAGCCGATGCGCTTGGCTGACATGCTGCATCTTTTGCTCCATGGACAGTTGGGCCTGCGCTATCAGTTGCAGGCGATTCCCTACCCTCTCTTGCATGCACTGGCCGGCGGGCTGGAGCTACTGAGCTGCGCTACGGGCAAAGAGCCGCAACTGACGCGCTACAGCGTCGCCGCGTTGAATTTCGATATGACGCTCAGCCAGGTGCGCGCCACTGAGGAACTGGGGTACTCGCCACGCTACACGATGGAGCAGGGGATCGAGCAAACAGGTGCCTGGTTCAGGCAACAGGGCGCGGTGGCTCATGGCTAAAGTCACCCAATTCGAGGTGGGCTACTGCACCCATATCGCCTGCATGGCACAACGCGGGGCCGGTCTGCGCGTGTGTAAGTTCCCGGCCCGGGCGTATCTGCTGGAGGTCGGCAGTCGTCGCTGGCTATGGGATACCGGCTACTCGACGCATTTCCAGGAGCAGACGCAGTCCGGCCTCTTTCGTGTGTACCGCCAGGTCACTCCGGTGTACTTCGACCCACGCGAGTCATTGCTCGAGCAACTGCGCACCGCAGGCTTGGCGGGCAATGACATCGAGGGGCTGATCCTTTCGCATTTTCATGCCGACCATATTGCCGGGCTGCGCGATTTCAACCAGCCCAATTTCATCTGCTCGGGCCAGGGTTGGCAACAAACCCGGACACTGCGTGGGTTTGCGGCGCTGAAGCAGGCCTTCATTCCCGGCTTGATCCCGGAGAGTTTTGAAGCACGACTGCAGTTTATGGAGAGTTTTGCACGGGTGGGCTTGTCTGAGCAGTTGGCGCCTTTCGATCACGGCTTTGAACTGCCGGGAAGTGAGGGGCAGATCTTCCTGGTGCCTTTGCCAGGCCATGCGGCGGGGCATATCGGCGCATTCATTCTCACCGACGAAGGCTGGACGTTGTTGGCCAGTGACGCCGGATGGTCTGCCCAGAGCTATCAAACCTTGCGCGGACCCTCGGTATTGGCCAATTTGCTGATGGATGATTCCCGCGTCTATTACGACACGCTCCGCCGACTGAACCAGCTGTGGGCGGCCGGTCATGTCGACATCCGTCTGTGTCATGAGGGCGACCTATGATCCCGGTGAAGACCCTCTGGCACTACTTTCGTACCCAGCGTTTGACCTTCACCGATCGCGCGGTGCTGCAAGCCTATCAGGCAAAACAGCTAAAGCGCTTCGCTCGGCGGGTCCTTGCACAGAGTCCCTATTTTCGCCCTTACAGCACGCTGTCGGTGACCGAGTGGCCGCTGATGGATAAGGCGCTGATGATGGCGCAGTTCGACCAGATGAACACCGCCCAATTGCAGTGCGATCAGTTACTGGCGTGTGCCCGACGCAGCGAAACCGAACGCGACTTCACCCCCACGGTCGGCGCCTACAGTGTTGGGTTGTCGTCTGGCACGTCGGGGCAGCGCGGTGTGTTTGTCGTCAGTGAGCGGGAGCAACAGGTCTGGGCCGGTGGCATGCTGGCAAAGATGCTGCCCGAAGGTATTTTTGCCGGTGAACGCGTCGCGCTGTTTTTACGTGCGGACAACAACCTCTACCACAACGTGAACAACCGCTGGCTTAGCCTGGAGTTCTACGATCTGTTTGCGCCTTTCCCGGCGCAACTGCCGCGCTTGCAGCAGCAGGCACCGACGATCATTGTCGCGCCGGCCCAGGTGTTGAGGGCGCTTGCGCTCGCGGTCCTCGATCAGCAACTGGCCCTCAACGTCAAGAAAGTGATCTCGGTAGCCGAAGTCCTGGACATGCATGATCGACGGATACTGGAGCAGGTGTTTCCTGACATCGGTGAGGTGTATCAGGCCACCGAGGGGTTTCTGGCAGCTTCATGTGCCCACGGCACGCTGCATTTGAATGAAGAGTTTCTCTACATCGAGCCACAGTGGATCGATGAGCATCGCTTTACGCCGTTGATCACCGATTTCACCCGTAGCACACAACCCATCGTGCGCTACCGGCTCGATGATGTACTGGTCAGGAAGGCCACCCCATGCCCGTGCGGGCAAGCGACCATGGCAATTGAACGGATAGAAGGCCGATGCGATGACCAGTTGTTGTTGCTCAATCGCCAGGGGACGCCGCAGGTGATATTTGCCGATCTGTGCACGCGGGCCATTGCCAACGCGTTGCCGCTGACCAGTGATTACCGGTTAATTCAACAGACCGAACATCGTTTACAGCTCGTTGCTGACTGTTCACAACAGGAGTTGGCACAGTGTCACGCGCAACTCGTGGCAGTGCTCGAGCAACAGGGGATCGCCACCGAACCACTGGAGTGGCAACTGACGGTACAGACCGTGATGCCAGCGTTCGATCAGAAAAGACGACGAATCATTCGGCAGGTGAATCCATGATCAAGGCAATCTTTCCAAGGTTGTGGCACATGCTGCTAGGTTGGGGATCTGTGGGGGTTGTTTACAACCTCACTGACCGTCTTCAAGACGCGGGGACTGTCATCTCGCCCTCATTGATTGATCGCCTGATCCCATTCAGCCCGCACGCCATTTGGTTGTACCTGTCGTTCTTCATCATGATTGCGTTGGCTTACCTGCTTGCCCCGCTTGATCGGGTTAAATGGTTGGCCAGGGCCATGCAACTGACTGCGATAGGGGCGGGGGTCGTTTATGTGTTGTGGCCGACGACCATGGTCTATCCGCTCGATCACGGCACCACCCTCAGTTCTGATGTGTTGAGTGCATTAACACAGTTCGACTCAAAGCAAAATTGCTTACCGTCATTGCACATGGCACTGACGGTGCTGGCCGTATGGGCAGTTGGCGATGAAAGGCACAAAGTGAGAACGGTGTTGTTCATCCTATGGGCTGTGGCGATTGCCTTTTCGATCCTGCAGTTACGCCGACACCTGTTGATTGACCTGGTCAGCGGTACGTTGTTGGCACTGGTGGCTGGATGGCTGGTGCGGTGTGTTGGTTTGATTCGCTATCGTGCGGTCAGAGGAGTGGCGTGATGATTGATCTGGCGTTCCCCATCCTGTTCATGTTGCTGGTGGTGATTGGCGAGATGCTGGTCGTGCAGTGGCGCCAGCGTGACGTGGTCAACTGGCATGACGTGATGTTCAACCTGAACTCCGGCCATCTCATGCTGTGGTTGTTCCGTGGGCTGGAAATCACCTGTTACGGCTACGTCGCCAGCCACTTCAGCCTCTCGCTGTTTGAGTCATGGCCACCGGTGCTGACTTGGGTATTTGCACTGTTTGCCTGGGACTTCGGTTTTTATTGGTTGCACCGGGCACATCACTACTTGCGTGTGCTGTGGGCGGTGCACGTGGTTCATCATCAGGGCGAGCATTTCAATCTGTCATTGGGGGTACGCAACTCTTGGTACTCGTCACTGACCTCCATCCCATTCTTTATGCTGTTGGCTGTGCTGGGTGTACCGTTGTCGGTGTTTGTCACGGTGTCCATCCTGCATTACACAATTCAACTGTTTAATCACAGTGCATTGACGCCCAAGTTGGGAGTCCTGGAGTCGGTGTTCGTCACGCCTGCCCACCATCGGGTACATCACGTCAAAGACATGGCCTACTCGAACAAGAACTTTGGCGGCAGTTTTATCTTCTGGGACAAACTGTTCGGCACGTTTTGTCCCAGCCTGCCGCAAGCGCCGTTCGACTATGGCGTGGGTGGCGCCAAGCCGTCTGCAAACCCGTTTTGGGCGAGCAATCTGCCATTGTTGCGCTACATGCACATGCCGGTGAGCGTGTCCGATGGAGGCGGACGCTGGCGTTGCTCGAACCTGACCGTTTTCAGTGGTGCGCTGCTGGTGTTTGTCGGGGTGATTGCCTATGTCTATGAATATGGCTACGGCTACACCAACGTTCATTGGCCGCAAGTCGCGCTGTTCACCTTGTTGGCGCTGGGCCCGGTGGCGCTGGCGGGCATGGTGCAAGGGCGCGCCTGGAGCGTAATGGGGTGGCTGGCTATTTCATTGGGGCTGCCAGTGCTGTTTCTTGGGTTGCTGAGGTGGTCACAGGGGTATTGGCAGGTCGTGCTTGTCTCGCTTGGGGTGCACGGAGTCGCGGTGCTGTGGTCTTGCACCCGGCGGCGATCCGACGCTGCGCCTGCGGTGGAGCAATCTCATGGCTGAGTCACTCAGGCCCCTGGTCTTTCCCGCCGATGGCGAGCAGGCCTTTCATCAAGCACTCAAGCGCGCGGCTCGCGTCTATCTGGCGGATGACCACCGTTATGCCGATGGTTGGCTGCTCGCCAGGGCCTTGCTGTTGCTGGTGTTGTGCGCGGGGTTCTATGCCTTGAGCCTGATGCAGCACAACGCGTGGGCGTTTGTCGGTTGCTACTTCCTGTTTGTGATGATGGGAATGCTGTTCAATGTGGTGGTCAATCATGACGCCTCTCACAACGTCTTCTTCCGTGCACCTTGGGCCAACCGCCTGGTAGGGCGCTTGGTCACGCTGCCGTTGGGTGTGGATCCGGATTACTGGCGGGTGCGCCACGTCGATTTTCACCACGTCTACGCCAACGTCGAACATTACGACCTGGATACGGAAGAGAACGGCATCTTCCGACAGACTCCGTTCCAGCGTTGGCGTGCACACATGCGCTATCAACACCTTTACTGGCCGGTGATCGCGGCGTTGTCGCTGCCCTATGTCGCCTGGATATTTGACTGGTCGGATCGATTAGGAAAAACGCCACTCAAGTCAAAAGACGTGTTGCCGGGACGCTGGGGCTGGACGGTGTTTGTCGTCAGTAAGGTTACCCATTTGCTATTGGTGCTGGGGGTGCCGTTGGCTGTTTGTCAGCTCAATGGCATCAGTTGGTCGACGGTGCTGCTGGCGTATGCCGTGAGCCAGATGTGTGCGTCGTTGTTGGTGGTTTACTTGCTGCTAGGTACGCATTGGGCACAGGCGCAGTTTTATCGTGCACCTGATACGGCGGTGATGCCCCATGGCTGGTATCGACATAATTTCTCTACGGCTTGCGACTGGCTGACCACGCCTCCCTGGCTGCGCCATTTCACCGGTGGGCTGAATTACCATTTGACCCATCATCTGTTCCCCGGTTGGAGTCATCGTCATTACCCCGCGCTGGCGGCGATCATTGAACAGTTGGCGGTGCAACACGGCATGGACTATCGCTGTATTGGCTATCGCGAACTGTTGAGGCAACAGCAACAGTTCCTGCGCCAGATGGGGCAGGAGACGCCCATGGACAGGGTGCCCCAATAATGAAACCGCTAGCGTTCCAGCGCGATGACGCTGATGTGCATAAAGCACTGATGCAGGCGGCCAGCGACTATCTGGCGGTGCATCATGATCATCGTTTCGCCGATGCCTGGATGATCGCCAAGCTACTGGTGCTGGTGCTGCTATGTGCCGGGTTTTACGGCATGAGCCTGGAGCAGTCCACAGGGTGGGCTTACTTGGGTTATTACTTCGGCTTCATTTTTACGGCCATGTTTATCACGGTCAACGTGGTCCATGATGCGTCCCATAATGCGTTTTTCAAACGACGCTGGGCCAATCGCTGGCTCAATTGCCTGGTCAGCATACCACTGGGTCTTGATCCTGATTGTTGGCGAGTGCGGCACGTTATTTTTCATCACTGGCACAATAACGTTGAGGGTTACGACCTCGATATTGAGCCCAATGGTGTTCTACGCCAGACCCCATTCCAGCGCTGGAAGCCCTTTATGCGAGTGCAGCGCTTTTACTGGCCACTGGTTGCGGCCATGACCTTCCCTTATTACATTTTTCTGTTCGACTGGTTGGACCGGGCGGGGCAAACGCCGGTTACCAGGCGAATGGCGCAACACGGCGTGCGCGGCTGGAGTGTGTTTGTGTTTGGCAAAGGCACGCACCTGGTATTGGCGCTGTTGATCCCGCTCTGGGTTTTGCCACCGACCATCAGCGCGCTCGACATCGTGCTGGTTTACCTGGGCAGTCAAATGCTCTCCTCGTTGCTGTTCGTGACGCTGATCATCGGTACTCATTGGGCAAAGGCGAAGTTTTACCAGGCGCCGGAAAGTGGCGTATTACCCCACGGCCGGTATCGCCATGTGTTTGCTACCACCATTGACTGGCAGACAACGCCGCGCTGGCTGGGGTATTGGCTCGGCGGGGCCAACCTGCACCTGACACACCATCTGTTCCCGCACTGGAGCCACCGGCATTATCCGGCCTTAAGCCAGCTCATCAGCGAGGTTGCTCCACGTTTCGGCCTTGAGTACCAGCGTATCGGGCCCAGTGAAATGCTGAGGCTCCAACAGCGGTTCCTCAGTGCGATGGGCGCGAACAAAGGGGCGGATGTTTAAGCGTGAAGGACCTTCAGCCTTCACTCCTGTTATTACCGTGAGGAACAACGCTCCATGCCTAGCATTATCACCCATGCTGTCGTGCCCCTTATTGTTGGAGCGGCGATGGGGCGGCGCCACATTAGCGCCAGGTTATTGATCATGGGCGCGGTGCTGGCCGCGCTACCTGATGCCGACGTGATTTCATTCAAACTGGGCATTGCCTATACCGACACCTGGGGGCATCGCGGTGCAGCCCATTCGATAGCCTTTGCCTTGGCCATTAGTTGTCTGGCGAGTGTGTTTTATAAGTCACTGCATACGAGCCTTGGGCGGTGCATCAGCTTTCTCTTCCTGGCGGCCGTGTCTCATCCATTACTGGATGCCTGTACCGATGGCGGCCTTGGGGTTGCCTTGTTCTGGCCCTTCAGTGAGCTACGGTGGTTCATGCCGTTCAGGCCGATCGAAGTGTCCCCCATCGGTCTGACGCGGTTTCTGAGTCAGCGTGGCTGGGCAGTGCTGCAGTCTGAGATTTTATGGGTGTGGTTGCCCACACTGGGGCTGGCTGCTGTTCTCCTTGCTGGTCGATGGATATGGCCTGCTAAGTACAGCTCAGGGAAAAATTAGATGAGGGGGGCTCTGCGCCACCCTGGACTCAGCCACCAAGAAGCGTCTCAGCGTATCGATCGATAAGGCAGTGGGTTTGTAGTTCCACAATGGATACTCATCCAGCTGCACTCATCCGTGTGATCCGGCTGCCTCATCAGAGCGCTCGCTACCGACATGATCCCCTCCAAGGGAGGGGCAGTCAGAAATGAATCTCAGCGGATTTGATGCCGATCTCCCGAAGCTCATGGATCAGGTCATCCAGCTGTCGAAATGACTCGATTTCTTCATTGTCATTGATCAGAAAATAACTGCTTCCCACCTCTTTTTTAAACAGGATGATCCACTCGTGCGTGTTGGCCGGGTTGACTATCACGTGCGTGTCGAAGTGCATGCCTTCACCGTGTTTGGTTTTGACGTCTTCGCGTTTCATGTGGATCTCCGAGCGTGGACTCATTTTGTCCACAAACATGATTCTGGATCATTCAACGCTGGTTTTTCAGCGTCGCGGATGCTGTGCAAAGGGTATTTCAGTGGCTTTGCTATTATCACTTCATGTAAATATTATGCACATGCCACCAGAGAGGGCTAGTCATGATTGCGATACGAGAAGCCTGGAAAGCGGGCCTGTTACGGCCTGAGCACTGGCTTCGAAATATCGTCTCTGGGGTCATCGTCGGCGTTGTGGCGCTGCCCTTGGCCATGGCGTTTGCCATCGCCTCAGGCGTCAAGCCGGAGCAAGGAATTTACACCGCCATTGTCAGTGGTCTCCTGGTTTCTCTTTTCGGAGGGAGCCGTCTTCAGATCGCAGGCCCGACAGGGGCATTCGTTGTCATTTTGTCCGGAGTGACCGCCAAATACGGCGTTGATGGCTTGCAGATCGCAACGATGATGGCCGGGGCGATTTTGTTATTGCTCGGTATCACCAAGCTTGGCGCCATCATCAAGTTCATTCCCGACCCGGTGATTGTTGGATTCACCGCCGGCATTGGTGTGATCATCTGGGTCGGGCAGTGGAAAGATTTCTTCGGTTTGCCGAAAATCAGCGGTGAGCATTTCCATGAGCGACTCTGGCACCTGGGTCAGGCTCTCCCCAGCTTTCATGTACCTACGACACTGTTAGCACTCTCGAGTCTGGTGCTGGTGATCACCGCTCCCAAAATACCTGGCATAAGACGTGTTCCTGGCCCCTTGATCGCCATGGTCGTCGTGACGGCGCTGCAGTCATTTTTTCAGTTCGCTGGCGTTGCAACGATCGGGAGTGCTTTCGGAGGGATTCCTCAAGGATTGCCTGCGGTCGGCCTTCCCGCAATAACACTGCCTCAAGTGATTGAGTTGATTGGCCCGGCGTTCGCCATCGCGATGTTGGGCGCTATCGAGTCATTACTGTCTGCTGTTGTCGCCGACGGTATGGCCGGTACCAAGCATGACTCCAATCAGGAGTTAATCGGCCAAGGCATCGCTAACCTGGTCACCCCTTTGTTCGGTGGCTTTGCCGCGACAGGTGCAATTGCTCGAACCGCTACCAACATCCGCAATGGAGGTAACAGTCCCATCGCGGGTTTTGTACATGCGCTCACATTGATATTGCTGATTTTATTCCTGGCGCCGTTGGCTTCGGATATCCCGCTGTGTGCGCTGGCAGCGATCCTGTTCGTGGTCGCTTACAACATGAGCGAGTTGAAGCATTTTCAGCGCATGGTCAAGCGTGCCCCGAAAGCCGACGTGGCGATACTGCTCATCACCTTCAGCCTGACCGTTTTCAGCGATTTAGCGATCGCTGTGAACATTGGTGTCATTCTCGCGATGCTGCAATTCATGCGTCGGATGGCATCTTCTGTCGAAGTGCAGCAAATGGTCGAAAAAGAGCTTGAGGTTGAGTTACGGATCAATGGGCACGTTCGTCTGCCGCCTGGCGTTTTGGTGTACACCATTGAAGGGCCGCTTTTCTTTGGCGCAGCAGAAACCTTTGAGCGCGTTCTGGCCCAAACGCACACCGATCCGGGGACATTGATTATTCGTCTAAAGCGAGTGCCGTTCATGGACATAACGGGCTTGCAAACGCTGCTCGAAGTCATTGAGCACTTACGCAAGCGCAGCATTGTCGTAAAACTGTGCGAAGCCAACGAGAAGGTTCTTGGCAAGCTGGACAAAGCAGGAATACTCCAAGCGCTCGGTCCGGAGCATTATCATGCCGACTTCAGTGGTGCATTGGGCAGTTTCGAGATCGACAAGACACCACGCCTCGGCTGAGCGGAGCTTTAGTGGGCAGAGCGATAATCGGGTTCCCGACGTGCCGGCCCCATGGCGAGTGAACTACTTACCATTGGCCGCTATTTTGCTTTTGGTCGAGTAGGACACGCCATGTGTCTCCAGGTAGTCTCGAATAAGCTGACGGACGACCTGTGAAGGCGTCAGGTCCTGAGATGCACAGAGCTCCTCAAGGGCTTTTTTCTTGACGGGATCAATGAGCACAGTCAGTCGTGCAGTCTTATTTTCCATGGAGTTGGCAGTACCCTAAGGCGTTCGATGATAATCAAATTCTAATGGCCGAGGCTTTGTTTGTCACCGTTCAGGTTCGTATGGTTTAGTTAGTTTGACTGTGATCAATGAGTAGTGCGAGCGCGTGAATCAGTGGTTTAAACGGATTAAGGTTTGAGTTGCAAGGCGGTGTAGTTCGGACGCTTACAAAAGGATTGCGGTTGTTTTACAGGCGGGACGAAAGCTTGCGCAATCCGGCCCGCCTGCTCACAGATTTATGCGAGTGCAAGTTGAATGACTTTGTAAATCACCATACCCATTGCCACCACCAGGTAGCCGCGCAACACCCCCATCCAGATGCGATTTCGTTGCGACAGTACCATTGGCTTCAGCTGTGCCAGTGGCGGCATCCGCCACGAGTACATCATTTGTTGGGTGAAGGTAACGGTGCTCTCAGGCAGCATCCCTTTGTCGACTTCTGCGCGAGCGTGCAGCACATTCACCGCAATGGCGATGACGAGCCCCACCAGGCCTCCACCGATGAGGATGTTGGTGATGGTTTCACCGGACATATCCGGGAAGGCCACCGCCGCGGTCAAAATGACCGACATCAGTACGAGCACTGCCACGATGACTGCAGTAATGAGATTGGTGAAGCGCTTGTTCGTCCATGGGCCCAGTACTTCCTTATCGTTGCACAGTAGCAACAGGAATACGGTGGCGCTTGGCAGCAGTACCCCCGCCAGCGTCTGTACCGCGTTGGTCAACAGGCCGAGCGGCACGCCCGGAATCAACACCAGCGCCGCAGCGAGGGCGATCAAGGCGCAGTACATCAGGTAAAAGCCTTTGGCATCGCTTGGTTTACGGTGTAGCGAGTGTTTAAGGTTCAGTACATCACCCAGTGCGTAGGCGGTCGATAGCGACACCGCCATTGCCCCGATGATGCTGGCGTCGATCAACGCGATGGCAAACAACACGCCCGGCAGGCGTCCGTTATATTTGGCGATACCTGTGGCGATGGCGCCGGCATCGGTGAACTGGCCAAATTCAGGGTGACCGACAAAAACCTGCGCGGTGAAAGCGATCATTGCCACGGCACCAATCACCACCATTGCAATGCCCAGCCATAGATCGGCGCGTTCGTACTTGATGAAGCGCGGAGTGATGCGTTTGTCGATCACGTAGCTTTGCTGGAAGAACAGCTGCCATGGCGCCACGGTGGTACCCACGATGCCGATGATCAGCAACAACACTTCCGACAGCTTGCCGTCAGTCGGCAGTTGCGGGATGAAAAAGTCGTGAGCGACTTGTGCCATCGGTGGATGAATCATCACGAAAATCGGTACCAGCAGCAGGCTGCCGATCACCAGGATCAACGCGAAGCGTTCGAAGCGCCGGAAGTCGCCGGTACAGGCGGCGAGCATGATGAACACCGCTGCCACACACACACCGGCCACCTTGGGCACACCGAGGAACTCCATCCCGAGGCTGATGCCGATGAACTCGGTAACAATGGTCAGCGCGTTGAGGATGAACAGGTCGATCGCACTGAACGCACCCCAGAACTTGCCGAAGCGTTCAATGATCAGTCGGGCGTGACCGACACCCGTCACGGCCCCCAGACGCAGCACCATTTCCTGGTTGACGTACAGCACCGGGATCAACAGTGCCATGGTCCACAGCAGCATGGTCCCGTAGTTCTGGCCGGCCTGGCCGTAAGTGCTGAATGCGCCGGCGTCATTATCGCCGACCATTACGATCAACCCGGGGCCGAGGATGGCCATCAGTGTTTTGAAGCGCTGCCACCAACCCTTGCGCGGGGCGATGTCGTCATGACGGATGGTACCGAATGCTCCGCGGATGTCTCCGGCGTGGGCGCTGTCAAGAACAGCCGTTTCAATCTTCAAGTTGGACATAACGAATCTCTCCAAAAGCGTAACGCTGGATGCCGCTTTCGATTCCCGCCGGACAGGTGCGCAGGTGCTTTCCCTCTGAAAACCACAGCCTGAAGCTGGATCAGAGTGGAAAATCAGGCGTCCTGGCGCTCAGGGGCGCGAAATAAACGGGCACTAAACCGTCGACCAAAAGTGGTCAGGGTCGTGAAGAGGTCACTCGGAGAGAAATGCGGGGGGAAGTACAGGAAGGAGATCAGCCAGTGATGGTTGTACTGCTACCCGCTAGACGCCGCCATTTCAGTCAGAGTGACCGGACTACTATTACTGGGGTCCATAAGTGGTCTCTCCTTCATGTTTTTCGTGGCGGCACAGCTTCAAATATTGAGAGGGCCGTAGATTTCTTTCAGGTGGCATGACGCCCTCCTTTACGTACCTGGCGGTACGAACACGTTAAAACAATCGCTACTGCACAGATGAAGGCAGGCGATGGGTCAGAAACCTGTGACCGTAGTGAACGCGAGGCGCACGTACGGATTAGAAGCGCACAGAAAAATCCGCCCGCTCAGGTTTGATGTTTTAGTTACGCGAAGGAGTTTGATACTGATGCGCGCAACGTCCTGCTCTCGGCAAGACGTTGGCTAAGGGGATCTAGCTGAGGTCGTGCCGAGCTTTTACGGAGAATTTCTCCGATTTACAACAATGACTGTCCAAAGAAAAATGACCTCAGATGTAACAAGTTGTAAATTTTGGCGGGCCGAGCAGGGAAAGTCAACACAGCCCATCCAACCCCCTGCTCGCTACCAGATGGCCGGTGGAGTCGGGGTGCGGCGACAGGTATCGATTCCGCCAAGGGGATGGTGGCCATTCACAAATACGTAAAAAATACGTCAAGTTTATGTTTCTGTAACAATTTGAAACGTACAATCCGGCCCGGAAATGCAGCGCGTCGGCATTGATCTCGATTGCGTGTGCCGCAGGCAAAACCTGCGGCCGGATGACGTCGTGCTTTTCCTGTCCAAATATCCTTTTCACTCCCGTTCAGGAGACTCCAGCCATGGATCCTGCCGATTCTCGGCGGGCCACCCATTGAGATGCCGAGTGAGGCGCAGAGGGTAAATGGTGTGTTCGGATCCCCGGAGTTCTGAGCCACTGAACCATTTTCTGCATCGCCCCCGTAGCGTTCGTTTGTGTGGCCTCCCTCCGTCGTTTTATTACCCCGCTAGAGTGTACTTAGCTGTGCTTCAACTGCTTGTCGAGCCGTTCTGTGCGCGGTTGCTCTAGAACCTGTTGATCGGTGGTCAACGATCACCTCCAGAACGCTACTGGAATCACTGAACATGAATAAGGTATTGCGTCATTACATACCGGCCACGGCACAACGATTGCTTCCCAACCGATGGGACCTGATCGCCATGCCGTTGGTGATTGGCTTCTTGCTGTTTTTCTCGATTGGTGCGCGCGAGACCTGGGCTCCAATTTCGACGTTGCAGACGCAGGTCATTTCACTGGACCCGAGCGACCTGCCTGAATATGCAATCCGCACGACATTGCGCATGCTCGCGGCCATGGTGGCGGCGCTGATTTTCACGTTGGTCTACGGCACGTTGGCGGCCAAGAGCCGGCGGGCAGAGAAGCTGCTGGTGCCGGTGCTGGATATCCTGCAATCGGTGCCGGTGCTGGGCTATATCTCGTTTACCGTGACATTTTTCCTGCTGTTGTTTCCAGGACGTGTGCTGGGCGCGGAGTGCGCGGCGATCTTTGCCATTTTCACCAGCCAGGCCTGGAACATGACGTTCAGCTTCTACCAGTCGCTGCGTACGGTGCCTCGGGATCTGGAAGAGGTGTCCAGCAACCTGCAGCTTTCCGGCTGGCAAAAGTTCTGGAAACTCGATGTGCCGTTCGCCATTCCGGGCCTGGTCTGGAACATGATGATGAGCATGTCCGGTGGCTGGTTCTTCGTGGTGGCCTCGGAAGCGATCACCGTGGGTGACAAGACCATCACCTTGCCGGGCGTCGGCTCCTATCTGGCGACGGCCATCGAACAACGCAACATGCATGCCGTGGGTTACGTGATTCTGGCGATGATTGTAGTCATCCTGGTTTACGACCAATTCCTGTTCCGGCCGCTGGTAGCCTGGGCGGACAAGTTTCGGATGGAAGACACTGCTTCACAGGCCGGGGCCCCCGAGTCCTGGGTACTGAATCTGATCCAGCGTACCCGGGTCGTTCAGCGCCTGTTGCGGCCTTTTCTCCGGGCCATCGTGCGTATTACCAACATGCGCCTTAGCCTGCCACGCTCCAAAGCAGTGGCCGTTCAGGCCAGTCCGACGGTTTCAAGAGTTATCGATTGGGTCTGGGCGTCAGCGATCGTTGCGATGACTCTTTACGCGCTGTATCACATTGTCATCTATGTCGGCAGCGAGGTGACGTTTGATGAACTCTGGCATGTGATCGGTCTGGGCACCATCACCCTGCTGCGGGTGGCCTTGTTGATTCTGGTGGCCTCGCTGATCTGGGTCCCGCTGGGTGTGATGATCGGCTTGCGTCCGCATCTGGCGGAGAAAATCCAGCCGCTGGCCCAGTTCCTCGCGGCGTTCCCGGCGAACCTGTTGTTTCCGGTGTTTGTCATCGTGATTCTGCGCTATCAGTTGAACCCGGATATCTGGTTAAGCCCGCTGATTGTGCTGGGCACCCAGTGGTACATCCTGTTCAACGTGATCGCTGGTGCCAGCGCCTTTCCCAACGACTTCCGCGAGGCTGCGACCAATTTCCGTATTCGCGGCTGGCAGTGGTGGCGCAAGGTCATGCTGCCCGGCATCTTTCCTTATTACGTGACCGGTGCGATTACCGCCTCGGGCGGGGCGTGGAACGCCAGTATCGTGTCCGAATTCGTTTCCTGGGGGCAGGACAAGGTGGTCGCTCACGGTTTGGGGGCCTACATCGCCCAGACCACTGCGGCTGGCGACTTTCCGAAAATTACCTTGGGTGTGGTGGTGATGTCGTTCTTTGTCGTGGCGTTCAACCGCGTTCTGTGGCGACCGCTCTACGCGATCGCTGAAAACAAACTCCGTCTGAATTAACAGGGGTCGATTTGATGAATAGCCAGGCTGAAAAAACAGGCGCGCACTCCGAAATTTATGCACTCAAGAACGTCTGTCGAGGGTTCGGTAAGGGCAAGGACGAGTTACAGGTACTCAGCGATGTCGATCTGACCCTGCGCGAAGGTGAAATCGTCGGCATGCTGGGTCGTTCCGGCTCCGGCAAATCGACGCTGCTACGGATCATTGCCGGTCTTATCCTGCCCTCCTCAGGCGAGGTTCACTATAACGGCTCGTTATTGACCGGACCTGCCGAAGGCGTGGCCATGGTCTTTCAGACCTTTGCCCTGTTTCCCTGGCTGACGGTTCTGGAAAACGTCGAGGCCGGTCTTCAGGCGTTGCAGGTCGAACCCAAGGCCGCGCGTAAGCGTGCACTGGCAGCGATCGACCTGATCGGCCTCGACGGTTTCGAAAACGCGTACCCACGGGAATTGTCGGGTGGCATGCGCCAGCGCGTAGGCTTTGCCCGGGCGCTGGTGGTCAATCCGACCTTGCTGCTGATGGACGAGCCTTTCTCGGCGCTGGATGTACTGACGGCAGAAACCCTGAGAACCGATTTGCTGGACCTGTGGAGCGGCGGTCAACTACCGATCAAGTCCATCCTGATCGTGACTCACAACATTGAAGAAGCGGTGTTGATGTGCGACCGCGTGTTGGTGTTGTCGTCGAACCCCGGCCGGGTCGTGGCACAAATCCGTGTGCCGTTCGCCCACCCGCGCAACCGTCTGGACCCGGCCTTTCGCAAAATGGTCGATGACATCTATGCACTGATGACCAACCGGCGCAGTGCCGATGCCAAAACCGGCAAGGCCGAACTGCAATTGGGCAGTCCATTGCCTGAAGTGTCGACCAACCTGATGGCCGGTCTGATTTCGGCACTGGCGGCCGAGCCGTATTATGGGCAGGACAGCCTCTCCAACGTCGCCGAGCGTCTGTTGCTGGAGGTCGACGACCTGTTTCCGGTGGCGGAAATGCTCGAGCATCTGGGGTTTGCCGAACTCAAGGGCGCCGACATCAAGTTGACCGACGCGGGCAAGCTGTTCGATGAGTACGGTACCCAGGAACGCAAAACCATTTTTGCCGATCATCTGCTCAGGTATGTGCCGTTGGCCGCCCGTATTCGCCAGGTGTTGCAGGAGCGACGCGGTCATTGGGCGCCACGTGTGCGTTTCGAGCAGGAGTTGGGAGACTCGCTCAGTGACACCGCAGTAGAAGAAACGCTGGAGAACGTGATCAGTTGGGGCCGGTACGCCGAAATATTCTCCTATGACGACAACACCGAAACCTTCAGTCTGGAAGATGTCGAAGGCAGTCTGTAACCGGCTCATTCAAGGCCGGACACGACGATGCAACAGGTAGCTCATGGACAGACTCCAGGAAATGCAGGTATTCGTCGCCGTGGCGCAAGAGCAGGGTTTCTCTGCGGCGGCGCGGCGTCTGGGGTTGTCTGCTGCCAGCGTGACGCGGGCGGTGGCGGCGCTGGAGGTGCGTATCGGCACTCAATTGCTCACACGCACCACGCGCAGTCTGCATTTGAGCGAGGCCGGTCAGCGTTATCTGGACGACTGTCGACGCATTCTGGCGGACATTCAGGAAGCCGAAGCGTCAGCTGCCGGCAGTCATGCGCAGCCGCGTGGGCAACTGACGATCACTGCGCCAGTGCTGTTCGGTGAGTTGTTCGTGACGCCGGTGATGGTTGGCTACCTTGAGCAGTTTCCCGATATCAGTATCAACGCGTTGCTGGTCGACAGGGTGGTGAGCATGGTCGAGGAGGGCATCGACGTCGCCGTGCGCATCGGTGAACTGCCTGACAGCAATCAGCACGCCATTCTGGTCGGTGAGGTGCGGCGGGTTATCTGCGGGTCTCCCGATTATCTGAAGCGCCATGGCCGGCCTGTGCATCCGAATGATCTGGGACGAGCGCGGATTGTTGCCACCTCGTCCATTGGGCAACAGCGAAACTGGCCCTTTAGCGAGGCCGGAGAGGTGTTGAGCATTCGCCCTGAACCGCGTCTGGTCGTCACGGCGAATCAGGCGGCAATCACGGCCGCGGCTCTGGGGCTTGGATTGACCCGGGTTCTTTCCTATCAGGTGGCCAGCAAGGTCGCCAGCGGTGAGTTGGAAATCGTCCTGCAAGACTTCGAACTGCCGCCGTTGCCCATCCATGTGGTGTATCAGGGCGGGCGCAAGGCGCCGGTGCGGGTACGCAGTTTCGTGGACTATGCGGTGAAGGCATTACGTGAACATCCGGCATTGCGCGCCTGAGGTGTTATTGCGCTGGGTGAAATGATCGATTGTGTTTTCTGGTTATTCTGTTGTTTTGATGGCAGGTGGAAGATAACGCCACTTAGCGCGGTTCCCTCCTGAACCGCGCGATCCAGCCGCGGAGTCGACTATGCACGCCATCAAACTCTACAACTTCCCACGCTCCGGCCACGCCCACCGTGTGGAACTGATGTTGTCGTTGCTTGAGCTGCCAACCGAACTGATCTTCGTCGATCTGGCGAAAGGCGCACACAAACAGCCGGACTTTCTGGCACTCAATGCCTTTGGACAGGTCCCGGTGATCGATGACCAAGGTGTGGTGCTGGCCGATTCCAACGCGATTCTGGTGTACCTGGCGCAGAAATACGGCAAGGGCCGCTGGCTGCCTGCCGACCCGGTCGGTGCGGCCAGGGTTCAGCGCTGGCTGTCGATAGCGGCCGGGCCGATTGCCTTTGGCCCGGCCATTGCCCGGCTGATCACGGTATTCGGTGCGCCTAACAATGCCGATGAAGTGATTACCCGTTCGCACAACCTGCTCAAAGTGATTGATCAGGAACTGAGCAAATCGACCTATCTCGCTGGCGATGAGCCGACCATCGCCGATGTTGCCGCCTACAGCTACATCGCCCATGCGCCGGAAGGCAACGTGTCGCTGACTGGCTATGCCAACGTGCGGGCCTGGCTGGCGCGGATCGAGGCCTTGCCCGGTTTTGTCGGCATGCCACGCACCGTGGCCGGATTGCAAACTGCCTGAAGCGCTTACGGCCCGGCGATGTCGGGCCGTTCACACTGCGCCGGGTGCGCAGAGGAGAACCGCGATGGAGCTTTCACCTTGGCATGCCGGCGAGAAACAGTTGCAGGCTCATGCAGGGGTTGCCGAGCGTATGGAAGCGCACGGACGCAAGGTGATCCGCAAGCAAATGCCGGATCAGCATCGGCAGTTCTATCGTCAGTTGCCGTTCATGGTGTTCGGTGCCGTGGACGCCGACGGTAACCCTTGGGCGAGCATCCTCGAAGGCCCACCGGGTTTCGCCCATTCCCCTGAACCTGCGCAGTTGCAACTCGACAGCCTGCCAACGCTGGACGACCCGGCGCAATTACACGCCGGGGCGGCGATTGGTTTGCTGGGGATCGAGTTACACACCAGGCGGCGTAACCGGATCAACGGCCGGGTCAGCGCGATTGGCGCGCAAGGCCTGAGTGTCTCGGTCGAGCAGTCTTTCGGTAATTGCCCGCAGTACATTCAATTGCGGCAGTTCGAATCGGTGCCGTTGGCCGATCCGTCGACCCGTATCGCACAGCGCCTGAATTCGCTGGATGACGCGGCCACGGCGATGATTCGGGATGCCGACACCCTTTTTGTCGCCAGTTACGTGGATGTGGATAACTCACGCTCTGTGGATGTTTCCCACCGTGGTGGCCAGACGGGTTTTGTTCAGGTCGAGGGCGACTGCCTGACCATCCCTGATTTTGCCGGCAATCTGCACTTCAATACCTTGGGCAACCTGCTGCTCAATCCGCGCGCCGGGTTGCTGTTTATCGATTTCACCTCGGGTGACTTGTTGCAGGTCAGCGGTCGTACCGAAATCATCCTCGATGGCCCACAAGTAGAAGCCTTTCAAGGCGCCGAACGGTTGTGGAAGCTGCATGTGCAGCAGGTGGTTCGGCGACCCGCAGCATTGGCGTTGCGCTGGCGCTTCGATGGGGTTTCGCCCACCAGTCTGCTGACCGGCACCTGGGAACAGGCTGCTGCCAGGTTGCAGGCAGCGGCATTGGGCGATCACTGGCGGCCATTGCGGGTGTCCCGGATCGAGCGGGAAAACCAGAGCATTCGCTCGATCTATCTGGAGCCGGCTGACGGTGCCGGGTTACCGCTGTTCCAGGCCGGGCAGCACTTACCGGTGCGTTTCACGCTTGATGGCCAGGTGCATATCCGCACTTACAGTCTGTCGAGTGCGCCCTCCGATGAATTCTTCCGTATCAGCGTGAAACGTGAAGGGTTGGTGTCGTCACATTTGCACGAACACATTCGGGTCGGCGACCTGATTGAAGCCCGCGCACCGCAAGGGCATTTCACGGTAGCCGCCAATGAACAGCGACCACTGGTGCTGTTGGCGGCCGGCGTCGGTATCACGCCGTTGTTGTCGATGCTCCGTGAAGTGGTTTACCAGGGCCAGCGCACACGGCGTACCCGCCCGACCTGGTTGATCCAGAGTTCGCGTAGCCTGGCTGATCAGCCATTTCGCGCTGAGCTTGAGCGCTTGCTGGAGGGCGCGGATGACGCGGTGCGGGTATTACGTCTGCTCAGCCAGCCGGAACGCGAAGCCCTGGAAGGCGAGGATTTTGACCTGACCGGGCGCATCGACCTCGCACTGCTTAAAACCATCCTGTTGGTGGAAGACTACGATCAGCTGGATTTTGTCCTGTGTGGTCCGAGCAGTTTCACTCAAGGGCTGTACGACGATTTACGTGGGTTGGATATCCGCGATCAGCGGATTCACGCCGAAACCTTTGGTCCTTCGACGTTACGTCGGCAACCGGATCCGGAGGCGGTAGTCATTGAGCAACCTCCTGCGGCCACCACCCCGGTCGCGGTGGTGTTTCAGCGCTCGGCCATTGATGCGCGCTGGCAGCCAGACAGCGGCAGTTTGCTGGAATTGGCAGAAAGTCGGGGTTTGCGGCCAGAGTTCAGCTGCCGCGGCGGTTCCTGCGGCACCTGCAAGACCCGCTTGATCAGCGGTCAGGTCAATTATCCACAGCCCCCGGCGGAGTTACCCGGTGCGGGGGAAGTGCTGATTTGCTGTGCGGTTCCGGCTCAGGGCCAGCAACCGCTGGTGCTGGATGTGTAGGGGGGCATGGAGTACGCACATTCAACCTCCCAAAGCCTGACGGTAGGCGTGAGCTGTTATCGCCGCGCAACGCTCCCAGGAAAAAAGCTTCGCTTGTTGCAACCCCGCTTCTCGGCATGCCTGCCAATGCGCTTCATCCTCGACCAGATGGCTCATGGCCGCGCACAAGCCGTGCAAATCATCAGACTCAATATAGTTGCCCGCAGCGCCCGCGACTTCCGGCATTGCCGAGCGTCGAGTCAGTATTACTGGCGTGCCACTGGCCATGGCCTCCAGAACCGGAAGGCCGAAGCCCTCATAAACTGACGGAAAGATCAGTGCTCGGGCGCCAGCTACCCACTGAGCGACGTGCTCATCGGGTAAATACCCGAGCAGGCGAACATGACCGGCTGCCAAGGCGTTGTTCAGTTCATCGCTGAACTGGCCACGTTCCCATCCGGCCATTCCGATCACCAGTAAAGGAAAACGCTGGCGCAATGTCTCGGGCAGTTCAGTGTGGGCGCGCAAGGCCAGCGACAGGTTCTTGCGTGGTTCCAGGGTGCCGACACACAGGAAGTACCCCTGTGGTTTTACCCCATAAGGTTGCAGCACCTGCTGTAGCGATGCGTTGGAACGCGGATGAAAACGCGCCGCTGCCCCCAGCGGGGCAACCACGAAGCGCTCAGGTCCAAGGCCGAAATAACGCTGAGCCTCTTGGGCAACAAACTGCGAGTCGGTCAGGATCAGGCGGGCCTGCTGCACGCCCTGGCTCAGTCGGCGTTCTATCTCCCGCAACCGCGCTGCGGGCTGGGTCGACGGGTAGTGCAGATGGGTCAGGTCATGCAGGGTCATGATGGTCGGTCCCTTGAACGCCAGGGGCCACAGACTCGGTTCGTGGTAGAGGTCGATGGTCGCCGAGCGCCCTCGGTCGAAGCGTCGTTGCTCCAGCCAGCGCCGCGCCTGGTAAGAACCGGGGATTTGCCGTAGCAACGGTGTGAGCCGTGAGTAACCGGGCATCGTTGCCTTTGGCAGCGACGAACTCCAACCCCAACCGTGGAACAATGACAGTTCGAGGTCCGGATCATGGGCCAGGGCACTGACCAGCTCGGCCAGATAGTGGCCGATGCCGGTTCGGGGGGCCTGGAGAATTCGTGCGTTAAGGGCAATCTGCATGCTGCCTCTCAACGGTCACCGGGGACTGTTTCAGGTTGCGCAGAACGCGCTCAACCAATTGCTTACTGGCCTCGCGCCAACCGAGCCAACGCCATTCGCTCACCTTGCGCGCGGCCGGGAAGGCTCCGGTGTTTTCCATGTGGGTGACCAGATCGACCAGGCTTTGCGGGGACGCGAGATCGAAGTAGGCCATGAATTCACCGCCAATCTCGCGAAACACGGGAATGTCACTGCCCATCGCTGGCAAACCGCGTTGCATCGCTTCCACCAGTGGCAGGCCGAAACCTTCGACGTAGGACGGAAACACCAGTGCACTGGCGTGGGAGTAGGCATATTCGAGGCTGGTGTCGCTCAGGTCGTTAAACATGAACAGCCGCTGGTTCAGCTCCGAATGTTCACGCACGCGGGCGAGCAGGGCATCGCACTTCCAGCCGATTCTGCCGGTAATGCACAGTCGGGCTTTGGAGCCTGCGGCCCAGGCAAGCTCGAAGGCGTCCAGCAGATAGTCGTGGTTCTTGCGCGGTTCAATGGTGCTGACCATCAGGAACACCGGTTCCGACGTTGCGAACAACTGGCTCAGACGCGGTTCCACGGCACCGGAGGCTTCGCTCAGGTCCAGTTCAGAGCCGAGGTGAAAATAGTCGAACCACAATGTGTCGCCTTTCGCCGGGCCGACCCTGCGATGTACTTCCTCACGCACCTGATCGCGCACCGTGGCGGAAATCGCCACATAGCCGTCGGCGGTTTTGGTGATCCAGTCGAACCACTGGGTAAAAATCTGCACCAGCCGCGTGTCGTAGAAGTGCGGGTGGGTCAGGGGAGTCAGGTCGTAGATCACCGAAACGATACCTACGCCGTCGCGTTTGAGCTGTTCGGCCAACGGAAAGGAATCCGCGTGCCAGGATGAATCCAGCAATACCAGTTGATCCCCCGGCTGATGTTGCAACGGCGAGCAACGCTTGGGTAGATGATATTGGTTGATCTGGTCAATCAGGCGCAACGGAACGCTGAAACCCGCCAGTGCCGTGAGGCGGTAAGCCACATACAGCGCTCGCCGGGTCCATCGCGAAGTGCAGCGTTTGTCGAAACGTTGGTGCAGTTGGCGGTAGCGGTGCGCCAGGCGCTCCAGGCGCCCGGCGAACTCCATTAGCCCATCGAACAACGGAATGTTCAAAGGGGCCAGCTTCAGCACTCGGTAGAGCTTGCCCTTGAGCATCACCACGGGAATGCATTGCACGCCGTCCACGGTTTCCGGCAACTGATTGATGACGTTGCGCACCACCCGCTGAATGCCCGAATTGATCTTGGGGTGTTGGAACACATGGGTACACTCTATCAGCAGGCGAGTCATGGTGTAGTCTCCGAAACAATCTGTGCGGTTGTGCGTGTGATGGTGGTTTTCGCTCCCAGCCACGAGCAGCCGACGAAGTCCTCATGTCGGTTGTTGATGACATGGAACACCAGGCCGTAATCGCGCCATTCGAAATTGCGGTCCAAGTGCGAATCCAGTCGCGACAGGCTCAGTGCCACGGAGTAGTTGCCTTTGCCCAGGTGCATGGGGAAGGCAAACCGGTAGGTCACCCGTTCTCCGGTCCTCAAGTCGGTGAGGGCTTGGTCCAGGCGATGGGTATTGATGCCGTACATGGGTTGGCCCAATCGATCCTTGATCATGAAACCCAGTACCAGGCGCTCGATATCCTGGCGAACCTCGACCTGAACCTCGAGTACCACCGGTTGGCCGACTTCGGTGGCTTCGATCGAGCGTTCACGCTCGTCGAGCATGCGAACGCTGAGAATGCCGGCTTCACCGGTTCCGGAAACGGTCTGTACCTGACCGGTGGCGAGCATTTCCTGGCGTACGATCTGACCTTCGCGCTCGGCTATCATGGCGTTGTAGTAGTCGAGTACCTCTTCCGGTTTTCCGTGCATGGCCATGTGGCCATCCTTTAGCAGGATTGCGGTGTCGCAGATCGACTGGATCGCCGAGCGATCATGGGAAACGATCAGTAGCGTAGTGCCTGCCCGGCGATAGCTGCGGATACGTTCGAAGCTCTTGTGCTGGAAGTAGGCATCGCCCACCGACAGCGCTTCGTCGACGATCAGGATGTCGGGTCTGCGGGCGGTGGCGACGCTGAAGGCCAGGCGCATTTGCATGCCGCTGGAGTAGGTGCGCACCGGGTGGTCGATGGCCTCGCCGATCTCGGCGAATGCTTCGATCTGTGGCATCAGCGCTTCGATTTCTTCTACCTGCATGCCCAGCAGTTGCCCGGCCATGAAGACGTTCTGCCTGCCCGTGAAGTCGGCATGAAAACCCATGCCCAGTTCCAGCAGCGCCGCCACGCTGCCCTGTACTTCAATCTTGCCGCAGGTCGGCTGTGTGGTACCGGTGATCATCTTCAGCAAGGTACTCTTGCCGGCGCCATTGACCCCAACGATACCAACGGCCTGCCCCGGCGCGATTTCAAACTCGACACCTTGCAGGATCCATTGCTGGTGATGGCGCGGTTTCGAGAACGGAACAATCCATTCGTAGAGTCGGCTCCAGCGGTTTTGGTACTGCTTGTAGGCCTTGCCCAGGCCGGTTACGCGGATATGTCCCATCAGAGTTCGTCCACCATTTCACCCACTCGCTGGCGGAACAGCCGCAGGCCAATGGCACACAGCAGTAGTGTGATGACCAGCATCGGCAGCAACGAACTCCAGACCGGCCATTGGCCGTAGAGGAATACGTTCTGATAGCTGGTCATCAGCGCGGTCAGGGGGTTGAGCTCAAGCAAGCGCTGGATTGGCTGGGGCAGGATCGCAAGCGGATAGACGATCGGCGTGAGCCAGAACCAGAATTGCAGGCAGATGGCGAAGAGTTGCCCGACATCACGAAAGAACACGTTCAACACCCCAAGAATCATCCCAAGGCCGGCACAGAACAGTATTTGCAGGGCAACCAGGGGTAACAGCGCCAGCAATGCCATGCCTGGCAGGCGACCGCTGATCAGCAGAAAACCGAGAAACAGCGCCATGATGATCGCGAAGTTAATCCCGGCATTGAACAGCACGATGACCGGCAGACAGATGTGCGGAAAGCTGATCTTCTTCAGCAGGTTGGCGTTTTCCAGAAACATGCCCTGGCTACGCAGGGTGATCTCGGAAAAAAAGCCCCAGGTCAGTAAGCCGGCGCACAGGTAGATGCTGTAGGCCAAACCGTCGTCCACGCCAGGCAATCGCGCGCGCATGATGTGGGAAAAAATCACCGTGTAGACGACGATCATCGACAGCGGATTGAGTACGGTCCAGAGCGCACCGAACAGCGAGTTGCGATAACGCGCTTGAAACTCCCGTTTGACGCTACCAAGGATGAAACCCCGGTAGCTCCACAGCGAGCGATACAAATTGAGCAACATTCAGACCGTCCTGCCGTATTGATCTTCGAAGCGGACGATATCGTCCTCCCCCAGATACTCACCGCTTTGCACTTTAATGATCACCAGATCGATCACCCCCGGGTTTTCCAGACGATGCTTGTGCCTGGCGGCAATGAAGGTGGGCTCGTTTTTGGCTACCAGGTGCGTCCCCGAGCCATTGTTGGTGATCTTGGCCATGCCTTCGACCACGACCCAGTGTTCGTTGCGGTGGTGGTGCATTTGCAGTGACAGCTTGGCCCCGGTTTGACCGGTGATCCCTGTGATCAGTGCACTTTTTGTCATTCTTGTAGTACCCGAGACTCCCAGTCGGAAAGGATCGCCCGCAAGGGCAAGGATTGTTGTGTTGTAAGTTCAGGCGCCCATCCTGTGGCATGGTGCAGCTTGGCATGGCTGCCACAGACACGACGCTGTTCTGCACGGCGCAGGAGCGTCGGGTCTTGAATCAGTTGCATATCGATCTGGGCCAGATCTGTCAGTTGCTCGATCACGGAGCGGATGCTCTGCTCGACCCCGGAGCAGATGTTGTAGACCTGCCCGGGCGTACCGCACGCCAGCAATGCCAGGTAGGCCGATACGACATCGCGGACATCGAGAAAGTCGCGCGTCACGTCGATGTCGCCCACTTCAAGTTCAGGCGCTTGCAAGCCGAGCTTGATCCGGCAGATCTGCCGGGCGGCGCTGGCGATGACGAAGCTGTCCAGCTGCCCGGTGCCGATGTGGTTGAAGGGACGCGCGACTAGCACGGGCCAGCCTTCGGTCATGCCCCATTGCAGGCACAGCATTTCCGCCGAGAGCTTGCTCACGGCATACGGGTTGCGCGGGCAGGGTGGCTGGCGTTCGTCGATCGGCAAGGCGCTTTCGCTGACCTGGCCGTAGACATCGCCTGAGCTGACATACAGGAAAGTGCCGTTGAAGCCTCGGGCCTTGAGGGCTTGCAGCAGGTTCAGGGTACCCAGCAGGTTGACCTGAAAAGTCTTCGCCGGGTCACGAAAGGCTTCGGGGACGAAAGTTTTTCCTGCCAGATGAATCACCGCGTCCGGCATGTGCGGCCACAGGCCGTCGAGGCTTTTGGGTTCACACAGGTCATAACGGGATGGGACGGGCGACAATTCCCAACCCGAGTCAGAAGAGTTCAGACGGGATTGGATGTGACGTCCTACGAATCCATTCAGACCCGTAACGAACAGACGCTTCTTCAAGCAGCAGCCCCCTCAATGAGCAAACTTCGGCAACCCCAGTCTTTGCTAGGTAAAACCGGAAAGCAGAGGCTGCTTTCTCGGAAATGTCTGGTATGCGAAGTTGTTGTTGTAGTTGTTTGGTAGCCAATCTGTGCCAATTGCGTGGCAATTTCAATAAGTCCCACCGTGACCGGTCAGTTCTCGTCAGCGTAGCCTGATTTATTCTCGCCGGACGGTTCACGAACCCTCGGCGGATGTGTTTAGAATGCCCCTCGTCATGATCGTCCAGGGTTCGGCGGGTTGTTCTGAAACTCCGCGAAACTGACCACTAAAACAAGAACGTAGACGGGCAAGAAGACGATGGACGAGGGCCGGCGAATACCGACTCGATCCGTGGTTTTGCCGTCATAGAGTGAGGCTGCCGGGACGGCAGTTTCATCGTGGGATGCCATGAATTTCATTCTTTACTCGGACGTCAACGACAGTTCCATCAGCCAGAGCCTCGGTCGTCCCGAATACAGTTATTACTTCGTCCTCAAGGCTTATCGCCCGGTGCTCGAAAGCCTTGGGCGGGTGCATGTGGTGTCCTCCACTGCCGAGGTCGACCCCCTCTATCGACAATTGCTTGCCGTCGGCGAAGACAGCCTGTTCCTGTCCTTCACTCCGCCGCAGAAAACCCCGAACGACCTTGAGTGTCCGACGATCTGTGTAGTGGCCTGGGAGTTCGACTCGATTCCCGATGAGCAGTGGGACAACGATCCGCGACAGGACTGGACGCAAATGTTCGCGCGCCAGGGGCGGGTGATCACGCTCTCCAGTCACACCGCCCGGGCGATTCGTCGGGCCATGGGCGAAGACTTCCCGGTGTTGGTCTTGCCGACACCAATATGGGAAAACTTCTCGGCCATTCGTAGCTGCCACACCAGCACGCCGGTCAACTCGGGCTCGACCCTCGACATCAAGGGCTGCATCTTCGATAGCCGCACGCTCGGGCTGTCTGCCGATGCGCTGATTCCTGTGCCGCTGACCGCCGAGCAACTGGCGGAACAGGAGGCCTTACGGCCGCCACCGCTGACGCTAAAGCGCCGCTTGGTCATTGCCCGCCATTACCTGCGCTTGTGGGCGCTGGATCTGGGCAAGGCGCAACCGGTGCCGGTCCCTCGTACGCACTTCCTGAGGCAGTGGTACTGGGAGGGGATTCGCGATCTTTTATCGGACGCTGCCCATTACCGACTGGCGAGGGTCCTGCCGGCCATCGCCAGCCCGCAGTTGGTTGTGGCGCCTGAGCCTGCCCCGATGGATTTTCCCGACACCGCCGCTCAGGTCGAAACCGAGGTGGACGGCGTGATCTACGTCAGCGTGTTCAACCCTCAAGACGGTCGCAAGAACTGGCATCGACTGATTTCGGCGTTCTGCTGGGCCTTCCGTGAAACCGAGGACGCCACGCTGGTGCTGAAGATTACCCACAACGATCTGTCGTCCTACTACACCGAACTGATGACCTTGTTGGCGCAGCTGTCGCCGTTCGCCTGTCGGGTGGTGGTGATGCACGGTTATCTGGACGATCCGCAATACGCCCGGCTCTATGAAGCCGCCAGCTATTACGTCAACGCTTCACGCTGCGAGGGCCTGTGCCTGCCGTTGATGGAGTTCATGGCCAGTGGCAAACCGGTGATCGCTCCGGACCACACGGCGATGGAGGATTACATCGACGAGCGCGTGGCGTTCGTGGTCGAGTCCAGCGAAGAACTGACCATCTGGCCTCAGGACAGTCGCATCATCTACCGCACCCTGCGCTATCGGCCGGACTGGGGCTCGTTGAAAACGGCTTACGAAAACAGCTATCGAATGGCCAAGGAGCAACCGCAGGATTATCAGCGTATGTCTCACGCCGCCATCGAACGCATGTACGACTACTGCGCATTCGCCCCGGTGCAACAGCGCCTGTCGGATTTTTTCGGGTTGGCACCGCTGACTTCGCAGGCAACAGCCGTGACGGATAACGCCTCATGCTGATCATCATTCATTCGGAAACCAACCAACACACCATCGCCCAGAACCTTGGGCGCTCGGAGTACAGCTATTACTTCGTGCTCAAGGAATACCGGCCGGTGCTGGAGCGCTTGGGGACGGTGGTGGAAGTCAGCGACCCGCAGACCGAAGTCGATGCCCTGTACCTCGACTGCCTGTCCCGTGGGGAAGACTGTGTGTTCCTGTCGTTCTCGCCACCTCATCGCACACCGGTACATTTTACCTGTCCGACCCTGGCGGTGTTCGCGTGGGAGTTCAGTACCATTCCCAACGAGCCATTTGCCGGTGAACCACACAATGACTGGCGTACCGTATTGCGGGCGTCAGGCGCGGCGATCACCCATTCCAGCTACACCGTCAATGCAGTGCGCGAGGCGATGGGCGCCGATTATCCGATCGTGGCAGTACCCGCGCCGGTGTGGGACCGTTTTGCCTCGCGGGGTGCACAGTTACAGCGCCAGCCGCTGGCCCGTCAGGCGCGATTGAAGATCAAGGGATTGCTGGCAGACAGTCGCCAGCTCGACCTGCGTGCCTTTGGTCCTGCGCATTTGCGCGCCGGCAAAGGTATCGATTTCCAGGCGCCGGCTCGCGAGCATGATTTAGTCCTCGACGGAGTGATCTACACCTCGGTGTTCAACCCAAGTGACGGGCGCAAGAACTGGGAAGACATGCTCAGTGCCTTCTGCGTGACCTTCCGCGAGGTGGAAGACGCGACGCTGGTGCTCAAACTGACCCACCACGATGCCGAAGAAGCGCTGACCGACATTCTTCACCACTTGTACAAAAACCAGTCTTATCGCTGCCGCATCGTACTGATTTACGGCTACCTCGCGGATGCGGACTACGAGCGTCTGGTTCAGGCTACCAGTTATGTGGTGAACACATCCTACGGTGAAGGCCAGTGTCTGCCGTTGATGGAGTTCATGTCCTGCGGCAAGCCGGCAGTGGCGCCACGCACCACGGCGATGATCGATTACCTGGATGTCGACAACGCTTTCCTGATCGATACCACCGATGAACTGACCGCCTGGCCTCACGACCCGCGAAGGGCGTTCCGCACCCTGCGATACGTCACCAATTGGGCGTCGTTGTGCAGGGCTTATCGGGCTAGCTACGAGGTGGCCAAAGACGATCCCGGGCGTTACGCGCAGCTGTCCGCCCATGCGGTGGCCAGTCTCGAAACCTTCTGCAGCCAGGCGACCGCAGAACAACGCCTTGAAGGTTTTTTTGCTCGGCTGTTCAAGGCCCGTGCGGTGTCTGCCGTGGAAACCCCCAAGGCATGATCCGCGCACTGATGAAACGCCTGTTTCCTGCGGTGAAATCCGAACCGTTACCGATTGTGCCGAGCCCGGTTTCGCCCAGGGATGTGGGTCTGCACGACGCCGTGCTCGACGGCTGGTTTTCGGGTGACAGCGGTGAGTTGCTCAAGGGTTTCGCCATCACGGCGGACGACACCTTGCTGGACGTCGGTTGCGGTGACGGTGTGGCGACGTTGTTTGCGGTGCGCCAGGGTGCGTCGGTGATCTTCACCGACAGCGAGCACGACAAGGTCCGCGACCTCGCCCGGCAAGTGGAAGCCCGGTCAGACAAGCCGAGCCTGGGGCTGGTGAGCAACAGCCTGCCGCTGCCCTTGGCCGATGGCTGTGCAAGCAAGGTCGTGTGTATGGAAGTGCTTGAGCACATCGATCAGCCCGAGCCGTTCATGGCCGAACTGGTGCGCATGGGACGCCCCGGCGCGTTGTACCTGCTGAGTGTGCCGGCGCCGGTAGGTGAACACCTGCAAAAGGGCATCGCGCCCGCTGGCTATTTTCAATCGCCCAACCATGTGCAGATCTTTACCCCGGAGCGCTTTGCCGCGTTGGTTGAAGACGCTGGGCTGGTGATCGAGCATCGTCAGGCCACAGGCTTTTTCTGGGTCATGGGCATGATCTTTTTCTGGGCCGGCGAGCGTGCGGCCGGGCGTGACCTGGGCGGTGCAGTGCGTGACCGGATCACGCCACCGTTCTCACCGTTGATGGAGAGTTGGGCGCGTACCTGGCAGGACTTGCTGACGCAACCCGACGGGCTGGCGATCAAACAGTTGCTGGACGGATTCATGCCAAAAAGCCAAGTGATTATTGCCCGTAAACCCTACGCAAGCAGCGACCCCCACACTGGAGCCACCTCATGCTGAGCCTTCTGAAAAAACTTACGGCGGGCAAAAAAACCGCTCCGATGCAGGCAGAAGTTGCGGCAGCCACCCCGCCCAAGGTCGACTCCTACCAGCTGGGCCTGGAAGATGCCATGCTCAGTGGCTGGTTCAATCAGCAAATCCACGAGCTGTATACCGGGTTCAAGATTTCCCCTGAGGACACGGTGTTGGACGTCGGTTGTGGGGACGGCGGCAACGTGCGTTATTGTGCGATGAGCGGCGCGAAAATCATTGTCGCTGACATCGACGCGGCGAAGATTGCCGCCACCGGCGAGCGCCTCAAGGACACCCCGGCGCGTGATGTCGAATGCTATGTCACGGACTGCAACCCGCTGCCATTGCCTGACGCCATTGCCACGCGCATTGTGTCCACCGAAGTGATCGAACACGTGGACGATCCGGCGCAGTTTCTCGCAGAACTGGTGCGGGTTGGCAAGCCAGGCGCCTTGTACTTGCTCAGTGTTCCCCACCCCAGCTCCGAACACCTGCAGAAGGGCATTGCCACCGAGCAATATTTCCAGAAGCCCAATCACATCCGGATCATCGGCGAAGAGCAGTTCAAGCAGATGGTTGGTGATGCCGGCCTGGAAGTGATCAGTCACAGCCAGTTCGGCTTCTACTGGTCGATGTGGATGTTGCTGTTCTGGGAGACTAAGGTCGATCTCTACAATGCCGATCATCCGCTGCTCAATCACTGGGCTGAAATGTGGCGGCTGATCCTGGATTCCCCACGTGGTCCGCAGCTCAAGCAGGCGCTGGATGCGGCCGTGGCAAAAAGTCAGGTGATCATTGCCCGCAAGCCGCTGTCTGCCTAGGCTCTGTACGAAAACTGCCTGCGCGTCGACCAAGCTGCGTTAAAACAGGCTCGGAATGCTCATTTAGGGGCCTAAAGTCGCGTGCGACCCCAGCCGTTCCTCGCCTGTTTTTGCCTTGCCTGATCGCCGCTCGGCGAGTTTTCGTACAGACCCTGGCGCTGAGCAGCCAGGCGCCCGAATGACAAATGCCAGTCAATTAAGCTGACTGGCGGCCGCAGATGAAAACCAATAATGAATGTAGAGCGTTCGATGAGTAGCAAGAAAAACCTGGAAATCGAATACCTGCGCGGCATGGCGATTGGCCTGACCCTCTTCGCGCATCTGTCGATGCTGCTGCCGTTCTACAAAGACTTTTTTTCCCGGGTGTTCAATCTGTATGCCATGGGGTCAGGGGTGGATTTATTTTTCTGCATCTCAGGCTACGTTGTAAGCAAAAGTTATCTGGACTACTTCGACAAACACCGGCAACAGGGTAGCTACGGTCTTGCGACCTTTACCTTCTGGCTGCGGCGTGCGTACCGACTGCTGCCTACAGCTTGGCTCTGGGTACTGATTCCGCTGTTTTTTTCGATTTTCTATAACCAATCCAATGCGTTTGATTCCTGGTTCAACAACGTTCGCAGTTTCACAGCAGTTGCCACCTTCAGCGGCAACCTCGCGAATCAATATGGAATGTTGCTGGGTCCCAATTCCGTTTACTGGAGTCTGGCACTGGAAGAGCAGTTTTATTTCATTTTCCCCCTGTTCCTATTGTTGGTTACCTCGCAGCGCTGGCGAGTCATCGTGTTGCTGCTGCTGATTGCTGCGCAGTTCGGCCTTGATCGCAACATGTTCGCCCCTGCCCCGGCGGCCATGCTGTTTTCATTCCGTCTGGATGCCATGATGTGGGGCATTTTACTGTGCATGTTCACCCGCACCGACCTCTACAAACAGATGGAACCTATAGTCCTGCGCAGCAGCCTGCTCAAGCGTCTGGGTGTGACTCTGTTCTTGCTTTACATGCTCGGTGCCGCCGGTGCGCAATTGAGTTCGACACCGATTGCCTACGGCCTGGTCGCGATCGTGTCGGTCATTCTCGTTTGGCTGGCCAGCTACCAGAAAGGCTATGTGTTCAGCCCTGCGCCACTGTCTCTTGTGCTGGAATGGCTAGGCTCGCGCTCGTACGCACTGTATGTGATTCATGTGTTTGCCTATCACTTGAGCACTGAAATATGGTCGCGGGTTGCCATGGAACAAGGACTTACACTTGCTCAGGGTTTCACCACCGAACTGCTACTGACAGCGGTGGCAATCATGCTGGTATGTGCTGAGTTGAACTACCGCTTCATCGAAACACCCTTGCGCCTCCGGGGTGCAGAAATCGCCCGGCGCAAACTGGCACACCTGGAAACTGAGTTCGCCCCCCAACCGCCTCGCCCGTCAACGCCTGACATTCTCCCTGGCGCGGTGAAAGAGTGAGGCAGGCTCGACATCAGCTTGTAGCGAAAAAGCGGTTCTGAGTGGCTAGTGTCAGTCAGTTAAGCGCAATCCATGCGGGCTCGGCGCACGACCGTCCCCAAAGGTTCCACTCCTTAATGTCTGCGATATTCTTTGTCCGTTGCACGCTGGCACTAGCCGCTATGCTGCTCAGCGCATGCCAGCCGCAGGATGCGCCGCCGCTCGATCAACAGCTTTACGTCTGGCAGCGGCAATGGACCGATGCCCATGAGGATGCTCTGGCTCAATCGCGCGGGGACTTTTCGACGTTGCGGGTGTTGGCGTTGCAGACTTATCCACAGGCTGGCTGGCGTCGCGCGCGAATCAAGCCGGCGCTGTTGAAAAATGATGGTCGCCCGCTGATTGCGGTGATTCGACTCGATGGCCAGCTCAAGAGCCTGGATCGAACCGAAGCCACGGCGCAGATCCAGAGCGTAGTGGCCGAGTGGCAGGCTCAGGGCCTGACACTGGCCGGCGTCGAGATTGACCACGATGCCGGTACGGCGCGCCTATCGGCTTACCGTGAGTTTCTCGCCGGGTTGCGCAACGTGTTGCCGGCTACGTTGAAACTGAGCATCACCGCGCTGCCGGCCTGGCTCGACAGTCCCGAACTGCCGGGGTTGCTGGCGGTGGTCGACAGCAGTGTGTTGCAGGTGCACGCGGTGAGCAGTCCCGAACACGGTTTGTTTGATCCGGTGCAGGCGAAACAATGGGCCGGACGCTGGAGCCGGATCACTGTGAAACCTTTCTACCTGGCGTTGCCGGCCTACGGAATCGCATTGCTGCCGGGGGACGGCGGGGCGCCGATCGTCGAAAGCGAAGTCCCGATCGAGCGCGTTGGCCAGCGCCGTGAGTTGCTGGCTGATCCGCAACAGTTATCGAAACTCGCCAGCCAATTGCGCGCCGAGCCACCGCCCCATCTGGCCGGTTTGATCTGGTTTCGTCTGCCGCTCAAGGGCGACCGACGCGCGTGGAGCCTGGCAACGTTGCGCGCGGTGGCGCAGGGGGATCGGTTGGCCAGTCAGCTCGAGCTGAACCTTTCCAGCCATGACGGTCTTTACGACATTGCGGTGAGCAATCGCGGCAACCTCGACGGAGGTCTGCCCGAGCGCGTGACGCTGGCGGTCACTGAATGCGATGCGGTGGATGCGCTCAACGGTTATGCCGTGCAGCAGACGCCCGGACAACTCAGCTTTACCCGCCTCAAAGACGGCCGATTGTCGGCAGAGGCCGAACGCACCCTTGGTTGGGCGCGCTGCACAAAAATTGATCAAGGAAGCTCACATGTCTATCCCTAACTGGCCGCGTCATTTACTCGCATTAAGCCTCTGTCTGCCGCTGGGCTGCGCGATGGCCTGTGGGCCTGATTTTCCGCTGCGCTTGCTCGGCGACCGGGCTCAGACCCTGGGTGAATTGCCGGAAGGCAGCTTCCGGTTCGAAGTGAATCGCCTGGGCAAAGCCATCGCCGGTTTGAAGCCTGCGCAGGTCATGAAGGGCGACTATGTTTACGGCGCAGACAATGATCTTTATGTGCAGGCGCGAAACACCGCTGAACAGGCGGGTTTGAGCGACGCTCAGCGTGCGCAGGTAGCGCAGTTGCGAACACTTCCGGACGCGCAACAAGTGCAAGCCGAGGGCGCCAGCCTGCCGCCTGAACTCAGCCTGTACACCGCCGGTGCCGTGGCCTTCAACGCGGGCGAACATGCCGTGGCGGCAGAGTATTTCCGCAAAGTGCTGGCGCTGCCGGCAGATCAGCGGGCGTTGCGCAGCACCTGGGCGGCTTACTCGCTGGGACGGGCCTTGTTCGCCATCAGTCAGGAGGCCAATGACCTCGATGAAACCGGGCGCCGCGAGAGTCTGCAACAGGCCCGTCAGGCCTTTGTGCAGGCTCGTCAGTTGAGTATCGAAGGCTTCAGCGACCCTCAGGAATTGGGCATTGCCAGCCTCGGCGAAGAAGCGCGGTTGGTACGTCTGGCCGGCGACTGGAACACCGCCGTCGAGCTTTACGCGACCCAAAGCCTGCAAGGCTCGCAAGTCGGTTACAGCTCGCTCAAGCAGTTGATGAATGAACTGGGCGAGATGCCGGAGGCGCAGCTCAACGAGGTGCTCAAAGGCAAAGCGGTGCAGCAATTGGTCACGGCGGCGTTGATCAGCCATGTTGGCTGGTCGTACGGTGAACAACCGCCAGCTGAACAAAAAATGATCAAGTCGCTGGTCCAGAGCACCGTTGGCAGTCTGGATAACGCCGACCGTCTGGCGGCGCTGAATTATCAGATCGGTGATTACGCCACCGCCAAAGCCTTGCTCGAACATGCCGGTGACGGCGGCCTGGCCTGGTGGCTGCGAGCCAAAATGGCGTTGCGTGAGGGTGACAAAGCGGCGGCTGCCGGCGCCTATGCCAAGGCAGCCAAAGCCTTCCCGCAGGATGAAAACTGGGGCGATCGCAGGGCGTCCAGCGGCGACTACGAAACGCTCAAACCCGGCTGCCGGGTCGACGGTGAAAGTGCGCTGTTGGCGCTGGAGCGTGGTGATTACCTGCAAGCCTTTGAGCAGTTGTATCGCAGCCAGGATCTCTACTGGGAAGACGCGGCTGTTGTCGCGGAACGGGTGCTTACCGTCGATGAATTGAAGCAGTTTGTCGATCGTCAGGTGCCAGCGCCAACGCCGTTGACCCAGCAGGAGCGCGAGCGTTATGTGCCGATACCGATCGCGGTACGTCTGCGGAACTTGCTCGGGCGTCGGTTGCTGCGTGAAGAGCGCTACGACGAAGCGCCGGTGTACTTTGATAATCCTGAATTACAAGCCAAGGCCAAGCACTATGCAGAACAGCGTCAACTGGCTGAATCAACTTGGTGGCCCACTCGTCGTGCGGCAGCTTATTTCAATGCAGGCATGGCTGCTCGTCATTGGGGAATGGAGCTTCTCGGTTACGAAATGGCCCCGGATTACGCCACGTTCGATGGGAACTACAGCCTTGAGACAACTGAGCTAAAAGCCGGGCCGCTGATCTCCGAAGGTGAGGTGCAACGCCAGCAGGCCAGCGCAGCCAAACCGGACGAACGTTTCCACTACCGTTACGTTGCTACAGGCCTGGCTAGCAAGGCGGCGGACCTGTTGCCCCATAGCAGTGGGGCGTTCGCGGCGGTTCTGTGTGCAGCGGCGGGTTTTGGTACCAGCGTTGAGGAGGAAAAGGCCTTCTACCAACGTTACGTCAAAGAAGGACCTTATGTGGATTGGGCGGTGAACTTCGGGCATCAATGCCCTTATCCCGACTTTCAGAACGCCGATAAACGTTACGTGACTCAAGTCCTGGAGCCCGTGCGTTCAACCTTGCGGCCCTATAAAAAGTGGCTGCAGATGGGCTCTGTGGTGGTGTTCACGGCATTGGCCCTGTGGCTGATCAATCGCCACAAGCGCAAGGTCCATCGTTAAGCCTGCTGAACGAACGTCAGGCGCAGCGCAAAACCGATCAGCAGGCTGCCAAACAGCCATTGCTGCACGCGCTGCGCCGAGGGGCTGCGCTCCAGCCAGCGACCGAGCCAGGCGCCGATCAGCGCGTAACCGCTGTCGAACAGCAAGCCGGCCACCACCAGCAACACACCCAGGGTCGCGAACTGCGTCAGCACCGGCCCTGCCTGCGGGTCGATGAACTGCGGCAACAGCACCGAGCAAAACAGCAGCGCCTTGGGGTTGAGCAAGTTGGTTAGCAAGCCGCGCTGGATCGCCTCGCGCCACGCCAGCTTCGCAGCGGCTGTGCCGTTGGCATTCAGGTTCGGTAGCATGTTTGAGCGCAAGCATTGAATCCCCAGCCACAGCAGATAGGCCGCGCCGGCCAGGCGCACCACTTCAAAGGTCCAGGGTGCAGCCTTGAACAGCGTCGCCAGGCCCAGCGCTGCCAGCGCAACGTGGCAACCCCGGGCAATCGCCAGGCCAATGGCGGTGGCCAGCGCGGCGGCTTTGCCCTGCCGGGCACCGGTTTGCAGCAGCAGAATCATGTCCGGACCGGGCAACAGGTAAACCACTGCCAAGGCCAAAAAGAACATCCAGAGCTCTGCCATGCTGCACCCCATTCGTTAGCGATTCGGTGATCAAAGTCTAGGGCCGAAGGGCAGGGCAGGTGGTTGCGTAGTCGCGCCTGGAAACAGCTAGACTTGGCAGCTTCTGCCAATCGATGAATAAAAACAGTCGGGAACTGCCAAACCATGAAACTGGACGCCTACGACCGCCGAATCCTTGCCGCGCTGCAACGCGACGGTCGCCTGAGCAACGTGCAACTGGCGGACGAGATCGGCCTGTCCGCTTCGCCGTGTCTGCGCCGGGTGCGGATGCTGGAAGAAGCCGGGGTGATTCGCGGGTATCAAGCCAACCTCGACCGCGACGAAGTGGGGCTGGGGTTGACCGTGTTTGTCGGGGTCAAGGTCGAGCGCCACAACGATGAAGAGGCCGAAGCGTTTCGTCTGGCGGTAACGGCATTGCCTGAGGTGATTTCGGCGTTTTTGGTGTCAGGCGAATCGGATTTTCTGCTACAGGTGGTGGTGCCGGATTTGCGCGGTTATGAGCGTTTCCTGACCGGCAGCCTGCTCAAGTTGCCGGGTGTGAGCGATATTCGCAGCAACTTCGCAATTCATACGGTAAAAACCCCGGGGCCATTACCGCTGGGGCATTTGCCGAGCTGATGCCCTTGCTCAGCCCGGCTACGCTTTCATCTTTATATGTGCGGGTTGGGTGATGGGCGGGGAGCCAAAAATTCACTACCATCGTTATATCGTAACGATTTGCAAAAAATGCAACGGCCTGACGACTTATCCACAGGTCTGGTTCACGTAACAGCAAGTACTGAGGTGGTATGCAAGTCGATCTGGAGGCTGAGGGGGCGAACGTGGAAGAACTGCCGCGTTTTCAGCAGGCGGTGTTTCACGGACGTCGGTTGAAGCGGGTGGGCATCGGCCTGGCGAGTTTCGCAGCAGCAGGATTGTTGTTGGCGTTTTTTGTCGGGCTGTTTGCACCACAATCGATCTGGCCGCCGCTATTGGTCAGTCAGTCCTCGGCGTTGATCGTGGTGGTGGCCGGTTTGCAATCGGCCTGGTGGATCACCCAATGGCGGGCGCGGGCGCTGGTTGAACCGGTGGTTGTGCTGGCTGCGGAACAGATCGAAATCACCGAGGCTCTCGGCTGGTATGAGCGACTGTTGGCGCGAGCGGGTGAGCGCTGGATCAGATTGCTGGCGCAGATCGGCGCGCCGACGTTGTGGCTGGCCGGTTGGTCATTGCTGGCGTTGTTCAGCCTCGAACAATTCTGGAACCTGACATTATCCGCCGCTGCACTGGGTCTTTCGGCCAGCGTTGGGGCGGCACTATCGTTGTTGCTGGCGTTCGGTTTGCTGGTGTGCGAACGCCAACTGACTCAGGAAAATCCCGCGCAATGGCCCGAAGCCGGGCAGTTGGCGCAGCTCACTCGCGTGGCGATCATCTGTCTGGTGACCGGCGCATTCTGCCTGTTGTTCAACAGCGAAACTGCCGTCTGGCCGGTGCGCCTGGCGGTGTTGATCGGTTTGCTGCCGGGGCTGGTCGCTGCAGAGTTGTTGCTACGTGCGGTGTTGTCGTTGTTCAGTCCGCGTCGCGATCTGCTCGAACCGACGCTGCTGGCGCGCAGTTTTGTCGCAGACATGTTGCGCTGGCCGCCACAACCGTTGTTGGCGTTGCAGCACGAATTGCATAACCGCTTTGGCATCGACCTGCGGCAGATCTGGGCTTTCACTTACATGCGTCGGGCCTTCTTGCCTGTGCTGACCGTGGTGCTGTTCGTGGGGTGGCTGCTCACCGGGATTCATGAAATACCGCTGCAAGGGCGGGGGATCTACGAGCGCTTTGGCAAGCCGGTGCAGGTGTTTGGCCCGGGTTTGCATGCCGGTTTGCCTTGGCCGTTGGGCCGGGTGCTGAGCGTCGAAAATGGTGTGGTTCACGAATTGGCAACCAGTGTCGGTGACGCGCCGGCAGCGACGGTGGCCGATCCTGCGGAAGGGGCCGCACCGGCCATTGCCAATCGGTTGTGGGACGCCAGCCATGTGAACGACAAGTCCCAGGTGATTGCCAGTAGCAGTAACGATAAACAGAGCTTCCAGATCGTCAACATGGACGTGCGTTTTGTCTACCGCATCGGTTTGAGCGATCAGGCCGTGTTGGCGGCGACCTACAACAGCACCGAGGTCCCGACACTGATTCGCAGCACCGCCAGCCGGATTCTGGTACACGACTTTGCCTCGCGGACCCTCGACGGTTTACTTGGCGCAGATCGGGTAGGGCTCGCCGAAGACATTGGTCGTGCAGTGCAGGCTGATTTGCAGAAACTCGACAGCGGCGTGGAAATCCTCGCGACAGTCGTTGAAGCCATTCACCCTCCGGCCGGAGCTGCCAACGCCTATCACAGCGTGCAAGCCGCGCAGATCGGCGCGCAAGCGTTGATCTCGCGCGAGCGTGGCGCGGCTGCCGAGCAGACCAATCAGGCGCAATTGCAGGCCAGTGTCGCCCATGACCAGGCGCTGGCCACGGCCCGCGAAGTCAACGCTACGGCAGAGGCCGCCGACCTGCGTTTCGCTGCCGAGCGCAAAGCCTACGCCGTAGCCGGTCGGGCCTTTGTGCTGGAGCAATACTTTGCCCAGCTGTCGCAAGGCCTGGCCAACGCCAAGGTACTGGTGCTCGATCATCGCTTGGGCGGCAACAGTACGCCGACCATCGACTTACGCAGCTACACGTTACCCGCCACCTTACCGACTGACACTTCGCCGTCACGTCAACCCGTTCAGTCAGGAGCCGCCAATTGAGCCCGTCGCATTCCCACGAGCCGCATGATCATCACGACCACGCCGGCCACGATCATGGCCATGGCGGGCATCATCACGGCCACCACCATCATCACCATGGCGACCCGCAAGAGGCGGGCCCCTTCCCGTGGCGACGCATGGGCTGGGCGGCGCTGCTGGTGCTGTTTGCCATTGCGGCGGCGAGCCTGGTGCAAGTGCGCTCGGGCGAGGCGACGGTGATTACCCGTTTCGGCAATCCTTCGCGGGTACTGCTGGAGCCGGGCCTCGGTTGGCGCTGGCCGACACCGTTCGAGGCGGCGATTCCGGTAGACCTGCGACTGCGCACCACCTCCAGCGGTTTGCAGGACGTGGGCACGCGCGATGGTTTGCGGATCATCGTTCAGGCTTATGTCGCGTGGCAGGTGCAGGGTGATCCGGACAATGTGCAGCGCTTCATGCGAGCGGTGCAGAACCAGCCGGACGAAGCCGCGCGGCAGATTCGTACGTTTGTCGGCTCGGCGCTGGAAACCACTGCCAGCAGTTTCGACCTGGCCAACCTGGTGAACACCGACGCCAACCAAGTGCATATCGCCGATTTCGAGGCGCAACTGCGCAAGCAGATCGATCAGCAACTGCTGACCACTTACGGCGTGCGTGTGCTGCAAGTGGGTATCGAACGGCTGACACTGCCGTCAGTGACCCTGACCGCCACCGTCGATCGTATGCGCGCCGAGCGTGAAACCATTGCCACCGAACGCACGGCCATCGGCAAGCGCGAGGCGGCGCAGATCCGCTCAGCCGCCGAGCGCGATGCGCGCATCGTCCAGGCCGACGCCACGGTGAAGGCCGCGGACATTGAGGCCCAATCGCGGGTTGAAGCCGCGCAAATCTACGGCAAGGCTTACGCGGGTTCGCCGCAGTTGTACAACTTGCTGCGTTCGCTGGACACCTTGGACACGATGGTAAAGCCCGGCACAAAGTTGATTCTGCGTACCGATGCTGCGCCATTCCGGGTGTTGGTTGATGGACCGCCGACGCTGGATAACAAGTCTGGGTCGCAGCCATGAGTGTAGTTCCACGTGGAACAAATGAACTCGACAGCCCGTGGATTCAGGCGGGGCGTCTGGCATTTCTTGCGCTCTATGCCGTCACGGTGTTGGCTGCGTTGGCCTGGGCTTTCTCCAATGTGCGGCAGATTGATCCGCAGGATCGCGCCGTGGTGTTGCACTTTGGCGCGCTGGATCGCATCCAGAACGCCGGCTTGCTGTTGGCGTGGCCGCGTCCGTTCGAGCAGGTGATTTTGTTGCCGGCAGCGGATCGAGTGATCGAACGGCGGGTGGAAAATCTGCTGCGCTCTGATGCTGCGCTGCAAGGTGAGCGTGTGGCGAGTTTCGCCAATCCACTGAGCGATGCGCTGGCCGGCTCTGGGTATTTGCTCACTGGCGATTCGGGCGTGGTGCAACTGGATGTTCGGGTGTTTTACAAAGTGACCGAGCCTTACGCCTTCGTCCTGCAGGGTGAACATGTACTGCCGGCGCTGGATCGTTTGGTGACTCGCAGTGCGGTGGCGCTGACGGCCGCGCGAGACCTGGACACCATTCTGGTTGCTCGGCCGGAGTTGATCGGTGCTGACAATCAAGCCGCCGAACGTCGCGAACGTCTGCGTGGTGATCTGGTGCAAGGGATCAATCAACGCTTGTCCGAGTTAGCCGCGACAGGGCAGGGACTGGGGATCGAAGTCGCCCGGGTCGACGTGCAATCGAGTCTGCCCGAACCTGCGGTCAATGCTTTCAACGCGGTACTGACTGCCAGTCAGCAGGCAGATAAGGCCGTAGCGAACGCACGTACTGAAGCCGAAAAGCTCACTCAGACCGCGACCCAACAAGCTGATCGCACGCTGCAAGTGGCTCACGCTCAAGCGAGTGAACGCCTGGCCAAAGCGTCGGCTGACACCGCCACGGTGCTCAGCCTGGCGCAGGCGCAGCAGAAGGGCAGCGACCCGGAAATGCTCCTGCGGATCTATCGCGAGCGTATGCCGAAAATTCTTGGTCAGGCCGGTTCGGTTACGACGGTCAACCCTAAAGACGATTCCCGCCTGATCATTCAGGGAGCCGAACAATGACCGCACAAACCGCCGCCGCGCCAAGCATGTTGAGCACGGCTGAACAACGCAGCGCCGCACGCCAGTTGACCTTGGCTATGCTCGCTTTGGGCTTGCTCGGCCTGGGGCTGGTCTGGCGCTGGTTGTCGCCGGAGCAAACCGGTGTCAGCCAGTTATTGCTCGGGCTGGCTTCGCTGCTGGTGGCCGTTCCGGTCATGCGTTCGGCCTGGTACAGCCTGCGTTATCCGAGCCTGCACGGAATCACCGATCAACTAATCGCCTTGGCGATGATGGGCGCTTGGGCGACGGGCGATCTGCTGACCGCGGCCTTGTTGCCGATCATCATGATCTTCGGCCACGTGCTGGAAGAGCGCAGTGTGATTGGTTCTCAGGAAGCAATTCACGCGCTGGGCCGTCTGACGCGCAGCCACGCGCGCAAGGTTCAGGCCGATGGCTCGATTATCGAAATCGACAACGCTGCGTTGAAGGCCGGAGACATAGTGGACGTGCGCGCAGGCGATCGAGTCCCAGCGGATGGGCGGGTGTTGTCCGGTCAAGCGAGCCTGGACACTGCGCCGATTACCGGTGAGTCGGTGCCGCTTGAGGCCACCGTCGGCATGCAGGTATTCGGCGGGGCGATCAACCTCGATGGTTTGCTGCGGTTGGAAGTGACCCGCACCGGCAACGAATCGACCCTCGGCAAAGTCATTGCGCTGATGCAAAGCGCCGAGCGCTCCAAGCCACCGATCACCCGTTTGCTGGAACGCTATGCCGGCAGCTACATGGTGCTGGTGTTGCTGTTGGCCGCAGTGACCTGGTTCGTCACCAATGATGCGCAAGCAATGCTTGCGGTACTGGTTGCCGCGTGCCCATGTGCATTGGTGCTGTCGGCCCCGGCCACGGCGATTGCCGGGATCGCGGTGGCTGCGCGCCACGGCATCCTGATTCGCAGCTCGGCATTCCTCGAAGAGTTGGCGGACCTGACGTCGTTGGTGGTCGACAAGACCGGCACCCTGACGTTCGGCACGTTGCGTTTGCAGTCTATCGACAGCCCGGTCGAGGATCGCAGCACGTTGCTGAAACTGGCCGCCAGCCTCGGTTCGGCCAGCAGCCACCCGGTCAGTCGGGCATTGGCCGGGTTGGTCGCTCAGGAGCATTTCCTGTTGCTGTCGGATATTCGGGAACGCCAGGGTTTGGGTGTGGTGGCGATGACCGAACAGGGCGAAGCGGCGCTCGGCCGACCCGAGCTGTTTGCACAGTTGGGCATCGCCACCTCGACGGTGCCGGTGCATGATGGGCCGATTGCCGGTCTGGCGTTGGATGGACGTTTCCTCGCGTGGTTGTTGCTGGCTGACAGCGTCAAACCGGAAGCGCGTTTTGCCATGAGAGAACTGCGCGAACTGGGCCTTGGCCGGCAGTTGTTGTTGACCGGCGATCGGCAGAGCGTTGCCCACAGCCTGGCCCATGAAGTCGGCATCAGCGATGTCGAGGCGCAAGCCTTGCCGGAAGACAAACTCAATCGCGTCCTGACTGAAATCGATAATGGTTTCCGGCCGATGGTGGTCGGCGACGGCATCAACGATTCGTTGGCGCTCAAGGCCGGCGTGGTCGGAGTGGCCATGGGCGCAGGCGGGGCAGACATCGCCCTGGCCTCGGCCGACATCGTATTGATCGGCAGCGATCTGCGTCGACTCGGTACTTGCGTACGCCTGAGCCGCCAGTGCCGGCAGACCTTGCAGGTCAATGTGATCATCGGTCTGGGCTGGACGCTGGCGATCGTCGCGTTTGCCGCGTTTGGCTGGCTGGGAGCGGCAGGGGCGATGATTGCTGCGGTCCTGCATAACCTGAGCACGTTGCTGGTGTTGGGCAATGCCGGGCGTTTGCTGCGGTTCCAGGAGCCGCTGTTGAAGCTGAAAGAAGAGGGTTGAGGGGCCAGCCTGCCACTCAACGAAGGGCAGGGACTGAACGGCTGAAGCGTCGCCGAACTGTGCGCACAATTGACAGTCAACTGTGAAGAGGGCGCACCTCTTCAGGCCGTTACATGGCTGAAACAGTGGGTTTACGACAGCTTGTTGCTCTATCGTGACTCATAGGAAAAGGCTATTAAATCGATAGCCAGCTAATTTTCCACAATGGTCTACCCTCAAATCAGACGTCTGAAACAAGGGGGACTATTCATGCTCGCGCAACTGCCACCGGCCTTACAGAATCTGCAATTACCGCTTCGCTTGCGACTCTGGGACGGCCATGAATTCAATCTGGGCCCTGCGCCCAGCGTCACGATTGTGGTCAAGGACCCACAATTGGTGTCTCAATTCACCCGTCCAAGCCTCGACCTGTTGGGCGCCGCCTTCGTTGAGGGCAAGCTCGAACTCGAAGGCTCGATCAGCGATGTGATCCGGGTGTGTGATGAGTGGAGCCAGGCATTGCTGAATGAAGCTGACGACAATCAACCAGTGCGCTCAGTCCATGACAAAGCCACTGACGCGGCGGCGATTTCCTATCACTACGACCTCTCGAATGCTTTCTATCAGCTCTGGCTCGACAGTGACATGGCGTATTCCTGCGCTTACTTCGAAACCGGCAGCGAAACCCTGGAGCAGGCCCAACAAGCAAAATTCCGCCACCTGTGTCGCAAACTACGGCTACAACCCGGTGAGTACCTGCTGGATGTCGGCTGCGGCTGGGGAGGGTTGGCGCGTTATGCGGCGCGGGAGTTTGGAGTGAAAGTATTTGGCATCACCCTGAGCAAGGAGCAGTTGGCGTTGGCCAGGGAGCGAGTGATCGCTGAAGGTTTGCAGGATCAGGTTGAGCTACAACTGCTCGATTACCGCGATCTGCCTCAGGATGGGCGGTTCGATAAGATCGTGAGCGTCGGTATGTTCGAACACGTCGGGCACGCCAACCTGGCGGAGTACTGCAAGACATTGTTCGGTGCCGTGCGTGAAGGCGGCCTGGTGATGAACCATGGCATTACCGCCAAGCACACGGATGGCCGGCCGGTCGGACGCGGAGCGGGTGATTTTATCGAGCGCTACGTATTCCCTAACGGGGAATTACCGCACCTGTCGATGATTTCGGCTGAAATCAGTGAAACGGGGCTGGAGATCGTCGACGTCGAAAGTCTGCGTCTGCATTACGCACGCACGCTGGACCACTGGAGCGAGCGGCTGGAGGACAACCTTGAAGCCGCTTCCAAAGAGGTGCCGGAGCAGGCATTGCGGATCTGGCGACTGTACCTGGCAGGCTGCGCCTATGCGTTCGCGCGGGGCTGGATCAACTTGCACCAGATCCTCGCGGTCAAGACTCACCCCGACGGCAGCCATGAGCTACCGTGGACGCGTGACGACATCTACAACCCTTAAAGGATCAGCCTTAAAGGATCGGCGAGATAAGCCGGGCGACCCGCATGCCAAGCTGTTGCAGGCGGTGGGTCTTCCGGCTTTCGCCTTTGGCAATTTCGTGGGCTTGGGCAAAGTCGTCGTTGAGCATGTGTTCCACTTCATTGGCGAATTCGCTATCGACGGTCAGTAGCATGACTTCGAAGTTGAGCCGGAACGAACGGTTGTCCAGATTCGCACTGCCGATGGCAGTGATCTCGCTGTCGATCAGCACGACCTTCTGATGCAGGAAGCCCGGTTGGTAACGGAATACCCGAACCCCGGCGCGTACCGCTTCGAAAGCGTACAGGCTGGAGGCGGCATAGACGATCCGGTGATCTGGCCGCGATGGCAACAGGAGCCGCACATCGACACCGCGCAGCACCGCCAGGCGTAGTGCGGCAAACACCGCTTCATCAGGAATAAAATACGGGCTGGTGATCCACACGCGTTCGGTCGCGGAGTGGATGGCTTCAACGAAAAACAGCGAGCAGGTTTCGTAAGGGTCCGCCGGTCCGCTGGCCAGTAGTTGGCAG
Source organism: Pseudomonas sp. CVAP#3 (assembly GCF_018986375.1). NCBI lineage: Bacteria > Pseudomonadati > Pseudomonadota > Gammaproteobacteria > Pseudomonadales > Pseudomonadaceae > Pseudomonas > Pseudomonas sp. CVAP#3. The sequence goes on from NZ_JAHMSC010000005.1 coordinate 94,047, forward strand.
AGCACGCCGTCATCGGGGTAGCTCTGTGGCAGTATCAGCGGTGGCAGTTTTCGGGAGGCCCAGAACCAGTCTTCCGCGAAAGACTCCTGCATGCACGCAACCACGGGGCCGCTGACGGCGACGTGCGTATCGCGCCACGGTGCCAGCGGTGGTTTCTGGCCCATGTATTCGTCACCGACGTTATGCCCACCGACAAATCCCTGTACTCCGTCGACCACGACAATCTTGCGGTGGTTGCGAAAGTTCACCTGGAACCGATTGAGCCAGCCACTGCGTGTGGCAAACGCTTCGACCTGCACCCCGGCATCACGCAAGGGTTGTACATAGCTGTGAGGCAGGGAATGGCTACCAATCCGATCGTAGAGCAGGTAAATGGCGACGCCTTCAGCGGATTTTTCCATCAGCAGTGTTTGCAGGCGTCGGCCCAGCTGGTCGTCATGGACGATGAAAAACTGAATCAACACAGCTTCGCGAGCGGCGCGGATCGCTTCGAAAATCGCATCAAAGGTTGCCTGGCCGTTGATCAACAGACGCACCTGATTGTTTGCCAGGCACGGCATCCGCCCCAGCTTCGGCATCGCCCGTAACGAGGTGTAGGCTTTGGAGGCGCGGGCGGTCAGCGCTTCCTCGATCCACGGACGCCAGCTCAAGTCGGCGATGGCCTTGTGCATTTCTTCGTTGGCCTGTCGGCGCGCCTTGATATAAGCGTCGAAGGTGCTGCGACCGAAGACCAGATAAGGAATAAGCGTCAGGTAAGGTATGAAGACCAGTGACAAGGCCCAGGCAATCGAGCCTTGAGCGGTCCTGACGGTCAATACGGCGTGAATGGCGGCGATCGTGCCCAGTGAGTGGATGAGCGCGATCAGATACGCGAAAAGATGGGGTCCAAAAAAATCCATGGGGCAATCATGCTCCTGACAATTCAATGCTTAACAGACCATGTTCCACGGTGAATGTCGCTATTTAATTCGACATGCAACCGAAGTAGATTGGCGACGTCTAAGGGGCACTATTGTCTAGGAGTTACTCGATGAACGTACGTCTGCTGGGTTTGGCCATGGCTGTTGGCTTGTCACTTCCTGTGGTCGCTCAGGCACAGATGCTGCAACCGGGTTTGTGGGAGTTGACCTCAAGCAACATGAAGGTCGATGACCAGAACCTCCCGGATCTGCAGTTGATCCTTAACCAGTTGGGCAGCCAGATGACGCCGGCACAAAAGACCGCACTGGAGAAACAGGGCATCACCATGGGCGGTAAAGGGATTCGTGTGTGCCTGACCCAGGCACAGGTTCAATCCGACACCATTCCCCTGCAAGACCCGCAGTCAGGCTGCACGCAGCAGGTCACCGACCGCAGCGGCAACCAGTGGAAATTCCGCTTCAGCTGCCCGAAAGCCCAGGGCGCCGGCGTTGCTACGTTCCTTAGCGATCGCGAATTCAACACCACGGTCAACGGCACGTTCAACGCCACCGGCATTCAGCAAAAGGGCAGCATGGATACACGCGCCGTGTGGTTGGGACAGGATTGCGGAACGGTCAAACCTCGGGCCTGATCTCTATTGCTGGCAAGGCAGCGGCCTTGCCAGCAATAGCTTGCGCTTCAATCCTGCTTCAACACTCATCCACCCCAGATCCCGCGGCTCATGCTCAAAACTCGTTCTGCAGGGCTTTGTAGCCGCGCACCAGATCGACGTTGGTGCGCGCCACGTCCTCAGAAAACTCTGAGGCGCTGATGCTGACCGGCGGGAACTGCGACAAGTCGGTTTTGGGGCCGATGCGTGTGGTGGACGGTACGTAGAAGTCGGCCGGCAAGTCTCGCCCGTCGACCACCGAGTTATGCCGCACCACGCAGCCGTCGCCGACCGCACAGTTGAACAGCACGCTGTTGAAACCGATGAACACCCGGTTCCCGACGGTGCACGGACCATGGACGATGGAGCGATGAGCGATGGAGCTGAACTCGCCGATGGTCACCGCTGCACCGGATTTGGAGTGGATCACTACACCATCCTGGATGTTCGAGTTGGCACCGATGGTGATCGGTTCCATCTTGCCCGAATCGTCGACTTCATCAGCGCGGATCACCGCGTAGGGACCGACGAAGACGTTCTCGCCAATCACTACCTTGCCGCAGATGATCGCGGTTTTATCGACGTAGGCGGACTCGGCAATCCGCGGCAAATCGCCGGACGGGTTCTTGCGGATCATGGTGTGCTCAAGGCGTTGTAAAGCGTGTTGAGGTTGTATTCGAACAGCCCGGCAAAGGTGCTGGCCGGACCTTCGGCGGCGAGTGCATCCGAGTACAGGGTGCCGCCAATATGCGCGCCGCTTTCATCGGCGATTTGCTTGAGCAGGCGGGCGTCCTTGATGTTTTCCATGAACACCGCTTTGACTTTGGCCCCACGGATCTGTGTGATCAATGCGGCCACTTCGGCGGCAGACGGTTCGCGTTCGGTGGACAGGCCTTGAGGTGCCATGAAGTCGATACCGTACGCTTGACCCAGATAGCCGAAGGCGTCATGAGACGTAACGATCTTGCGGTTGCCCGGTGGCAATGCGCCGAGCTTGGCTTTGGCTTCGGCCAGCAGACGATAGATCTGCTTCAGGTAGGTCTGGCTGTTGTGTTCGTAGTCGGCTTTGTTCGCCGGGTCTGCGGTGATCAGCGCCTTGGTGATGTTGTTCACATAGAGTTCGGTATTCGCCAGATTGTGCCAGGCGTGTGGGTCGGGGAGGGTCTCGCCGTCCTCTTCCATTGTCCTGGGGATCACTCCGCGGCTGGCGGTGATCACCGGGGTTTTGGTTGCGGTGCTGGCTACCATGCGGTCCAGCCATGGCTCGAAACCGAGGCCATTTTTGAAGATAAGTTTGGCCTTGAGCAGGGCCTTGGCGTCATCCGGAGTGGGCTCGTAGGCGTGAGCGTCAGCGTCCGGGCCGACCATGTTGGTGATTTGGATGTGCTCACCGCCGACCTGATGAACCATGTCGGCAAGGATGCTGAAGCTGGTAACCACCGGAAGTTTTTCTGTTGCCGATGCCGTTGAAAGCGACATCGACAACCACACACTGAACAGCATGAGTAGAGCGCGCATCGGGAAACACCTCATTGGGATGTGAGCAAAGGCGGGCGGCGCAGCAAACCGTGCACCGGACCGAACACCACGGACAGCAGGTACAAACCGCCGGCTACCAGCACGATGGCCGGGCCGCTGGGCAGCGAGTAGTAGAACGACAGCAACAGACCGAACCACACCGAGAGGCAGCCGAGCAGCCCTGCGATGGCCATCAGCATCGGCAAGCGACGACTCCAGAAGCGTGAAGCGGCGGCCGGTAACATCATCAAACCGACCACCATCAGTGCGCCGATGGCCTGGAAACCGATCACCAGATTCAGCACCACCGGGGTCAAAAACACGCCATGTGCCAACGGGCCGAGACGGCTCACGGTTTGCAGAAACAATGGGTCGAGGGTGTCCAGCAACAGTGGCCGATAGATCAGTGCCAAGGCGATCAGACTGATCCCTGAGACCCAGAGCATGCCGGTCAACGTCGGGCCGTCGACGGCCAACGCCGAGCCAAACAGCAAGTGGAGCAAGTCGAGGCGTTTGCCGGCGATCCCCAGAATCAGCACGCCACTGGCCAGCGAGATGGGGTAGATCGCCGCCAGGCTGGCGTCCTCCCGAAGGCCAGTGCGGCGAGTGATCCATGCTGCCAATCCGGCCATGCTCAGCCCCGCACCGAGGCCACCGATGGTCAGTGCTGGCAAGCTCAAACCGGCGAACCAAAACCCTAACGCGGCGCCAGGCAAGATGCCGTGAGCCACGGCATCACCGATCAGGCTCATGCGTCGCAGGATCAGAAACACCCCAAGCGGTGCGGTGCTGCAAGCCAATACCAGACCACCGATGAGGGCCCGGCGCATGAACACGAATTCGTGAAACGGTTGCCAAAGTTGCGCAGCGACGAGCATTACGCCACCTGCGTATGTGGTTGCTGAAGGATCAGTTCATGGCTCGGCGCCAGGACACAGCCCGAGCTTTTGATCAGCAATGCTTGAGGAATGTGTTGGCGAACCGCAGCCAGGTCATGACATACCACGACCAGCGTTCGGCCCTCGTTGTGCCAGGTGTGGATGTGTTTCCACAGCAGCGCCTGGCCGAGTTCATCCAGAGCCGCATGAGGTTCGTCGAGCAACGACAGTGGCGCTTCGGCGAGGCTCAAACGGGCGAGCAGGGCGCGTTGCAATTCGCCGCCCGACAACGCCATTAATGGGCGTTGCTCCAGGCCACTCAAACACCAGTCGTTCAGTACATTGTCGAGGCGTTGGCGGCGAACGTCCGGCGTTTGCTTGCTGCCCCAGAATCCGGCACTCACCAACTCTTGCAGGTTGATGGGGAACTGTCGGTCGAGGTGCTGTTGTTGTGGCAAAAAGGACAAGCCACCCCGTGTTGAAACATCGAGGACGACTTTACCTGCTAGCGGTTTTTGCAGACCGGCGATGACTTTCAGCAAGCTGCTTTTACCCGAGCCATTGGCGCCAATGACTGCCGTCAGGCTGCCCCTGGGTAAATCGAAATCGAAATCGAGGGCGGGAGTGAGTGGTTGGCCGGGTGCGCCCCAGCGCAATCCTTGGCAGCGAATCATGCGGCCTCCCAGTTCCAGCGACTTTCGGCCACTGCATCGTGGGCGTGCAGACTTTCGGCGTGAACTACGCGCATCTGAAAAGCCTTGATGCCAGGCGAGCGTTTCAACGCCAGATTTAAACGTCGTGCAGCGTCTTCGCAGAACATCAGGTTTTGACCGTTAGCCAGTGCGAAGGCTTGTTCGTCGGCGCGTTTGACCGCGGTTTGAACCGCGGTACCGAGCGCGGCTTCGGCGTCATTGATCGCCGCGATCAGGGGCAGATCGTCCAGATAGTCATCCAGTCGTAGCCGCAATTGCGCACTGCTGCGTTGGCTGTGGGGCGTTGCGACGATGCCTTTTGATGATCCGAGCCAAGTCAAAACGTCGGCGTGCTGCAACGGCTTGTTGGCAAAGTCATCGATGAATTGCTGCTGAATAAGTTGTCTCGACAGTGCGGCTGAACAGGGGCACGTGGACGAATAAGGAACTTCAATTTTTAGTTCCACGTGGAACACTGTGTTTTCCAAGCGCGCTTCGATGCTGATCGGATAGCTTTTCCAGCCGGCCAAAGGGCTGATCAAGGCTGGGCGTTTGAGCAGTAAATCAGCGTGAATGCGCAGGTAAGCGGCATTGGATAAACCCTCGTGGCTGTCGAGGAAGCGTTGCAGAACTTGCTGCAATAACGCCGGGGTGAGGCTTTCTTGCTCAAGCATCTCCAGCGCCAGATACAGCCGCGACATATGAATGCCACGTGCTTCGCCATCATCGAGGCTGACGCCAGCGTCGGCTTTTGCGCTCAATCGCTGACCGTCGAACACAACAGGAAGAGCAATGCCGCACATGCCCACCCATTCGAGTGGCAAGGCTTGGCGTGAGGCCTGCGCGGCGATATCCGGCAGAGTCAGCGCATTCATGAGCAGGTCCATCGTTGGAAATGTTTTGCCATGTTATATTATAACAATCAAATCGACGATGCCTTTTTCTCGAGCGGTCTTTCACTATGCACAGGCGACAATTGCTCAACCTGTTGTTTGCCAGCGCTGCGCTGGTTTTACCTTTCGGCGTGTCGGCGACGCAGATCCGCAATGCACGGTTCTGGCGTTCGGATGACAAGCTTCGCCTGGTACTCGATCTGAGCGGACCGGTGCAGTACAAAACCTTCTCGTTGAGCGCGCCCGAGCGACTGATCATCGACTTGAGTGGTGCGCAGCTCAGCGGTGACTTCAGCCAATTGGCGCTCACCAACACGGTGATTCGTTCGATCCGTTCGGGGCACTTCGGGCAAGGCGATACGCGGATCGTGCTCGACCTTACCGGTCCGGTGCGGCTCAATAGTTTTCAACTGCCGCCACAGGACGGGCAGGGCCATCGTCTGGTGCTCGACCTGCTCAACGCGGCGCCTGTGCAGATCGCTGCGGCGGCACCTTTGGTCCAGCGTGAAACACCGGCTGACAAGGCTCACCCCAAGCGCGACATCATCGTCGTGGTCGACCCTGGCCATGGCGGCAAGGACCCCGGCGCAATTGGCGCCAAAGGCGAGCGCGAGAAAGACGTGGTGCTGTCCATCGCACAATTGCTGGCCAAGCGCTTGAAGCGCGAAAAAGGTTTTGATGTGAAATTGGTGCGCAACGACGACTTCTTCGTGCCGCTACGCAAGCGCGTGGAGATCGCCCGTACGCACAAGGCCGACATGTTCATCTCGGTACACGCTGACGCGGCGCCACGGCTCACGGCTTCTGGCGCTTCGGTTTACGCATTGTCCGAAGGTGGCGCGACTTCGGCCACGGCGCGCTTCATGGCGCAACGGGAAAACGGTGCCGATTTGCTGGGGGCGAGCAGTCTGCTCAACTTGAAGGACAAGGATCCGATGCTCGCCGGGGTGATTCTCGACATGTCGATGAACGCTACCATCGCCGCCAGTTTGCAGCTCGGTAGCACAGTGCTCGGCAGTCTGGCCGGAATTACCACGCTGCATCAGAAACGTGTGGAACAGGCAGGTTTTGCGGTACTGAAATCACCGGATGTGCCATCGATCCTGGTAGAAACCGGCTTCATTTCCAATGCCCGCGACAGCCAACGGCTGGTCACAGCACGGCACCAAAAGGCGGTAGCCAACGGCCTTTTTGAAGGCTTGCAGCGCTATTTTCAGAAGAATCCACCGATGAACAGCTACATGGCCTGGCAGCAGTCGCAGCAAAAATCGCAGGTCTAGCAACCCGTCAGTCGGCTACAGGTGAACTTGCCACTGGAGCCGCCGGAGCTGGAAAACCGATTGAGTGTGGTCCAGCCAACGCGGCGGCTGTAACCGACCCAGGCTTCTCCATCCGATGCCAAACCGGTGAAGAACGTCAGTTGGCCGTAACGGCTGCTGGTTTGCGCCCAATAGCGTTTACCGCTCACTTCAAACCCGCGCATGTAGGTCGTGCTGCCCGCCGTGGCGACGCTGTAAAAGTTGCCGTCCGGGTCTACGCAGGCCAGCAGATTGGCGCTGCGCGTGCACTTCGCCTGGCTCGATGCCTGCGCGCAGGCGTCTGCTGCGACAAACAGCGAAAGGCTCAACAGTGTGCATTTCAAGGCGTTGTGCATGGGTTTTCTCGTGGTGCGAACGGGCTCAAGCATTGCGTCCTTCGTCGCTGGGAGCAAGAGGAGATTGGCGTGTTTGTGTTGTTATACTATAACATTAAAAAACCACCTGACCGGCCACTCCTGATGAGGAACACCTGATGCTCAATCGTCTCCCCGTTACCGTGCTGTCCGGCTTTCTCGGCGCCGGCAAAAGCACGCTGCTCAACTACGTACTGCGCAACCGCGAGAACCTTCGAGTCGCGGTGATCGTCAATGACATGAGCGAAATCAATATCGATGGCAGCGAAGTCCAGCGCGATGTCACCTTGAACCGCGCCGAAGAAAAACTCGTCGAAATGAGCAACGGCTGCATCTGCTGCACCTTGCGCGAAGACCTGCTGGAAGAGGTCAGTAAACTGGCCAGGGACGGTCGCTTTGATTACCTGCTGATCGAGTCCACCGGTATTTCCGAACCTCTTCCCGTGGCGGAAACATTCACCTTTCGCGACGAAGAAGGCCAAAGCCTGGCCGACATTGCGCGGCTCGACACCATGGTCACGGTGGTCGACGGGATGAACTTTCTGCTCGATTATCAGGCCGCCGAAAGCCTTGCATCACGGGGTGAAACCCTGGGCGAGGAAGATGAGCGTTCGATCACGGATTTACTGATCGAGCAGATCGAATTCGCCGACGTGCTGCTGATCAGCAAGATCGATCTGATCAGCAGCGCCGAGCGCGAAGAGTTGATCGCGATCCTCAAACGGCTCAACGCCCAGGCGCACATTATCCCGATGGTCATGGGCGAAGTGCCGCTGAAAAAAATCCTCAATACCGGCCGCTTCGACTTTGAAAAAGCCTCTCAGGCACCGGGCTGGCTTCAGGAATTGCGCGGCGAACATGTGCCGGAAACCACCGAGTACGGCATCGCTTCCATGGCCTATCGGGCACGTCGACCGTTTCATCCGCAGCGCTTTTTCAGCTTCATCAATCGACCATGGGTGAATGGAAAACTGCTGCGCTCCAAGGGCTTTTTCTGGTTGGCCAGCAAGCACCAGGACGCCGGTAGCTGGTCGCAGGCCGGTGGCTTGATGCGTCACGGGTTTGCCGGTCGCTGGTGGCGCTTCGTGCCGAAAGCGCAGTGGCCACAGGATCAGGAAAGTACCGCCGCGATCATGGAAAACTGGACCTCCGTCACCGGTGATTGCCGTCAGGAACTGGTGTTCATCGGCCAGAATATCGACTTTTCTGAACTCACCGAACGCCTCGACAATTGCCTGCTCAACGATGACGAAATGTCCCTCGGTGTCGAAGCATGGCGCCTGATGGCAGACCCGTTTGGTCCATGGCTCGAAGAGGAGGCAGCCTGATGTTGGCGCCGAGTCTGAAAGCGCGCCCGGTGATTCGCCAGGTACAGGACCAAACCCCTGACGTCTTCACGCAGATACTTCAAGACGGTACCAACCTGGCCCTCTGGCAGCGTTGTTTGCCGGCACATATTGCTGACTTCGGTGCATTGCTGTTATCGCTGAACGAGCCGCTGGCCGAGTCGTTGGTGATGGAATTGGCGACTGACGACGCTGAGCCCAATCTGCGTGGCCTGGCCGAAAGCTACAGTGACCTGGAGGGCCACGAAGGATTTATCGCCGATGTTTCATGGTTGGTCAGCGCGTTTGCCTGCTTGCTGGGCGCGACGCGTATCGGCTTGCGTTTGCGGGTGCTGGATAAAGCCATGTGCCCGCGTTTCCACGTCGACCATGTGCCGGTGCGGCTGATTACCACCTACGCCGGTATCGGCAGTCAGTGGCTCAGAGAGGGCGCCATGGATCGCAAGAACCTGGCCAAAGCGGAGGCCGAGCCGCAGGACTGTGAGCAAATGCTCTGCGGCGAAGTCGCGTTACTCAAAGGCGAGAAGTGGCACGGCAACGAGGGATTCGGGTTGATTCATCGTTCACCGCAACCGGCACCGGGTGAGCGCCGGCTGATCCTGACCCTCGACTGGCTCGCGTGACTCAAGGCGTGAGCCACGCGCCCTGACTCTGGCCTTCGCAAAACGGTTTCAGGTACGCCGCGTCGGTGGCCACGCCGTAATAGTGAATATCCTGCCGGTAAGGCATATTGGCAACTTGAGCGTTGCTGCACACTCCGAAGGCGCCGCTGGGGCATTGGTCGAGAAATGCGACGTCGACCTTCTGCCCCGCGAGGTTCGGCTGACAGAAACCGTCATGGAACAGCTTTTCCGGGATATTGCGGTTCTGCTGACAGACTTTGACGTCGAGCCGCTCCGCCTGGCTGTGAATCACGCAGGCCTGGGCCAACGCCTCGCCCGAAGCGAAGGCCAACAGTAACGACAAGCCAATCAGTCGCATCCTTTTCCTCCCAAGAAACCGTCGAACATGTTGCAGAACATTCCTACTCACGTCATCGCCGGACCGTTAGGCGCCGGCAAGACCAGTCTGATCAAGCATCTGCTGACACAGCGGCCGGCGAACGAACGCTGGGCGGTGCTGATCAACGAGTTCGGCCAGATCGGTCTCGACGCCGCGCTGCTGACCACGGGCGCCGATGGTATCGCACTGGGGGAAGTGGCTGGCGGCTGTTTGTGTTGCGTGAATGGTGCGCCGTTTCAGATTGGCCTCGGGCGGTTGCTGCGCAAATCACGGCCGGACCGCTTGTTTATCGAACCCTCGGGGCTGGGACATCCGGCGCAATTGCTCAAGCAATTAAGTGAAGCGCCGTGGCAGGGTGTACTGGCGATTCAACCGAGCGTTCTGGTGCTCGACGCTCAAGCTCTGGCTGCCGGAAAACCACTGCCAGAGGCGCAGCAGCAAGCGCTAGCGAGCGCGGGTCTGTTGCTGTTGAACAAGGCCGAGCACCTGAACGATGAAGATCGCCAGCGCATCACCGCGCAGTTGCCGGAATGCCCGCTGTATTGGACGCAGCAGGGCGCTCTGGCATTGAGTGACTTGCCGGGTGTCAGCCGTCGAGCGGTCAAGGGTGTGGATAACTTCAGTGTGCCAAAAGGTCTGGCGCAAATGCCGGCGGTCTGGACTGATCCCATACAGCCGATTTGCCTGAGTCAGCAGCAGGAAGGTGGCTGGAGCATTGGTTGGCGTTGGCACCCGAGTCAGTCGTTCGAACTTTCCCGGGTCCAGGCTTGCCTGGCGGCGTTGGACTGGCGCCGGGCCAAGCTGGTTATCCACAGCGCCGAGGGTTGGGTGTCGGCCAATTCGCTGGATAACGCCGTGCTGCACTGGCAACCCAGTGAATGGCGTCAAGACTCGCGCATCGAGCTTATTTTCGATAAGCCGCAGGATGTCGAATCACTACAGGGGAAACTTGCGAGTTGCCGGGTGAACCTGACTTAACGCGGTTCAGGGCTCAGTGACGCAACTTGTTGTGGTCCTGGCGCCATTGACTCAGCTCGATCACCTCGGCGCTGGGCAGCACAGGTTTTTCCTCGAGCGGGACCGGGTAGGGTGCCAATTCGATCTGCGCGCTATGGGCACCGAATTGGGTAATGGTGCCCATGTGACGCGTTTCGCCGGTCACGGTGAACTCAAAGTTATACACGCGGGCCAGACGTCGCCGCCCGTTGGCGTCCTTCACGAAGCCGATTTTTTTCAACGCCACATTGCCGTCGAGCAATTCGATGTCGAGTTTGGCGCAATGCCGCTTGACCCGTTCCAGGGCCCGCTCGCGCAAGCCATGGTTGTGCCACAGCCAGGCGGCACCGGTCGCCAGCAGCATCAGCACGAAGATATTTCCAAGGGTCAGCATGAACAGTGCTCCAACAAATTAGTGTCAGCTTAACTGTGTCTCTGGTCTGTCGTACAGGCTCCGTTTAAAGGCTGTGTGAAAACTGCTGCGCTCGGCAATACTGCGTTAAAAACAGGCTCGGAATGCTCATTTACAACCCGTAAACTCCGCTTCCTCGCCTGTTTTTGCCTTGTCTTGCCTTCGCTCGCTACGTTTTCACCCAGCCTTTTTAGTCGCATACTGCGCGGCTCGAATTTCAATCGGTTTACGGATATCCCGCATGAAACGTACTCCTCATCTGCTCGCCATCCAGTCCCACGTGGTTTTCGGTCACGCCGGCAACAGCGCCGCGGTTTTCCCGATGCAGCGGGTCGGGGTGAACGTCTGGCCGCTGAATACCGTGCAGTTTTCCAACCACACTCAATACGGCCAGTGGGCCGGTGAGGTACTGGCGCCGCAGCAGATTCCCGATCTGGTGGAAGGGATTGCGGCGATTGGCGAGCTGGGCAACTGCGACGCCGTGCTGTCCGGTTATCTGGGCAGTGCCGCTCAAGGGCGGGCGATCCTTAGCGGCGTTGCACGAATCAAGGCGATCAACCCCAGCGCCTTGTACCTGTGCGACCCGGTGATGGGGCATGCGGAGAAAGGTTGCATCGTACCGGCTGAAGTCAGCGACTTCCTGCTGGATGAGGCGGCAGCGGTGGCGGACTTCATGTGCCCGAATCAGTTGGAGCTGGACAGTTTCTCCGGTCGCAAGCCGCAGTCATTGTTCGATTGCCTGGCGATGGCTCGCGCGCTGCTGGCGCGTGGCCCGAAGGCGGTGTTGGTCAAGCATCTGGACTATCCCGGCAAGTTGCCGGAGAGCTTCGAGATGTTGCTGGTGACGGCCGAAGGCAGTTGGCATCTGCGTCGTCCATTGCTGGCGTTTCCACGTCAGCCGGTGGGCGTGGGCGACCTGACGTCGGGCCTGTTCCTGGCGCGGGTGTTGTTGGGCGACAGTCTGGTCGCGGCCTTTGAATTCGCAGCATCCGCAGTGCATGAAGTGCTACTGGAAACCCAGGCCAGCGCAAGCTATGAGCTGGAACTGGTGCGGGCCCAGGACCGTATTGCCCATCCTCGGGTGAAGTTCGAGGCAACGGCGATCAGTTTGTAACGTCGTCGCCGTAGAAAAGATCGCAGCCTGCAGTAGTTTCTACAGAGGCTGCGATCGGCGCGGTATCAGGCGTCAGCCTTGATTTCGCGATAACGCTGATCCAGTTCCTGACGAATCTGCCGACGCTGTTTGGCTTGGGCGTATCGGCGTTTGTCTTCGCTGTTCTGCGGTTGCAACGGTGGGACAGCCGCCGGCTTACGCTGATCGTCGACCGCGACCATGGTGAAGAAGCAGCTATTGGTGTGACGCACCGAGCGCTCGCGGATGTTCTCGGTCACCACCTTGATGCCGACCTCCATCGAGGTATTGCCGGTGTAGTTGACCGAAGCCAGAAAGGTCACCAGCTCACCGACATGGATCGGTTCGCGAAAGATCACCTGATCCACCGACAGGGTTACCACGTAGCGCCCGGCATAACGGCTGGCGCAGGCGTAGGCGACTTCGTCGAGGTATTTGAGCAGGGTGCCGCCGTGGACATTGCCAGAGAAGTTGGCCATGTCGGGGGTCATCAATACCGTCATCGACAGCTGGGCGTTTCCGGGTTCCATAGCACACTACTCACGGTTCAAGGCTGGGATTGCGGGAGCACCTCTGTGGGTGCCTGGCTGGTTTTTCAAAACCACCGTTAACGGGACGCCACGCCAATGAAGGCCGTCACGCCCGAATCGATCTGTTTCTATATATTGCACCGCCTTTGCGCCCGAAGTCGCGGTGTTACCCTTCAAAAGCCCACCTCAAGGGCCCATTCATCCGATCCGGTAATCGCCCAACGACGTCAGCACACCCACGCGCCAAGGAGCCCTCGCCATGCATGCCATCAGTTTTATTCAGGATCTGGCAGTGATCATGCTGGTTGCGGGTGTGGTGACCATTGTTTTTCATCGGCTCAAACAGCCGGTTGTCCTGGGCTACATCGTGGCCGGTTTCATCATTGGCCCGCACACCCCGCCATTCGGGTTGATCCACGACGAGCAAACCATCAAGACCCTCGCCGAACTCGGGGTGATTTTCCTGATGTTCTGCCTGGGCCTGGAGTTCAGCCTGCACAAGCTGTTCAAGGTCGGTGCCACGGCGTTTATCGCGGCGTTCCTGGAAATCGTGCTGATGATCTGGATCGGTTATGAAATCGGCCGCTGGTTTGACTGGAGCACCATGGATTCGCTGTTTCTTGGCGCGATCCTGGCGATTTCCTCGACCACCATCATCGTCAAGGCCCTCAATGACCTGAAGATGAAGAATCAGCGTTTTGCCCAGCTGATCTTTGGCGTGTTGATCGTCGAAGACATCCTCGGCATCGGCATCATTGCCTTGCTCTCGAGTATCGCAGTCAGCGGCACCGTGAGCTCCGGCGAGGTGTTTTCCACGGTCGGCAAACTCTCGCTGTTCATGATCGTTGCACTGGTGGTCGGGATCCTGCTGGTGCCGCGCTTGCTGGCCTATGTGGCGAAGTTCGACAGCAATGAAATGCTGTTGATCACCGTGCTTGGCCTGTGTTTTGGCTTTTGCCTGCTGGTGGTCAAGCTTGAGTACAGCATGGTGCTGGGGGCGTTTCTGATTGGCGCGATCATGGCCGAGTCTCGGCAGCTGGTGAAAATTGAACGCCTGATCGAGCCTGTTCGCGACATGTTTAGCGCCATCTTTTTCGTTGCGATCGGTCTGATGATCGATCCGCAGATTCTTCTTCAGTACGCCTGGCCCATTGCGGTGATTACCGTCGCGGTGGTGCTCGGCAAGATGCTCTCCTGTGGTCTGGGGGCGTTTATCGCCGGCAATGACGGACGCACCTCGCTGCGCGTCGGCATGGGCCTGTCGCAGATTGGCGAGTTCTCTTTCATCATCGCGGCGCTGGGCATGACCTTGCAGGTCACCAGCGATTTCCTTTATCCAGTGGCGGTCGCTGTTTCGGCCATCACCACCTTACTGACGCCGTACCTGATCCGTGCCGCCGATCCGCTTTCGTTGAAGCTGGCTGCAGTTATCCCGCAGCGTTTGGGCCGCGTGTTGGGGATGTATGGGGAGTGGCTGCGCAGCATTCAACCGCAGGGCGAGGGTGCGCAGCTGGCGTCGATGATTCGGCGGATTTTGTTGCAGGTCGGGGTCAATCTGGCGCTGGTGATGGCAATCTTCTTCTCGGGCAGTTTTTTTGCCGAGCGGATTTCCAGCTATCTGCATGCCTGGATCAATGATCCGAGCTGGCAGAAGGCATTGATCTGGGGCGGGGCGTTGTTGCTGTCGCTGCCATTCCTGATTGCCGCCTATCGCAAGCTGAAGGCGCTCTCGATGTTGCTGGCGGAAATGGGCGTTAAACCGGAGATGGCCGGCCGCCACACGCAGCGAGTGCGTCGGGTGATCGCCGAAGTGATCCCGATACTCTCGCTGCTGGTGATTTTCCTGCTGCTGGCAGCCTTGTCGGCCAGTATCTTGCCGACCAACAAGTTGCTGGTGCTGATCGCCGTTGTAACCGCCGCGGTAGCGGCCCTGCTCTGGCGCTGGTTCATCCACGTGCACACACGGATGCAGGTGGCCCTGCTGGAAACCCTGGACAACCATAAGGATTCGTCCGGGCATTGACCCAGCGGGGCGTCAGGCAGATCAGCTTTCCAGCCAGACGTCCCGCGCCCAGTGCCACACCGATTCCCAGGTTTCTTCGGCCAACAGCTCTTCTTCGGCCAGCCACAGCACCACGGTGCCGTCTTCTTCGACCAGGTAGTAGTTGTCACCGTCCTGGCAGATCGGAATCATGCTGCGATCAACACCGGCATCCCAGGCGTTGGCGGCAACGTCCGGCAGGTAGGTGTGCGATTGCGGGTCGGTGACAGTCACCGGCTCCAGGCTGCCGTACACGACGTCGCTGACGGTCAGCAGGAATTCTCTGAAGACGAACGGGATATCGATGAACAGTTGTTCTTCGATTTCCACCAGCAGGTCTTCGTCAGGCAGCTCCAAGGGCACCGGTACCGGTTCGTTGGCTTCTCGCAGTTGTTCAATGATTTCTTCCACGTCCGGGATCCTCTTGCTCAATGGCGCGGTTTAGTTGGGGCGGTTTATACAGTAGCTCGCTATAGATGCAACTGCGAAATAGAAAACCCCGGACAAGTCCGGGGTTTTTATTACAGCATGCGAAACGAGTGCGGTATTAGCCGTTCTGACGAATACCAGCCACCAGCCAAGGCTGGTTTTCGCCTTGCGGACGTTCCATGTTCCAGCTTTCGCTGAACACTTCGCCCTGGTCGAAGCGCGAGGTTTTCGACACGCCCGTAAAGGTCAGGGTGGCGATGGTCTTGTCTGCGCGATCATCCACGCCGTCCAGTTGAACGTGGAGGTTGTCGATATAGGTGGACTGGAAGCCGTCACCCAGATCGGCGCGTTCGCGTTTGAGGAACTCCAGCATTTGCGGGGTCACGAACTCGGCGATCTTGTCCATTTCATTGGCGTCCCAGTGCTGTTGCAGGGACTGGAAGTGGTTGCGTGCGGCTTCAACGAAGCGCTCTTCGTTGAACCAGGCCGGAGCGTTGATCACCGGACGAGCGGCAGCAGGGGCAGCAGAACCGCCGAAGATCGAACCCATGGCCGGCTTCTGTTCGTACACTTCACGCTGCATTGGCGCGCCCGCAGGGGCCATATGCTCTTGTTGCTTGCGGCGACGAGCGGCGATGAAGCGGAAGATCACGAACCCGATGACTGCCATGATCAGGATGTCGAAAATCTGCATTCCATGGAAGCCGCCGCCCATGAACATGGAGGCCAGCAGACCGCCGGCAGCGATACCGGCCAGAGGGCCGAGCCAGCGCGAAGCACCGCCAGCTTTGGCGGCAGCGCCTGCGGCACCCGCAGCACCGGCGGTCGCGGCAGCAGAACCCATGCCAGGCGAGGACGGCGCCATTTGGCTGGTCTGGTGAGTAGGCGCAGCGCCTACGCTTTTGCCGCCACCGAAGCGCTTGGCGTTGGCGTCGAGGCTCATCGTCAGGCCGATGCACAGCGCCAGGGCGATGCTAAGAAAACGTTTCATAAAGGGAATTCCCATTTGTGGATGGCACGCGCGCCATGTTGCACAGGTGAAGTGACACTGGCTAGCGGCAGAGTGTTTCGGGCTTTTGCCTGACAGGCTGCGTTCAGCTCCGTCGATACAAGGAGGCGCTTGTACATTTGTCTGTAGGACAAGTGGATAGATAGAGCAGGAGCGTTGTTTAACGTCGCAATGCCAACATCACCACACCCGCCGTGATCAGACCGATTCCGCCCCATTGACGCAGGTCGAGCCGCTCACCCAACAACACTACGCCCAACACGGCCACCAGCACCACGCTGAGTTTGTCGACGGGTGCTACCAGCGAGGCTGGCCCGAGTTTCAGCGCACGGAAGTAGCAAATCCATGAGGCACCGGTTGCCAGGCCGGACAGCAGCAGGAACAGGTAGCTCTTGGCGGATATCGATCCCAATGACTGATATTGGCCCGTTGCGTACAAAATCAAGGCCAGGCTGACCAGTACCACGATCGTGCGCAGCAGCGTCGCGAAGTCGGAATTGACGCTTTCGATGCCGACCTTGGCGAAAATCGCGGTCAGCGCAGCGAAAGCCGCTGACAACAGGGCCCAGAATGTCCAGGAAGAAAAGAAGCCCGAGCCCATGTGTGATCCTCACCGTTTATCGTTCCCACGCTCTACGTGGGAATGCCGCCATGGACGCTCTGCGTCCGCTTTGGAAAGTGACGCAGAGCGTCACGGGATGCATTCCCACGCGGGAGCGTGGGAACGATCAAGCAGATAGCCGTTAGATGGCCTCGAGCTTGGCGTAGCCGAGCATCAGCCACTTGCTGCCTTCGCTGAAGTTCACTTGCACCCGGGCCTGCGCACCGGCGCCTTCGAAGTTGAGGATCACCCCTTCGCCGAAGACCGCGTGTTGCACTTGCTGACCGAGGCTGAACGCGGTTTCCGGGATTTCCGTGCCAGCGAACATGCTGCTCGAACTTTGCTTCTGGCCGCCACCGAATGGACGGCTGACGCTGTTGGACAGCCGCACTTCCTGAATCAGGCCTTTAGGCACTTCGCGTACGAAGCGTGAAACCTTGTTGTAGGTTTCGCTGCCGTACAGGCGTCGGGTTTCGGCGTAGGTCATCACCAGGTTTTGCATGGCCCGGGTAATGCCGACGTAGGCCAGGCGGCGTTCCTCTTCAAGGCGGCCGGGCTCTTCCAGGCTCATCTTGTGCGGGAACAGGCCTTCTTCCATACCTACCAGGAACACGTAAGGGAACTCCAGGCCTTTGGCGCTGTGCAAAGTCATCAGCTGAATGCTGTCTTCGTGTTCGTCGGCCTGGGTGTCGCCAGCCTCCAGCGAGGCATGGCCGAGGAACGCGGCCAGCGGCGTCAGGTCTTCGTCTTCTTCGGCACTTTCAAAGTTACGCGCCGCGCTGACCAGTTCCTCAAGGTTTTCTACCCGCGCCTGACCTTTCTCGCCTTTTTCCGCTTGGTGATAGGCGATCAGGCCGGACTGCTCGATGACGGTCTGAGTCATCAGGTGCAGTGGCATTTCGGCGGTGGTGGTCGCCAGGTGCTCGATCAACTCGATGAACGCACCCAAGGCGCTGGCTGCACGACCGGTGAGGCCTTTATTGGCCACCAGCTGACGCATGGCTTCCCACATCGACACATCGCTGTGACGAGCGTGATCACGGATCGCTTCGACGGTTTTTTCGCCAATGCCACGGGCCGGAACGTTGATCACCCGTTCCAGCGCCGCATCGTTGCCGCGACCTTCGAGCAACCGCAGGTAAGCCATGGCGTTCTTGATTTCAGCCCGCTCGAAGAAGCGCTGGCCGCCATAGATGCGGTACGGAATGCGTTCGCGCAGTAGCGCTTCTTCCAAAACCCGCGATTGGGCGTTGGAGCGGTACAAAATCGCGATATCGCTGCGCGCCATGCCGGTTTTCAGCGCGCTTTCGATGGTTTCCACCACGTAGCGTGCTTCGTCATGTTCGTTGAATGCGGCGTACAGGTTGATCGCTTCGCCTTCGCCGCCGTCGGTCCACAGCTCTTTGCCCAGACGCCCGGTGTTATTGGCGATCAAGGCGTTGGCGGCCTTGAGGATCCCGGCGGTGGAGCGGTAGTTCTGTTCCAGTCGAATGACTTCCGCGTCCGGGAAGTCGGCCGAATACTGGTGAATGTTCTCGATTTTCGCGCCGCGCCAGCCGTAGATCGACTGATCGTCGTCACCAACCACCATCAGGCTGTCGCCGCCCTTGGCCAGCAGACGCAACCAGGCGTACTGCACGGCGTTGGTGTCCTGGAATTCATCCACCAGCACATGACGGAAGCGCTTCTGATAATGCGCCAGCAGGCCCGGATGATCGCGCCACAGGTCGAGGGCGCGCAGCAGCAGCTCGGAGAAGTCGATGACGCCAGCGCGCAGGCACGCGGCCTCATAGGCTTCATAAATGCTGCGCATGGTGGCCAGGAACAGATCGCCGCTGGCTTGAATATGTTGCGGACGCAGACCTTCGTCTTTTTGCCCGTTGATGAACCACTGGGCCTGACGGGCCGGCCAGCGCTGTTCGTCGAGGCCCAGTTCGCGGATCACGCGCTTGACCAGACGTTGCTGGTCATCGCTGTCGAGGATCTGGAACGTCTGGCTCAGGCCGGCTTCCTGCCAGTGCGCCCGCAGCAAGCGGTGCGCCAGGCCGTGGAAGGTGCCGACCCACATGCCGGCCGGGTTGATACCCATCAGCTGCTCGATGCGATGACGCATCTCGGCGGCGGCCTTGTTGGTGAACGTCACCGACAGGATCGAGTGTGGCGAGGCGTTCTCGACCTGGATCAACCAGGCGATACGGTGCACCAGCACACGGGTTTTACCGGAACCAGCACCGGCCAGGACCAACTGACGACCCACGGAGGCAGCTACGGCCTGACGTTGGGCATCGTTGAGGGAGTTCAGCAGAAGGGAGAGATCATCGCGCATCAGGGCATTCTAGGGCGCCACGCCACACCGGGCAAACCGAGCTTTGCATTAACCGATGAAAGAAGCGCAGGGGACGACCGGTCAGTCATTCTTTGCAAGCCTTGATGGACAGCGCTTCTGCGGTTTTGAGCAGTGGCAACGGGCCATTTGTTTTGTCGGTTTTATGATCTGGAGCAGTTTGGTCCGGGCCATTGCTTGTGTATGCTCCGTCGACGTTTCGGGCTCGTCGCGCTCACCTTTATAAGAACAAGAATATTGCCTATGACCCTCAGCACCAGCCTGTCGGGCCCTTCTGTGGACCCGCGGGTTATCCGCAAACAATACGCCATGGAGTTGGCGGTCGAGCGCACGCGTCTGCTGTATCAGGGCTCGTTGCTGCCCACGTTGTTCATGTTGATCAATGGTCTGGTCTGCGCCGGTTTGCTCTGGAGTCCGCAGCGCTATTTCCTGGTGAGCATCTGGCTAATCTGGTTACTGTCGCTGGTGGCGCTGCGGGTGATTCAGGTCGCAGCCTTCGACTCGGCGATGCCCAGTCGTCAGGCGCAGCCAGTCTGGCGTCGAATGTTTCTGTTGGGTTCGGCCATGACCGGCCTGACGCTGGCCGGTGCCGGTATTGCCTTGGTGCCTACCGACAGCTTCCTGCAACAAGCCTGGGTATTCGGCCTGATCGGCGCGGCAACCCTCTCGGCCAGTGTCGCCTATGCGGTGAGCCTGCCGGCCTTCCTGTCGTTCACCTTGCCGTGTCTGTTACCGGCGATCGGTTATTTGTTCTGGGGCGGCGATGAACAGCAGCAAGGTTGGGGCTGGCTCGGGCTGATTCTGTTGGGCTCTCTGAGTGTGGTCGCGTGGCAGGTCAACCGGCTGATCCAGCACGGCTTGATGCGGCGTTTCCAGAATCAGGCACTGATCGAGCACTTGCAGCAGGCGCAAAGTCGCAGCGATCAGCTCAATCAGGAGTTGGCGCGGGAAATCGAACAGCGCCGCCACGCCGAAGAAGAGCTGCGTGACGCTCAGGTCGGTCTCGAAAGCAGGGTAGCCCAGCGTAGCCGCGAACTGGATGTCGCCAATCAAGCCTTGAGCAAGAGCGAAGCACGGCTGGCGTTGGCATTGAAGGCCAGTGAGCTGGGTCTCTGGGACTGGAACCTGCAAACCGATGAGGTGCATCACACCCAACTCAAGGAGTTGTTCGGCATTGAGCCGGAATTCGTCACGGCGATGCTCAGTCATCTGAAACCACGGCTGCACCCTCAGGACTTGCCGCCGCTGCGGCGGGCGTTGGTCGAGCATTTGAAGGGCCGCACCGAGGATTATCAGATCGAATACCGCGTGCGCCACGGCGATGGCCACTGGGTCTGGATCGAAGACCGCGGCCGAGCAGTGGAGCGGGGTGCCAATGGTCGGGTGATCCGGATGGTCGGCACCCGACGTGACATCAGCGTCAGCAAAGGGCTTGAAGAGCAGCGGCAACTGGCGGCGACGGTATTTGAAGCGGCCAGCGAAGGCATTGTGATTTTCGACCCGGATTACGCCTTGATCGCGGTCAATCAGGCGTTCAGCCGGGTCACCGGGTATCAGATTGAAGATTTGCTGGGGCGCAATGTGGTCGAGTTGCCGTGCAGTCGTGACGCGCGGCGGCATTATTCGGTGATCCATCAGGCACTGGAACAGCAGGGCAGTTGGCAGGGTGAGTTGGTGGAGGCGCGCAAAAACGGCGAGCTCTATCCGCAATGGCTGCAACTGAATGTGGTGCGCGATACTCGAGGCAATGTCAGTCATATCGTGGGCTTTTTCGCCGATCTGTCAGCCCGGCGCGAATCTGAAGAGCGCATGCGCTACCTGACCCACTACGACGAACTGACCGGGCTGGCCAACCGCTCGTTGTTCCGCGAGCGCCTGCATGAAGCCCATCAACGGGTGCGCCAGGGCGGCCGGAGCCTGGCGTTGCTGCACATCAACCTGGACCGCTTCAAATTGCTCAACGACAGCCTCGGCCATGAAGTTGCCGATCAGATGCTGCAGAAAATCGCTCGGCGTCTGGTCAATGCGCTGCCGGAGGCGGACACCATTGCGCGCTTGTCCGGCGACGAGTTCGCGGTGCTGTTCGACGCTTATGGCAACCTGTCGAGCCTGGCGCGGGTCGCCACCCGATTGTCGACCAAGCTGCGCTTGCCGCTGACCGTTGAAGGGCATGAGCTGGTGGTCAGTGCGTCGATGGGCATCAGCATGTTGCCGGACAACGCGCGGGAAATTTCCGCGCTGGTCAGCCAGTCAAACATGGCCATGCAACATGCAAAGCATCTGGGCGGGAACAACTTCCAGTTCTACACCGACAGCCTGCAGGCCAGCACCCTTGAGCGCTTGCAGCTGGAGAACCAACTGCGCAAGGCCATCGAAGACAAGCAGCTGAAAGTGTTTTACCAACCGAAACTCTGCCTCGCGACTGGCCGGCTGAACGCCGCCGAAGCGTTGGTGCGCTGGGATCATCCGACCATGGGGCAGGTGCCGCCGGGGGATTTTATCGGGTTGGCAGAGGAAGTCGGGTTGATCGGCGCCATTGGCGAGTTCGTGCTACGCCAAGCCTGCTGGCAAGCGTGCGAGTGGCAGCGTCAGGGGCTGGAGCCGATTCGGGTTTCGGTCAATCTGTCGGTCCACCAGCTGCGTCAGGGCAAGCTGGTCAGCCTGGTGCGCCAGGTGCTTGAAGAAACCGGTCTGGCGCCGCACTACCTCGAACTGGAGCTGACGGAAAGCCAATTGCTGGACAGCGTCGAACATATCATCGCGACCTTCCAGCAATTGCGTGATCTTGGTGTGAAACTGGCGATCGACGACTTTGGCACGGGGTATTCATCGCTGAGCTACCTCAAACGCATTCCCGTGGACTATGTGAAGATCGATCAGGCGTTTATCCGTGGGTTGGGTGAGGGCGGGGAAGACGCGGCGATCACCCGGGCAATCATTGCCATGGCGCATGGGCTTTCGCTGAAAGTGGTAGCAGAAGGCGTGGAAACTGCGGAGCAGTTGGCATTCCTTGAGGCTGAGTCCTGTGATGAGGTGCAGGGCTACCTGATCAGCCGTCCGGTGGAGGCGTTCAAGCTTGCCAGCTTGTTAAGAGGGGGGCGCCCAGAGTGAGTTTTATTTTTTACGTACGGAAAAAGCCTGCCAGTTAATGTGATTAGCCTGGCAGGAAAAGATCTGGGGGTAATAAGTGTCTTTTTATCTTAATGGGTGATCATGACGTCTTTAATATGGTGCAGAAGTTTGCCTTCGAAGAAAATACTGACGCCGGTGACATGTGAGTCGCCCAGGTTTTTATAGGTGACGGCTTTTTCTGTTTCGACCTGAGTTGTAATGTCGCCAGAATCTTTAAGTTCCAGATCAAGTCTCAGGTCGAAGGACTTGTCTTGCAGTGGGCTCAGTACCAATGTCGGTATAATGCCGGGATGCGCCACGGTTACGGTTCCGTAAGTGCGGAAAAAAAGGTCACCCGGCATACGGTTGATCTGCGCTACCCAGTCACTGTTTTTAATGGTCATGTTTAATATTCCATAAGTTAGAATTAAAGTGCTTCCTGCCCGGCCATTATTAGCGCGAAGTATTTTATTTGTGGAGTGGCAGAGTTGTTCAAGATGTGAGCGTGTTCATGCGTTGAGAGTTAGCTGGGTGTGGATTGACTTTGTTAGTTGGGCGAAGTGCAGGTGTCGGCAGTGAGTGCTGAGGGGGGACGTTGTCGTTTCAAGTTGAGATAAGGGATAAAGGCGCGTCAAGGGGCCTGAAAACGACAGCGGCTGCTTGCAGATGGGGTAACGTGCGAAGGCAGCTACATCGGGTATGCAGGGCCAAAACCGTGGGCAGCACAGGCATTGAGTTACGGATTGAACAGGCAAAAAGCGAATTCTTGTAGTATAACTACAAAATTGCTACATCCCCGGCGTCAGCCAATAACAATGAGTCCTGCCCTTTGAATCTGTTGCAGCACATCGCCCAGTCACGCCATCTGTTACGCAAGTCGGAGCTCAAGGTCGCCGATCATGTGCTGCTTGATCCTGCGGCTGTGATGCACAGTTCCATGGCCGATCTTGCCCACAGTGTCGGCATCAGCGAACCGACCATCGTGCGCTTCTGCCGGGCCATCGGTTGTTCGGGCTTTCAGGACTTGAAGCTGAAACTGGCGCAAAGCCTGGCAGCAGGAGCGAGTTTCGGGCAGTTCGCGATTCACGAAGACGACTCGGTCGCCGACTACAGCCTGAAAATTTTCGACACCACCCTGCACACCCTGATGGAAGTTCGCGAGAAACTCGATCCGTTGGAGTTGCAGAGGGCGGTGACCCTCATGTCCCAGGCTCAGCGCGTCGAGTTCTATGGTTTTGGGGCGTCCGGCGCGGTGGCGGCGGATGCCCAGCATAAATTCTTCCGGTTGCTGCTGACGGCTGCGGCCTATTCCGACCCGCACATGCAGGCGATGTCGGCGGTCACGCTGAAACCGACGGACGTGGCGATCTGCATTTCCCAGTCCGGCCGCTCCAAGGACCTGTTGATCACCGCCAACCTGGTGCGTGAAAGCGGTGCCTCGCTGATCACGTTGTGCCCGAGCCAGACGCCGTTGGCCGAGCTGTCGACCGTCAACCTGGCGATCGATGTGCACGAAGACACCGAGATCTATACACCGCTGACCTCGCGTATCGCACACCTGGTGGTGATCGACGTGCTGGCCATGGGCGTGGCCATGGCGCGTGGGCCGAGCCTGGTCAACCACCTCAAGAGCGTCAAACGCAGCCTTCGAAGCCTGCGTCTGTCGCCCAAATCGGTCAAAGCACTGGACGACTAATCCGGCGATAGTGCGACAAGGGGCTTTTTGTGGCGAGGGGGCTTGTCGGAACGCCGCATCGCCCCGCTGGGTCGCGAAGCGGCCCCAGAGCTTTTTACGCCTGCTACGCAGCCGAGCGGGGGCAAGCCCCCTCGCCACAATGGATCTGGTTGCGGCAAAAATTTTCATCTGTCTGTAATCCCCCCGCCGCCAAACCGTCATCCCCGACGCCTATCTTGAAACTCCCGTACTCGCCTTGGGAGACTCGAAATGGCCCAGCACTACGAAGAACGCAACAGCGCTGTCAAAACCCGCCGTCAGCAAGAAGACCAGCGTCGCATGGCGTTTCGCCGAGCGATTGAAGATCGCTGCGAGCACCGCCAGCTTCTGGCCGAAATCGGTGAATATCCGGATCTGGAACTCAACTATTGGCAGGCAACACCGGCAGCTTCGCGTCGAAACGCTCAACCAGCGCGCTGATCTGCACCCGTTCACTGCGGATAAACCCCAGGAATGCATGCGCTACCGGTGACAGGCGTTTGGCTTTGGCCTGCACCAGGCACCAGCTGCGGTACAACGGCAGCTCTTCGACCGGCAGCTCTTTGAGTCCGCCGGTCGCCAACTCCAGGTTCAGGGCGTGGCGCGTCAACAAGGCCAGGCCCAGACCCGCCACCACGCATTCGCGCTGGGCTTCGGCCGACGAGACTTCCTGGGTCTGGTTGAAGTGCACGCGCTTCTCTTTGAAATACTCCTCGCACGCCAGCCGTGTCCCGGAACCGGGCTCGCGCAGCAGCAATGTGTAGGGCTCAAGATCCTGCAAGCGCAAGGGACCCATGTGGCACAGCGGATGATCCGGTGGCGCCACGGCAACGATCGGGTTGTTGAGGAACGGCAAAAACTCCAAGCCCATGTCCTGCGGCACCATGGACATGATCACCAGGTCGTCGCGGTTGTCGGACAGACGTCGGATCACCTGTCCACGGTTGACCACCGTCAGTTGCAGGTTCACTTCCGGGTGCTGGCGCTTGAAGGCGGCAAACAAGTGCGGTACGAAGTACTTGGCGCTGGATTCCACAGCCAGTTTCAGCTGACCTTGCAATGAACCTTGCATGTCCGAGAGCTGCATATCGAGGTTTTCCAGGCGCCCGAAAATATCCCGGCTGGCGCGCTGTAACGCTTCAGCCGCTTCGGTCATGTAGAGCTTTTTGCCGACGTAATCGAACAAAGGCTGACCAATCAGCTCTTCAAGCTGACGAATCTGTAGGCTGACGGCCGGTTGTGTGAGCGACATTTCGTCAGCTGCACGGCTGTAGGAACGCAAATCGCAGACTTCGTTGAAGATCTGAAGCTGGCGTAATGTCATACGCATCAAGGACTTACGCATTATTTAAACACTCAGGTCGCGGGTGGGCTCTTCAACTATAAGTCTTTACTTATGCCTGACCCAATTATTATTGATTTTTGTTAATCCCTTGAGCGGGCTAGTGTGACTGTGCGACTGGCTTGAAACATTTAGTCACGCGCCGACCCAGTCCAAGGTCGTGGGTAGCAACCGGCTCAAGGGAACCTCCAAGTGATAAAAAAGATCCTGATTGCCAACCGTGGTGAAATCGCCGTACGAATCGTACGTGCCTGCGCCGAGATGGGCATTCGTTCGGTCGCGATCTATTCCGACGCCGATCGCCATGCGTTGCATGTCAAACGCGCCGATGAAGCCCACAGCATTGGTGCCGAGCCACTGGCCGGTTATCTGAACCCGCGCAAGCTGGTGAACCTCGCGGTGGAAACCGGTTGCGATGCGTTGCACCCAGGTTACGGCTTTCTTTCGGAAAACGCCGAGCTGGCCGATATCTGCGCCGAGCGCGGTATCAAATTCATTGGCCCGTCAGCAGAAGTCATTCGCCGCATGGGCGACAAGACCGAAGCCCGCCGCAGCATGATCAAGGCTGGTGTGCCAGTCACGCCCGGCACTGAAGGCAACGTCGCCGACATCGCCGAAGCCCTGACTGAAGGCGATCGCATCGGGTACCCGGTGATGCTCAAGGCCACCTCCGGTGGTGGCGGTCGCGGGATTCGTCGCTGCAACAGCCGCGAAGAACTGGAACAAGCCTTCCCGCGGGTGATTTCCGAAGCGACCAAGGCCTTTGGTTCGGCGGAAGTCTTCCTCGAAAAATGCATCGTCAATCCCAAGCACATCGAAGCGCAGATCCTCGGCGACAGTTTCGGCAACGTGGTGCACCTGTTCGAGCGTGACTGCTCGATCCAGCGTCGTAACCAGAAGCTGATCGAGATCGCCCCGAGCCCGCAACTGACGCCAGAGCAGCGCGCCTACATTGGCGACTTGTCGGTGCGTGCGGCCAAAGCGGTGGGTTACGAGAACGCCGGCACCGTGGAGTTCCTGCTCGCCGAGGGCGAGGTGTACTTCATGGAGATGAACACCCGGGTGCAGGTGGAACACACCATCACCGAAGAAATCACCGGTATCGACATTGTCCGTGAGCAGATCCGCATTGCCTCTGGCCTGCCGCTGTCGGTGAAGCAGGAAGACATCCAGCACCGCGGTTTTGCGCTGCAATTCCGGATCAACGCCGAAGACCCGAAAAACAACTTCCTGCCGAGCTTCGGCAAGATCACCCGTTACTACGCACCCGGCGGTCCCGGCGTACGTACCGACACGGCGATCTACACCGGTTACACCATTCCACCGTTCTACGATTCCATGTGCCTGAAACTGGTGGTCTGGGCGTTGACCTGGGAAGAGGCGATGGACCGTGGCTTGCGCGCCCTCGACGACATGCGTCTGCAAGGGGTCAAGACCACTGCCGCCTATTACCAGGAAATCCTGCGTAATCCGGAATTCCGTAGCGGTCAGTTCAACACCAGCTTCGTTGAAAGCCACCCTGAGCTGACCAACTACTCGATCAAGCGCAAACCCGAAGAGCTGGCCCTGGCCATCGCCGCCGCCATCGCCGCCCACGCAGGCCTGTGAGGAATATTCCAATGACTAAGAAAATCCACGTAACCGACACAATCCTGCGCGACGCCCACCAATCGCTGCTCGCGACCCGCATGCGCACCGACGACATGCTGCCGATCTGCGACAAGCTCGACAAAGTCGGCTACTGGTCGCTGGAAGTCTGGGGCGGCGCGACCTTCGATGCCTGCGTACGCTTTCTGAAAGAAGATCCGTGGGAGCGTTTGCGCAAACTGCGTGCGGCGCTGCCTAACACCCGTCTGCAAATGCTTCTGCGCGGCCAGAACCTGTTGGGCTATCGCCACTACAGCGACGACGTGGTCAAAGCCTTCGTCGCCAAGGCGGCCGTGAATGGAATTGACGTGTTCCGCATCTTCGATGCGATGAACGACGTGCGTAACCTGCGGGTGGCCATCGAAGCGGTGAAAGCGGCCGGCAAACACGCGCAGGGCACCATCGCCTACACCACCAGCCCGGTGCACACCATCGAGGCGTTCGTGGAGCAAGCCAGGCAAATGGAAGCCATGGGTTGCGACTCCGTGGCGATCAAGGACATGGCCGGCCTGCTGACCCCGTACGCCACTGGCGAATTGGTCAAAGCACTGAAAAGCGAGCAATCGCTGCCCGTGTTCATCCACTCTCACGATACCGCCGGCCTGGCCGCGATGTGCCAACTCAAGGGCATCGAAAATGGTGCCGACAATATCGACACCGCGATCTCCAGTTTCGCCTGGGGCACCAGTCATCCGGGTACCGAGTCGATGGTTGCCGCCCTTAAGGGCAGCGAGTTCGACACCGGCCTGAGTCTGGAGCTGCTGCAGGAAATCGGTTTGTACTTCTACGCCGTGCGCAAGAAGTACCACCAGTTCGAAAGTGAATTCACCGCCGTCGACACCCGCGTGCAAGTCAACCAGGTGCCGGGAGGGATGATTTCCAACCTCGCCAACCAGTTGAAAGAGCAGGGTGCACTGAACCGCATGAGCGAAGTGTTGGCCGAAATCCCGCGGGTTCGCGAAGACCTCGGCTTCCCACCGCTGGTGACCCCGACGTCGCAGATCGTCGGTACTCAGGCGTTCTTCAACGTGTTGGCCGGTGAGCGCTACAAGACCATCACCAACGAAGTGAAGCTCTACCTGCAAGGCGGTTACGGCAAAGCGCCGGGTGTTGTTAACGAGCAGCTGCGCCGTCAGGCGATCGGCAGCGAAGAAGTCATCGATGTCCGTCCGGCGGATTTGATCAAGCCGGAAATGACCAAACTGCGCGGCGAAATCGGTGCGTTGGCCAAGTCTGAAGAAGACGTACTGACCTATGCGATGTTCCCGGACATCGGGCGCAAGTTCCTTGAAGAACGCGAAGCCGGCACCCTGACTCCGGAAGTGTTGTTGCCGATTCCGGAAGCCGGCGGCGTGACCTCGGCCGGCGGCGAAGGTGTGCCGACCGAGTTCGTCATCGACGTTCACGGTGAAACCTATCGCGTCGACATCACCGGTGTGGGCGTCAAGTCCGAAGGCAAGCGTCACTTCTACCTGTCCATCGACGGCATGCCGGAAGAAGTGGTGTTCGAGCCACTCAACGAATTCGTCAGCGGTGGCAGCAGCAAGCGCAAGCAAGCCAGCGCACCGGGCCACGTCAGCACCACCATGCCAGGCAACATCGTCGATGTGCTGGTCAAGGAAGGCGACACCGTGAAAGCCGGCCAGGCAGTGCTGATCACCGAAGCGATGAAGATGGAAACCGAAGTACAAGCGGCCATCGCCGGCAAAGTGACTGCCATCCACGTGGCCAAGGGCGACCGGGTCAATCCGGGCGAAATCCTGATCGAGATCGAAGGCTGATTTAACAGCCTCGACTGCAACGCTTTTACCTCGGGGGGGCATGTGCCCCCCTTTTTTTCGCCGCGGATTTGTGGACGTTAGAAGTTCATCCGCCACTGACCCATCACGCCGTTTTCGTGGCTATTGCTGCTTATCTCGCCGTTGTAGGCAACACTGAGGGAGTGCTGCTTCGTGACCCTCAAGTCCAACCCCGCTTCCAGTGTCAGGCTGTTGCGGTCCAGTGGAATGCCACCGACGTAGAACGACTCGCCACCGACCAAAAAGGTCTGATGTATGTGGCTGCTGACATCGCCGTAGGTGTGCTTCCAGCCAGTGCTCATACGCGGGGTCAGGCTCATGCCGTTTTCCAGGTCGCTGCGGTGTGCCAGTCGCAGGCCAAAGATACTGTTGAAGTTGCGTTGGGTTTGTTTGTCGACTTTCAGCGCAGCATCTCCACCTTTTTCCCGGTAGCTGTCACGTTGATAATGTTCATACCCCAGGCTTGCGAAAGGCTCGGCCTGCAGGGCGCCACTGCTCAGGTTGTAACCGACTTCGGCGAAAACCTGCTGGCTGCTGGCGTCGTAGCTGCCTTTGAGTGGGTCGCTGTAACCATTGAAGGCAATGTTGCGTTTGGTGGTTCCGTCATGACTGCTGTAAGTCGCACCCAGTCGCAATACCAGCGGGCCGCTTTGACGCAAGGCATAGGCACCGAGGTGCCAGCTGTCGAGATCGCCGTCCAGTAATACCCCGTCCAGGCGTGTTTGTGATTTGCCACCGAGTACGCCTGCGCGCCATTCATTGTCGAGTGACCAGTCGGCCCCCACCACTACACCGTGAGTGCGTTGTCGCAATGCGCTGTCGTCCTGTTTGTCATCGAGGGTTGCGGAGTTGCCCAGCGCCTGGACCCAGACCCTGCCGTTGGTATCGTGACCGGTTGCCGAGCGGTCTTGCAGGCTTGCATCGTTGCTCATCTCGCGCAGGGTCGAAAGCATGCTCGCGCTGACCGGCCGGACACTGCTCAAGGTGGCATTGGCGAGGTTGGCGTTGCTGACGCCGGCCAGTTGTTCCGCCGCTATAGGGGCTGTTTCGATGTTGCTGGTGAGCAGGGCATTGATGGCGGCATTGTTCGCAACCGTCTTCGGTGTCTGTGTTGTGTCGGGTTTATCGGAGTCAAGGTTGTTGGCGACCGGGGGGGCATTGGTCACCACTTCCGCCGGGAGTTCAGGTGTCAGTGCCGCGCTCAATCCTTCACTTGCCGTGGGTTCTTTGGGGTCAATCATGTTCTCGACGAGCAGCGGAACAGGATCAGAAACAGGGTCAGGAGCGTCTTGTCTGTTATCGGAGGTGATCAACGCCGCTGCGGTGGTAACGGGGACGTCGGGTAGGCGATGTCTGACGGAGTCCTGAGGGGCGGGTTTAGGTTTCGCAGGTTTTCGGGCTTTTACGGGACTGGGTTTGGCTGCGGTTACTGTGGGCTCTATTTGCTGAGCATGGGACATGTTGATGCAGCCGAAGGCGAGGGCGATCGCCAGGGCGAGATGGTGTGGACGATGAGTGTGCAAAATGGGCATTGAATGCGACCTCTTCCTTGGGGAGGTCGAACTCTAAAAGGGCGGGCGCATGCCCCGATGCCGGGTATTTCCGGCTCTTGTGCAAGGCGCTGGAGCTTCGGTTGTAGAAAAGGACCAGCCCACGAAGCCACATGATCACTGGCCTCCATGCACTGACGTTTTGCCTTACGTCGTTCTCGGATGTGTCGATTGGCGAAGGCTCGGAAACGCGTCTGCCACTGTCCAATCAGGCCATGCTTCTAGCATGCAGAGGTTTTTTCCAGATTGATGTGTGGGCTTCAATCGCGCGAAAACGCAGTTTAATGCATTTAATTGTCTGGAATTATCTTTTGTATGCATTTAAATGCATATTTTTGCCGTGTGCGGACTTAATTTATGCACTATATTGCAATCGCCTCATGTTTTAAGCCTTTGCAAATGTATTAAATTGCAGGAGCAAGCAATGCTGACGCTAACGCTACAAATTCATTCGGCTGGGGAATGGCAGGATGCTATGGTCCTGAGCTTTGATGACCCGGAGCAAGGCTTCGCCAGTCGGTGCAACTTTGGCTACGAATTGGGTTATCTGATCGACAACATCAACGATATACCAAGTCCTTTCGCTGGGGCTGTGAGCGCCAATGTCCCGATAGCCTGGGAGGGGCAGCGAACCTTGACTGCTCCGGCGTTCTTGCACGACATTGCGCCAGCGGGGGCAGCCAAACGGTTCCTCATGACGCACATTGGTCGCGACAAGCCAGAGGGCATTAGCGCCGACCTGTTTTTACTGGCACGCAGTACATCGGCCCCCATTGGCAATATGCGGATCAAGGAGTCGCTTGAAACACTGAGCAGCCGCCCGGCAGTGGGCTTTCAGCGTGACGACGTGATCTCGCGCGACAATCGCTTTCTGGAATATGCCTACGAACAAGGTGCAGCCATTGGTGGTGCGACGGGGGCAGGTGGTGAAGCGCCCAAGCTGTTGCTGACAGAAAACCGTGAAGGCCTGCTGTATCCGGATGCAGTGCTGGATGACACCGAGGTGGCACAGCACTGGTTTGTGAAGTTCGCTCGTAACCAAGGCACACAAACCGACAAAGACATCCTCAGAAGCGAGTTCCATTACTACAAGGCGCTGCAGATGCTTGGCATCGACACCGTGGCGACAGCTGGGCTGGCTTTGGAAGAGGCGACAAAACCCAGTTTGTGGATGCAGCGTTTTGACCGTCGTATAAGCGAGCAGGGCGTTGAGCGACTGGCGGTTGAGTCGATTTACTCGCTGGCCGGAGTGACTACCCCGGGAAGCCCCATGGATCACTTGGAGGTGATCCGGCTCCTCGCCGACCTTTGGCGGTCGACTGGACAAGCGGCGCACATTGAGGATCTGGTCGTGGACTACCTGCGTCGTGACCTGCTCAACAAAATACTCGGCAACTCAGATAACCATGGACGTAACACCGCGATCATCCGCCATGCCAATTCGTTTGAACTGTCTCCGATCTACGACTTGGCACCGATGGTCATGGACGATGAAGGCATCACCCGGACCACAAAATGGCCGCGGGATCTGGAGGTGGCGGGGGATGTCGATTGGCGTGGCGTCTGTAATGCGTTAACGGGGATTGTCGATTCGCAGGTGGTCTTCGAGCGGTTGCGCGAGCAAGCCAATCGCTTGCGTGCGCTGCCGGACATACTGACCGAAAGCGGTCTGCCTGAGGTGACGATGAATCACCCTCGCATTGCTCTGCGACATCTTGAGCAGCGTTTAAGGGAGTGGGGGCTGCAATGAGCATGACAGTGGCAGAGCGAACACTGCTGATCGAAAGTATTCAGCAAGGGTTAGCCAATGACACATTGGCTATCGGCGAAGCGGTGCGCCAATTGCGAGTTGAGGTAACCGGTTTACACCAAAGCCAGTTCGCAAAGATGTGCAAAATCTCCGTGCGTACGCTGGTGCACATCGAGCACGGAGAAGGGAACCAGACGCTCAAATCACTTAACGCCGTGTTCCGCCCATTCGGGATGCAAATGGGTGTGGTGAAGATTTGGCGTACGATCAGCTGAACCCCTAGCTCCGCTGCTTGTACGCCTTCGCGTAATGCCGCTCCATCCGCGCCTGAATCAACTCCAGACCAATCGACAACAGCCAGTAAATGATCGCTGCCGTGCTCAGCATTTCGATGTAGCGATAACTGGAACGGCCATACGACTGCGCCAGGAACATCACTTCCCAGACGCCCATCACCGAGATCAGTGACGAGTCTTTGAGCATCGAGATGAATTGGTTGGTGGTGGGCGGGATGATGGTGCGCATGGCCTGTGGCAGGGTGACTCGCCAGAAGATCACCGACTCGCGCATCCCCAGCGCGAGGGAAGCTTCGCGCTGGCCATGAGGTACACCGACGATGCCGGCGCGGAAGATTTCGCTCAGGTACGCACCGTAATTCAGCGATAACGCAATGATCCCGGCGGCAATGGCACCGGGGACAATACCCAGCTGCGGCAGGCCGAGGTAGATCAACAGGATCTGAATCAGCAGCGGCGTGCCACGAAAAAACGACGCGTAGAAACTGGCGATGCCGAACGCCACGGCACTCTTCGACAACCGCGCCAGGGCGGTGATGAAACCCAGCAGCGACGAGGCGACAATCGAGCACAGGCACAAAAACAGTGTCAGTGCTGCGCCTTGCAAGAAGCCGTTAGGCGCCAGATGCAGGCCGATCAGGTTCGGCAGCTTGTCGAGGATGATCGAGAACTTCAGGTCGAAGCTCAGGAAGAAACTCGCGAACAGACCCAGCATCGTCGCCCAGGTGAGATACAGGCGCGTACGAAAGCCAAAGACGCGTTTGAGCAATGACTCAGCCACCGGTTGCGGCGGCTGAGGAGGTTTGGGGAAAGAAGTCATTTACTGATATCGGCGCCGATCCATTTTTGTGACAGCCGGGTCAGGGTGCCGTCCTGTTTCAACTGGGCAAAGACTTCGCGCACTTTGCCATCCCACTGGGCATCACCCTTTTCGATGGCCACGGAGTTGGGTTCCGAGTACAGCGGCTCGCCGGCAAGCTTGAAGCGCTGGTCCTGGGTCAGGCGCGGTTGTGCGGTCACAAGGTTGGTGAGGACCGCATCCAGTCGCACGCCGGCGCCCAGGCTCAGATCCTGGAAGGCGACGTTGTCGGTGTCATACGGGGCGATCTGTACGTTCTCGAACGGGTACTGCAATCGGGTGTCTTCAGCGCCTTCGATCACCAGGTTTTTGTTCAGGTAGCTTTCGTAGCTGGACGCGCTGGTGAGGCCGACTTTTTTGCCGCTCAGGTCTTTGGCGCCATGGATGCGATCGTCTTTGGCATTGACCACGATCACGGCTGGAGACGCGTAGTACTCCACCGGGAAATCGAAGACTTCGGCGCGGGCCTTGCTCGGGGTCATGGAGCAGATGCAGATGTCATAACGACCGCTCCAGCGTCCGGCAGCGATCACGTCCCAGGACGGCGTTTCGAGACGCAGTTTGACGCCAAGTTTGTCCGCCACGGCTTTGGCCACATCGACGTCGAAACCGTCGAGCTGGTTCTGATCGTTGAGGAACGAGAACGGCGGATAGCTTTCCATCAGCACGCCCACCAACTCTTTCTTTTGCTCGATACGATCCAGCGTGGCGCCGGCAAAGGCTTGGGAAGAAGCAGCGAGAATCGTCAGGCCCAGGGCCAGTAGCGGTTGAAGTTTCACGGGCAGTTCCTGACTAAAAAAGAAGTTGTTATTAACGGAATGGTGCGTATTTAATAGTTATAAGGACGACTCTGGTAGTGAGTTATTTTCATAAGCATATGAGAAAAAAACATATGGACGCAGGCAGCACGGTAATTCTGGATGGCGGTATGGGTCGCGAACTGCAACGCCGAGGCGCGCCGTTCAGGCAGCCCGAGTGGTCCGCGCTGGCCTTGAGCGAAGCGCCGCAAGCGATTGAGGCCGTCCATACGGCTTATATCGAAAGCGGTGCAAACGTGATCACCAGCAACAGCTACGCGGTGGTGCCGTTTCATATTGGTGAAGAACGTTTTGCAGCTGAAGGTCAGGCGCTCGCCGCATTGGCGGGGGAGCTGGCACGGCGTGCAGCCGACGCGGCTAAACAGCCCGTGCGTGTGGCGGGTTCATTGCCGCCGCTGTTCGGCTCATATCGTCCGGACCTTTTTGATGCTGCCCGGGTGACTGAGTTGCTGACGCCATTGGTCACGGGGCTGGCACCTCATGTCGACCTGTGGCTGGCCGAAACCCAGAGTTCGATTGTCGAGGCGCGGGCTATTCATGCCGGTTTGCCAAAGGACGGCAAGCCGTTCTGGTTGTCGTTTACCCTGAAGGATGAAGACACGGACGAAGTGCCGCGTTTGCGTTCGGGCGAACCCGTGGCCGATGCCGCTGCGGTGGCTGCAGAGCTGGGTGTCGAGACGTTGCTGTTCAACTGCAGCCAGCCGGAAGTAATCGGTGCGGCGATTGATGCTGCGCGGGAAACCTTCGAGCGTTTGGGTGTGAAGACTCACATCGGCGCGTACGCCAACGCCTTCCCGCCACAACCGAAAGAGGCCACGGCCAATGATGGTCTGGACCCGTTGCGCGAAGACCTCGATCCGCCCGGTTACCTGCATTGGGCAGCCGATTGGCAGAAGCGCGGCGCGAGCCATCTCGGTGGTTGCTGCGGGATTGGCCCGGAGCATATAGCGGTGTTGGCGCAGAAGTTGGCCTAAAGATCGTTCCCACGCTCCCGCGTGGGAATGCCTCACTGGACGCTCTGCGTCCGCTCTTGAATGTGACGCGGAGCGTCACGGGCTGCATTCCCACGCAGAGCGTGGGAACGATCTTTAGGCGCGGCACTCAGCCAGTGTTTTCAACTGCCCTGAGTCCGTCTGATTCTCATCAGACAGCCACTTCTCAAACCCCGCCCCGATCGCCGGCCATTCCGAATCCAGAATCGAATACCACGCGGTGTCGCGGTTCTGGCCCTTGACCACCATGTGCTGGCGAAACACGCCTTCGAAGCTGAAGCCCAGGCGTTCGGCGGCGTATTTGGAGCGGGCGTTGCCGTTGTTGCACTTCCACTCCAGGCGACGGTAGCCCAGGGCGAACGATTCTTTGGCCAGCAGGTACACCGCTTCGGTGCTTTTTGGTGAGCGCTGCATCGCTGCGCCAAAGGTGACGTGGCCGATTTCGATGCGGCCGTGGGCCGGGACGATCGACATCAGGCTGAGCATGCCCTGCACATCGCCGCTGGTGCGGTCGACGATGCAGAAGAAATACGGGTCGCTGTTGGCGGCGTGATTGTTCAGCCAATCGTTGAACGCGCTACGTTCCGGAAACGGGCCGTAAGGCAAGTAATCCCACAACTTCGGGTCGGCGCCCGGGCCTTGCAGGGCTTTGAACAAGCCGTCGGCGTGGCGCGCCGGGTCGAGTTTTTCCAGGCGAATGAAGCGTCCTTCGATCAGTTGAACCGAGGGCGCTGGAACACCTTTCCAGTCAGCGAGTGAAGTCGACATGTTGCTCTCCTTGAACCTTAAAGGCCTTTGCGAAACTGGATGTAACCAGGACGCTCGGCAATGCGCTCGTAGAGCTGGATCGCGGTGGCGTTGGTTTCGTGGGTCAGCCAATGAACCTTGCAGCAACCGTCGGCCTTTGCCGTGGCATAGACGAATTCGATCAGCAATCGACCGATACCAGTACCACGCTGCTCAGGGGCCACCAGCAGGTCTTGCAGGTAGCAGGCGTTTTCGATGCTCCAGTTCGAGCGCTGGTAAATGAAGTGCACCAGACCCACTGCCTTGCCATCGAGCCAGGCAAGGGCGCCGTTGGTGGGTTCGTTCGGGTCGAGCAAGCGTTGCCATGTACTCTGATAAACAGCGTTGGGCAATTCGGTGTCGTAGAAGCGCAAGTAGGCTTGCCACAACGGTTGCCAGGCGGCGTGGTCATTGGCGGTAACGCGGCGAATTTCAATTTGGCTCATGATCATTCCTTTGGCATCAAATGGGCGAGGGCCTGGTCGTGCGGGTTGGCGCTGGCGATCAGCCCTTCGCGCACGCCGGCGATGTCTGCGGTACTGCGGTTCTGGCTGAGCTTGCGCTTGCCTTCCAGACGCTGGATCGGCAGGGCGAAGCCGACGATGGCCTTGAGCATACCGTCAATGTAATGGGCCGGCGCATCATCGACTTTCCACGGCTGGGTGCGGTCGCGTTCATGGCGATCGGTCAGGGCGCTGACCAGATTGCGCAGGCGATGAGCATCGCTGAACACTTCGGCGTTGCCATAGGCGTGTACCGCCACGTAGCTCCAGGTCGGCACGACTTTGCCGTGGTCAGCTTTGCTGGGGTAGAACGACGGGCTGACGTAAGCATCGGCCCCGGCAAAAATCACCAGCGCCTTGGCCCCGGCTTCCAGCTCCTGCCATTGTGGATTGGCTCGGGCAAGGTGGCCATAGAGGGTGCCATTAGGGCCTTGTTCCGGGCTTAGCAGCAGCGGCACATGGCTGGCCTGCAAACCTTGCTCGCCGTGGGTGACCAGGATGGCCAGACGTGTGTCGAGGATCTGCTGATGCAGTGCGGGAAGGTCTTCAATGGCAAATGCGCTGGGGGTATACATGGAAATTTTCCTTGGCGAATGCCTTTATCCTAGGCAGGCTATTGGTCTGTTGTAAGAGCCATTAACAGC
This sequence comes from Pseudomonas sp. CVAP#3, assembly GCF_018986375.1. Lineage (NCBI taxonomy): Bacteria > Pseudomonadati > Pseudomonadota > Gammaproteobacteria > Pseudomonadales > Pseudomonadaceae > Pseudomonas > Pseudomonas sp. CVAP#3. Next base: position 130,923 of record NZ_JAHMSC010000005.1, read on the forward strand.
CAATTTTGTAGGTCCATTACCGGGGCTCCATTGCCATGAACAACCCGCCGCTGTCCCTGTCGTTCAACCCGGCGGGTATCGAACTCGATCGCCGTCAGGGTTTGAGTCGCCAGCTCTATCAGGCATTACGCCTGCGTGTGCTCGACGGTCGGCTGGTGAGTGGCACGCGCTTGCCCGCCAGCCGTGATCTGGCTGCTGCATTGTCGATTTCGCGCAATAGCGTGGTCCGTGCGTACGATCAACTCTATGCCGAAGGTTTCATCGAGGGGCGGGTGGGTGATGGCACCTACGTGGCGCAATTGCCGCAAACCGCGTTGCCCGCGAGAAAATTATCCACAAAAGTATCCACAGAGTTATCAACAGGCTTACCCACAGGTTTATCCACAAAAATGCTGGATTTACCTGTGATTACATCCAGTAAAGTTATCCACAGCGGTGCTTTGGAGCGGATCGAGAAGCATCATTTGACCAGGCCCACGGGTGGTCCGCCGAGGGCTTTTCGGGTCGGTGTACCGGCCTTTGACCTGTTCCCGTTCGAGGTCTGGGCCAAGCTGAGTGCGGCTTTCTGGCGCAAGCCGGATTTACAGCAGCTGTGTTACGGCGCGCCCGAAGGTGACGAACGCTTGCGCGGATTGATCGCGGCCTATCTGCGCAGCGCGCGCGGCATGCAGTGCAGTGCTGAGCAAATTGTGATCACCAGTGGCGCACAGCAGGGGATTAGCCTTTGTGCACAGCTGCTGGTGGAGCCCGGCGATGGGGTGGCTGTGGAAAACCCTGGCTATCGCGCGGCTGGGCATGCCTTCGCCGTAGCCGGGGCGCGGCTGCATGGGGTCTCGGTGGACAACGACGGCATCAATTGCGCCGAGCTCGCGGGTTTGAGCGACTGCCGATTGGCCTATGTCACGCCGTCTCATCAGTACCCGACGGGCGTGATCATGAGCCTGGCGCGGCGTCTGGAATTGCTCGCCTGGGCTGAACGCACTGACGGCTGGATCATCGAGGACGACTACGATGGCGAGTACCGCTACAGCGGCGCCCCACTGGCGCCCTTGGCGGCGCTGGATCGGCAGGGCCGGGTGCTTTACGTCGGCACGTTCGGCAAGGTCGCGTTTCCGGCATTGCGCCTGGGGTATCTGGTGTTGCCGATGGGCCTGGTAGAGGCGTTTGCCCAGCGTCGTGCGGTGGATGTGCGCCATTCCGAGGTAAGCACTCAGGCAGTGATGGCGGAATTCATGGCCACCGGGCACTTTCAGCGGCATATCCGCCGTATGCGGCGCGCGGCCTTGAGTCGTCGCAACACGCTGTTGGCCGGATGGCCTGTGGATATCCCTGGGGTTGGCAGCCTGCCAAGTGTCGCGGCGGGTCTGCACTTGACGGTGGCGGTCGACTCTCAGGCCCGTGAACGTGAATTGATCGACGCCGCGGCGAGTGTCGATGTCGAGATCAGTGGCCTGAGCCGCTATTGGCTGCCGGAGTCATGCACCCCGCCAGACCAGCGCGCCGGGCTGGTGCTGGGTTTCGCGGCGGTGCCCGAGGAGGCGATCAAGGCAGCGCTCGGGCGGTTGAAAAAGGTCTGGTGATGCTGGGGCCGGAGGATGGAGTCGCGATCAGCGTCCGTCCTTCATGGCGTTGCCTGGGGTTCCAGATCCAGAAACAGTTTACGCAGGCTCGGGTCGACTATTTTCCGTAGCACACCATCAATGGGTTCGACGGTGGTCAACAGTCGCCGCTGTTCAGGGGTGAGCGTCTCCAGGTATGTGTCCGTGACTTTCAGGTGAGCAGTAGCGGGCGTGTCTGCTGGACTCCTGAGGGTTTCGTAGTGGAAATGCGCCACCCACAACGCCTGATCATTGTTCGCCTTATCCAGAATCCGGTACTCCTGAAAGTAGTCCCCGAGCTGTTTGGTCTGGATTCGGCCTTGTTCGTTTCGGGTGATTCGAACCTGCTCGTTTTCGTGCATCCATTTGAAGCTGCTTTGCGTGGGTTTGCGCTCTTTGTACAGGCTCGCTCGGGTGCTGATGCCCGCTTCTCTTACCTTGATTGCCGCCTGACGCAGTTCCAGGCTAAGGGTGGCCACTGGCGGAGGGGTGCCTTCGGCGTTTTTGCTCCTGATCATGGCCAGATCAACGCTCGTGGCGCTTTGTTCCAGTTTGAGTGCGTACTGATCGAACAGATCCTGCATGTCGGCGGGGATGCGTCGCGGTCGCAACGCGTCTTTGCGGGTGCGCTTGATAAATGGCTGAACATCCAGGCTCTGCTCAAGACCGGCCTCAATGATGTCGGTATCGCTCAGCACCGTAGTTGGCTGCAAGCTGATACCCGGCATGACTGCCTTGAGTGGAGCTTCCTTGGCTTTGGTGACTTCGCTGTTACCGGGATCGCGAGGGCGGGTCTTGCTAACTTTTACCGGCAGGCGTGATGGGCCGGGACGTGCGGGTTCTGTTGAGCCCTGCGTTATCAACACTTCACTTTCGGGCAGCAACGTATGCAGTTGGGTGTGTGCCAGTTGTGAAAACTCTTCGATCAGTTTTCGCAGATGATCGAGTTGAGGCTGTTTGAACAGGCCGGGGTAGGTGTCTGGTAACTCCTGGATTCTTTGATCGGTGTCGGCAAAGGTATCGACAAGTCCGCCGAAGTCTTCAATACGTTTTTGTGGGTCAGCGTTACCGCCTGCAATGTTCATCAGGTCCGCAACCTGATGAGCGGCCTCGGCGGCGCTCACGATAATGCTGCCGACGGCGTTACGGGCCTGGGACATTGTCGGGCTGGCCTGCTCTTGCATACACAGCTCTTGCGCCATGCCTATCTCGTTTGCCTTGAGTTCCAGTGCCGAGAATGAAGGCAGCAGCTTGCTGATTTTTATGGCTTCAGCTATGCCCGGCCTTCCCGCCGCATGCATTCCTTGAAGTGCCGTTTGTGAGAGTTCAAGTTTCTCGACCATTGCGTGGCTCAGGTCTGTCGCCCGCCGGATGTTGTCAATGTAGGTTTGCCGTGTGATCGCTGTGTCCGGCTGGGGGGCTTGAGTAAATGCGCTGGTGGCTTGGATATACTGGTGTTTTTTTGCGGTAAACCAGAGCGAAAGATGCTTCTGCAACTCAGTGCTCAGGCGTAGCAAGTCGTAGGTATAGCCTGTTGTTCCGCCGAGCGTGCGCCACTCTCGCAGTTGCTCGAGTGCTTGCTCATAACTATTGATCAAGACTTCCAGTTTTTCCGCGTACACCCCGAGCATTCGGTCGTAGGCATCGCCGTTAGTTGTCAACATGTCTGTTTGCGCTCTTGCCAGCTCCCTTGCCTTCGCAGGTTCCTGGGTCTTGAATGAGTCCAGTGCGTTTTCCAGTTCATGTTTACGCAGCTCCTTGGCCGCTTTCAGGCTTTTGAGGCGATTTTTCGGGCCGCCGCCGCGCAGACGCAGTCGGGTGTCCACGAACCATTGACCTTGCTGGTTATGGACTAGCAGAGGGCCGGTTCGCGTGACGTCTTTGGGATCGATGAGAATGACCTGAGCGTCGGCGTCCAGCATGACGTTGAACCAGCGTTCGCCGACCTGTGCATAGGTCTTGTCGTTGAGCTGGTAGAGGTGGGGAGGTGCTTCATTGACCGTGTCCATTTCTGTGTCGGCAAGGTTTGGCGCAGAGACTTTGAGGGTGTCCAGGTAGGTGCCCAGCGTCGAAATTGTGCGGCGCGGCACGGATCCCGCGACCTCCACCGAGGAGCGATGGTTCTGTGGCAGTTCAGCGACAAGCGGGGTGGGGTCCAATGTAATGGTGATCGGTGCGGTGGGTGGTTTTATCTGCTCCTCTACCGGCAGGTGTGCAGGTTGCAGTTTGCCCGATGCCGTTTTGCGCCGCATCACGGCGTGATGGCTGAGGATGATCCCGAGTGCCAGCAGAATATCCGCCACGGAAGTCCATTCGATGAAGCTGTCACCCTGATCTCGGGCATCGAGTGCCTGCTGGATTTCGTTGATGGTCTGCCAGACCCAGACAGCGGTTCCGACAGCACCACTGAGGAAGTTTGAGGTGACGCTGAACAGCGCCCAGCTGCTGTCTTTCAACAAGCGCCAGCGCCGTTCGGCATTTGATTGCGACTGACGGTCAGCCAAATCGACGATCGTCCGTGCGTTGTTTTTGAACAGTGTCGAAAGAATGTTGCCGGTTATCTCCTCGTATTTGAAAACCACGTGTCCGAACCTGTCCACCCTCAGCAATGGATCGACAACCTGTTCGGCCACCAACCAGGGGGACGGCAGACCTGCAGGGAAAACATATTGAGCGTATTCAAAGCTCAGTGCCTTGTCGGGTAGCCATGCCAGCACCGAATCTCGGAGTTCACCGGGTTGGTGCAAGGCATACAGCAAATTTTGCCGGGAGGGGAACTGCATCAGTGGCGGGTCCAGCATCGGACGATAAAGCAGGCAAGAGCCGCTCTCGGCGCTTCGAGGGCTGATGATGTACATGTTGGCAACCGTGTCGCTGGTGCTGATCAAGCGATGTTGCGGGGTCATCGAGAGGGGGTAGATAGCGATCGGTTGTGCCGTCTCCGTGTCGGGGTTGAGCAGCTCACGGATGTATCGGTAGCCGTGCTCATCAATGCCCGCTTCTTGCTTAACCTTGCTTTCCAGTGCCATGAGCGGCAATAGCAAGCGCAGCTGGTCGCTATAGAGTTTTTCCTGGCGTCGGGACTCAACAGGGTCATCGATCAGTTTGCGCTTGATCTGTTTGGGATAGACCTCGCCGACATTGACGCGAGCCGCCACGGTCGTGAGGAACTCGGGCGTCAGCCAATCCGGAACCTGCTCGGCATTTTTGAAGAAGAGGCTCGCCAGGTAAGGCGCCTCATTCTCCAGGGCGAAGTCGGCGAGTGTTTCGATGTGCTGGTTGCGGGGATCGGGAAGCGTGAAATCACTGGCGGTGAAACTGTTGGTGATCTTGATCCGCAATTCATCCAGCGCCAGGTCCGCAGCACCGACGGCGTGGGGATCGGCAATGATTGCTTCGCGCATTCGGTATTGAGCGTATTGCGTGATGGAGGGAATCTGGTCTTTGACGGTCTTGTAGTCGGGCTGACGATACAATTTCCCCAGCGCCGTGACATATCGGCTGTAGTCTTGTATGTCGCTGCCTGATGCGTTGCGCAGCCAGTCGGGAATTGCCGCAGCCAGTTGCTGGATCCGCAAGTGTTCCGTGCTGCCGGGCTCGACATAGGGCTCAAGCACATCGCTTGTTGGCGCCTCGAGGAGCCTGAGTGAATCGATGGCATCGAGCTGCGTCGACACCAACGCCCAGGCCATGTGATCGAAGACATTGCCATCGGGTTCGTAAAGCCGCCATTTCAGGGCGCGCCCTGCCAGTTGCTCTTCCAGGCGAGCGGGAAGCGAGTCACCCAGTTGTTCCATCGAGTCGAATGACTCGTAAGCGTGTTCGATGGTGTACATCACAATCAATTCGCGCTTGCGGTACGTTGCCTTGAGAACCAGTACGCCACCGATGAGGAGGTGGCTGTCAACCTCGTTTTCGACAGTGTCTATGTCGATCAGGCACGCCTGGATCGCTGAAAAGTCGCTGTTCACTGTTTTACGTGTGGCTTTGTCGGGAGCCATGGAAATTTCCCGCGCCATGGCACATTCATCAGCATCCCAACCTTTGACCTGTCGTACGTTCAGCGCCTTGCGCAGTGAGTCGGAGAGTTCCTGCCAGCGCGCGATCTTATGTCCCTTCTGGTTCCAGAACTCCAGCTGTCGTGCCTGGAATTCGACGAAGAACAACGGTGCATAGTCATTGAGCGCACCAGCGATTTCCTCGATGTTGACGGCGAGATGAATCGGGTTTTTGGCGCTCGGCTCAAGGGTGAGAAAGTGCTCTCCCTCGATGTAGTTGACCGTTGCCGCGTTAAAGCTCTGGCGGATCAACGCATGCGTCAGTGATTCGAATCGAGTTGGGCCAGCCTCGATCTGGCCGTCTACCAGAAGCCATTGTGGTGTTGCGATCATCGCGTGGTCGGGGTCGATGTTCAGGTCTGGGTAGAGTTCTTTCAGCATCTGATTCAGCAGGTGCGAGGCAACCTGATTCAGCGTTGGGCCGTGACTGGTCTGGTTGACCAGATCGCTTTTCTCTACAAGGGGGGTCGAGTTGTCTTGGGGAGGGGGAATATTGCTGGTCATGGTCGTTACCTGAGGGCGGTGGTTGAGGATGAGAGAGGTGTCTACTCTTGTTGCACCGAAAGTAGCGGGAAGCTGAGAGCCCCTGGCGGTAACTAAATATGCGTGCAAAAAAAGACCCGCATCAGCGCGGGTCTCGGATTCCAGTCGGGCGTATGGCTCACGACACTGAGGCAGAGGGGGGTGTCTGCGTGAAGAACAACTCTTTGGCCTGTTGCGGGCTGATCTCACTGCGATAGACCGCAATCAGCTCGTGATTGCTGGTTGTCGCACGCGAGTCGAAGCGCCCCTTCAATAATCGTTGGTCACGGGTTTTCAGGTGAGCCGCCGTAAACGAATCGGCAGGGCCCGTCAGCCCGGCGTAATGGAAGTGCGCGTACCACAGCGGTTTCCGGGTTTTTCGGTCAAGAATTTCGTATTCCTGAAGGTAATCCTTCCCAGGGCCTTTGAGTCGTTTGCGTTCGCCGTTGCGGACGATGTCGACAGCGTTTTTGCTCCGTAACCACTCGATGCGTGCGGCAGTGGGAGGTTGCAGTTTGATCATTTCCAGCCGGGTCATATGACCCTCCGAGTAAAGCCGCGCGACCGCTTCGGTGAGCTGTTTTTTCAGGGTTTTGGCTGAATCTGATTGAGTGTTCGTGGTGTTGCCGGTACTCAAGGCCTCTTCAATACCGTCGGCTGCGCGCTTCAGCTTCCGGGCTTGCTGTTGGAACATGTCCTCTATTTCCACCGGAATCCGGTTCGGGTGCTTTGCGTGTGCTCTGGTTCGTTGGATGAAGGCTTCCAGACCATCGAATAGCGCTTGTCCGAGCGTTATCCGGGCACCCAGATCCGGCTTCGGATCGGTTGCTGGCGCGGGTTTTCCGGTCTCTCGTTCAAGCCAGACGCCGGGTGTTTTCTCATGAAAGGTAGCAATGACTTTGCCTGTCATCGGCTCGGTGACGTCGACCAGAACCTCATCGACCGGCGTGTCCTTGCGGACTTCACCGACGACTATGCCCTTGTAACGGGTCTTGATGATTTTTTTGCGCGGCGGTGCGGCGACTGGTGAGGGACCCGGCTTGGGCTCCAGGGCCTCTCGCTCGCGCAGCAACTGCACCAGGTAGTTGACCGTCGCCTGATCGAACTCATTGGTTCGCTTGCGCAGACGGTCAAACTGCTGCTGAGCAAGCTGCTCGGGGTAGTCGGTTGCGAAGTCTTCAAGGCGCTGGTCGATGGCTGCGAACTGACTCACCAGGGTATTGAGGGTCTCGATGCGTTCACCAAGGTTGAGTTCGTTATCCTCAAGGGTCACATCCCGGGATGCCTGAATGGTCAGATCGGCATCCTCACCGATACTGTCCATGGCAATCCTGGCCTCGGTCATGAGGGGGGTATTGCTGTCTTTCAAGCACAGCTCCTTGGCCAGGGTGACCTGGAATGCTTTCAGATCCTGCACGTCAAAGGTGGGTAATTTCTGCTTGTACTCTTGGGTCAGCTCGGTGGCATTCTTTCCGAGCACGCTCAGTTCCTGGAAGCGCGATTGAGCGAATTCGATCTTGTTGATGAGCTCTTCGGTCAGATCCGTCATTTTCTGCAGCGTGCCGCGATCCAGCTCTTTTCCTCCTGTCTCCGCTTGTTCAAGAAGCTCGAAAGTACGTCGTAGCGTCTGGTTATAGGTGGTTTGCTGTTGATCGATCCGGGTTTGATTGAAGAACAGCTGAGTACCCAGCAGTTCGACCATGGCGGTACGGTAATTGGGCACCGTATCGAGCCTGTTCAGGGTTTTCAGCCGGTCGAGCGCAACGTCATAGTCCTTCAGGCGTGTGTCCAGTTTGTCGAGAAACAGCTGGCGCCTGGCTTCAGCGGATGTGCCGGGTGCATTGTTCAGGGCGGTATGGGCGCTCGTCAGCTCGGCGCGTTTGCTGTCCATCTCCAGGTCGAATGCAGCCAGTTGTGTGCGAAGTTCGGCGATGCGTGCTTTGTTCTCGCGCTGCATCTGTTCCCTGCGACTTTTCAAGCCGCCGCCACGCAGTCGTAGCCGGGTATCGATGAACCATTCACCGGCGGTGTTGCTGATCAACAACGGGCCTGTACGTACAGGCGATTGTCGGGAGTCAGTGATCAGCACATCGTCGTTATCGTTTACGGTGACCTCAAACCATCGTTCGCTCACCTTGGCGTACCATTTTTGCCCTAGGGGCGAGAGGTGTTGGTGCGGACCTTGCTCGATCGCGGGTTGGCCAAGGCCTTTGGGTTTTGGAATCTTGAAGCTATCGAGCAGGTGTCCCAGGCTCAAGCGAGAACGGATCAGTGCAGTATCTGAGTGCAGCGATGTTTCGTGTAAGGCAGGCAGGGTGTCAGTGGCGACATCGGGTTTGCGGGTCACGCTGACTTTGTCTGGAAGCGCTGTCTCTCGTGGCGCGCTGCTATGGGGTGTTGTGGTTTTCTGTGCGGATTCGCGTGGTGCGGTTGCGTGACTGACGAGCACCATCGCGAGGGTCAGGAAAACGTCGGTCAAGGCGGCCCACTCGTGCTGGCCATCGGCATTTTCCCTGGCATCGGCTGCCTGTTGCAGGTCATCCATGATCTGCCAGATCCAGGCGGCCGTGCCCACCGTGCGTCCGAGGAAAGGCAAGGCGGCATTGAAGATCATCCAGGCACTTTGCTTGAGCGTGGCCCAACGATTTTCAGCGTTTGATACCGATTGCCGGTCCGCCAGAGTGATCAACGCGTTGGCATTGGCGTTGAAGAGCGTTGGCATCAGCTCGTCTTCGATCGCCCTTTCACCGAATGAAATCGGGCCTGTCATCGTCAGCGGCGTCAGTGGATCGACCAGCAATTGCGACAGGCTCCAGACCGAGGGCAGCTCACCAGGGAAAACGTAGCGGGCGTAGTTGGTGCGGGCGCTGTCAGGTAACCAGGCGAGCACAGACAGGCGTAATTCTTTCGAATGCTTGATCGCGTACAGCAGGTTCTCGGTAGAGGGGTACTGGATTAGCGCAGGAGCGAGCAATGGCCGGTAGAGCAAGACCGGTCCGGTGCCCTGAACCCTTGGGCCGATCACGAACATGTTATCGACCTCATCGGGCGTAGCGTCGGGCTCGAGACTCGGGAAGAAGGCCAGCGGGCGCATGACGATCTCATGCCCGTCCACTTGGCGGTTCTCGCTGGAAGACGCCATGACAGCGGCCACATATCGATAGCCCCGCTCATCGATGCCGGCCTCGCCGCGGATTTTGTTTTGCAGTGCCAACAGTGGCAGTTGCAGGCGCAAATGACGGGCGTAGAGGTTTTGTCTGCGCTGTGTGTCCAGGGTGGCGTCGATCAATGTGCGCTTGATGAGTGCGGGGTAGGTCTGGCCGATATTTACCTGACTCACCAGTCCTTCGAGGTAGGTTGGTGTCATCCATACCGGGACCGCATCAGCGTTTTTGCAATGCACGATCTTGTTGCCAAGAGGGATCGCAATCAGGTTCTCCAGTGCAAGTTCGGTGAGAGGAATTCTGGTGATATCGGTCTTGCCGGGAAGCACGAAGGTGCCCCAGACGACGGGGCTGGTGACGACGATTTCGATGTCTTCGAGTTTCAGCTTCGCTGCGTCGGGATGTTCTATGAGCATCTGACGCCGAATGGCCTGGAGGGCAAAGTCCTGGATCGATGGAATGCCATCCTGAAAGGATCTGCCTGCGTTTTCACCTTGCAGTTGTGCCAGGTCCAACAAGTATCGGCTGTAGGAGCTGAGATCCGCTGACGAGGCCTTCGCAAGCCAGGCGGGTAGCAAGTCGTGTATTCGGTTGAAGCGCGAATGCTCTTTGGCACTCACCCCATCGAAGTCGTTCGCGACACTGCTGACGTGATGTCCGGGTTTGGATGCAGGACGTGGAGTGGAGGGGTCTATAACGCCTATTGCGTCGCTTTGACTGGCAATTATGGTGCAAGCCAGGAGGTCGAAAAAGTTGCCGCTCGGCTCAAACAGCCGCCATTGCACGGCAGTTGCTGGCGTTTCGAGGTGGGCGAGCAATGACTGGCCCAGTTGCTCCAGGGTGTCGAACGACTGGAAGTCGTTGGCAATCGAATACGTGAGGATCAGTGTGCGCGTCCCGACAACACCGATCAGCACAGCAATATCAAGGAGGCGGATGTGTTTCGACGTTTCGCCGTCCTGAATATCCAGATCGATCAGATAGCTCCTGCTCAGGTATTTGTCGTGGGGTAGCCGTACCGCCAGGTCCGGGTAATTGAAGAGGTTGCGGGCCATTGCGCACTGATCGTCGTCCCAGCCTTTGACGTTGTCGACATTCCAGATCTTGTGCAGCGAGCGAGACAGTTCCTGCCAACGGGGCATTGCCGCGCTACCGGTCTGGTTCCAGAAGTCCAGTTGCTGTTCTTGATACGCCACGAACAGCAATGGCGCTAGCTCGTTGATCAGGCGTCCGATCGCATCGATTTTGACTGGGAGCTGGATCGGTGTGCCGCCGTTTGGTTGCCGCGAGAGGTAATGCTCGCCATCGATATAGGTCACGGCTGTTTTGTGCAGGCCATGTCTGGCCAGCGTACCTGTGAGTGATTCAACCCGACTGATGCCGGGCACCACTTCCCCCTCGATGATTTGCCATGTCGGCGTCACGACGAAGACGAGAGCGGGATTGATGTCCAGTTGAGGGTACAGCGCTTTGAGTGCCGGCCGCAGTGCGCTTGAGGCAACCTCGCGGATTGAGGGACCGGAGGACAGTTGCCTTAGTAAATCACTGAAGAGGGGGGCCGAGGCGCCGGATACCGGCCTGGTCGTTGAACTGTCGGGCATGGTCATTTCCTTATGACGTTTTGCTGGCGGTTGAGTACACCGCCGACTGGCTGAATCGCAAGGTAGAGAGCTGGCGATGGGGCCTGGTGGTATTTAGTTAGGGCAGTCAAAAAAAAGACCCGCACAGGTGCGCAATGCTGTTCACTTAAGCCGATGTTTCAGGCATATCCGCAGTTGTGGCGAGGGAGCTTGCTCCCGCTGGGGCGCGAAGCGGCCCTGAATTGGGCCTGCTACGCAGTCCAGCGGGAGCAAGCTCCCTCGCCACAGATACTTCTCAGGCCTCCAGACTTCCTTAAGTGAACAGCATTGCGCACATAGGCGGGGTTTGTTGTTTTCAATGCGGTCATTACACGGAACGGACGTCTCGTTGCTGTTCCAGATTTTCCAGTTCGGCCTTGTAGCTGTGGGCATCGCTCTCGGAGTGGAACATCCCCACCAGCATGTCTTGTTGATAGACGTCCCAGATCCGGATGCCGGCGGCTACGCCTTCGTGGGATTTATGTGAATCGTCGCGTTCAGTTACTTTTACAGTCATCTGCTGGCTCCAATCTCAATTGTTCTGCAGCAAGGCGTGTGCAGGCCTTTGTTATATATTTTGTTAGCTTGCTAAGTAAATGCTTGTGCGCGGTAATGATCTTTTGCAGAAATTGAAAAAATCCCGCAGCCCTTGCAGTCCGTGACATTCGGTCGCAGGGTGCCGGGTTTCATGACAGAAGTTTCATGTTTCCAACGGCTTGGACACAAAACGACAGACGAAAAAAAGCCCCGCAATCGCGAGGCTTCTTCATTTCGAGCTGCTTGCTTAGCTGCCTTTGACAGCCTTGCCGTCGACCGTACCGTCGAGGAGCATGATGTTGTACTCCTTGCCGTCGGTCTCGACCTGGCGCAGGGCTACCAGGATGTAGCCCCAGTCCTTGGCGAACCACATTTCGGTGATGCGCTTGTTCTGTGTCGGGTCGCGAACACGTTCGACCTTGATCGCATCGACCGAGCCCGCTTTGGTCTGGACTTTCTCTGAGCCAATCACGCGGAAGTCGTAGGTGTCGGTGTCTTCACCTTCGACCACTTGGTAGCTCATGCTTTTTTTGCCGGCGGCTACATCGCGCTGCAGGGCCAGTTGGTAGGTGGACTTGTCCAGCATGCCGGTGTTCAGCGGTACCTTGACCGGATCGCCGCGATCAGTGCCGGTGACCATCTTGGTGGTCCAGTCGAAGTCCAGATTGACCTTCTTGGCTTTGCCCAGGCCGCCGCGTTCGAAGCGATATGACTGGGGTAGCAAGGCGTCCTTGTCCAGCTTCAGGGTGCTTTCTTCGGTCAGGCTGGCGACCAGCATGGAGGCCTTGAAATTCAAGGTCCAGGAGCCGTTGTCATTTTTCGACAGGCTGCGTTCGGCCGAACCGCTCATCGGGAGCTGCTTCCAGTCGGCGGTGTAGCTGGCGGAGAACGGTTGAAGGTCTGCCGCCTGCGCAAGGGGCAGGGCGAGCAGAGCACAAGCGAAGAGCAGGGCGCGACGCATAAAATCTCCTAGTTTCGAATCAAGTGACCGCTGGTCGCGAGTAACTGACCATCCAGTAAAGCACCCTGTTCGCCAAGGCTCAGTCGGCCCTCGGCAAACCAGCGTACGGCCATCGGGTAAATCTGGTGTTCGCGGGCGTGAACCCGTTGCGCCAGACTTTGCGGCGAATCGTGCAACTCTACCGGTATTACTGCCTGTACGACCAGTGGTCCGCCATCGAGTTCCTCGGTGACGAAGTGCACGCTGCAGCCATGTTCGGTGTCGCCGGCTTCCAGCGCTCGCTGATGAGTGTGTAACCCTTTGTATTTGGGTAGCAGCGAAGGATGGATATTGAGCAGGCGACCCTGATAGTGACGGACGAAATCAGCGCTGAGAATACGCATGAATCCGGCCAGCACCACAAGCTTGGGTTGGAAGGCGTCGATCAATTCGATCAAGGCGGCATCGAAGGCCTCGCGACCTTCGAAAGCCTTGTGATCCAGGGAGCGGGTGTCGATGCCCGCGTCCCTGGCGCGCTGAAGACCATAGGCGTCAGCGCGGTTCGAGATCACCGCGCGAATGCGCACAGGGTTGTCCGCGTTCTGCACGTCGTCGATCAAGGCCTGCAAGTTACTGCCGGTGCCGGACAACAGCACCACGACATCACAGGTGGCGGACATCTGCTCTTGCATCAATGCGCCTTGAGGTTCTTCAGTTCAACCTGAGCCGCGCCTTCGGCAGCGGTGCCGATCTGACCGATGACCCAAGGCTGCTCGCCGGCTTCACGCAGTACGTTCAGCGCGGTTTCGACGTGCTCCTGAGCAACGCAGATCACCATGCCGACGCCACAGTTCAGCACGCGGTGCATTTCGGTTTCGTCGACGTTGCCTTTTTCTTGCAGCCAGTCGAACACCGCCGGACGGGTCCAGCTCGCTACGTCAACCACGGCTTGAGCGCCTTTTGGCAGAACGCGCGGGATGTTGTCGAGCAGGCCGCCACCGGTGATGTGGGCCATGGCCTTGACTGCGCCGGTGTCTTTGATCAGCTTGAGCAGCGGCTTGACGTAGATGCGGGTTGGCGCCATCAGCAGGTCGGTCAGCGGCTTGCCGTCGAGCTGGATGTTTTTGATGTCTGCACCGGACACTTCGATGATCTTGCGGATCAGCGAGTAGCCGTTGGAGTGCGGGCCGGAAGACGGCAGGGCGAGCAGGGCATCGCCAGCCGCGACTTTCGAACCGTCGATGATTTCCGACTTCTCGACCACGCCCACGCAGAAGCCGGCCAGGTCGTAGTCTTCGCCTTCGTACATGCCAGGCATTTCAGCGGTTTCGCCGCCCACCAGCGAGCAGCCGGACAGTTCGCAGCCAGCACCGATGCCGGTGACGACTTGAGCGGCGGTATCGACGTTCAGTTTGCCGGTGGCGTAGTAGTCGAGGAAGAACAACGGCTCGGCACCGCAGACCACCAGATCGTTGACGCACATGGCAACCAGGTCGATGCCGATGCTGTCGTGCTTGTTCAGGTTCAGAGCCAGGCGCAGCTTGGTGCCAACGCCGTCGGTGCCGGAAACCAGCACGGGCTGCTTGTAGCCAGCCGGGATTTCGCAGAGGGCGCCGAAACCGCCCAGGCCGCCCATGACTTCCGGGCGCGCAGTGCGCTTGGCGACGCTCTTGATGCGTTCGACCAATGCTTCACCGGCGTCGATGTCTACACCGGCGTCCTTGTAGCTCAGGGAGGGTTGCTTGCTCATGATCCAGGCCTTTAGGGGGGATTCAGGGGTAACGACCGAGTCCGGCGAGTGCGCTGAAATACGTCTGACGCGATTGCCGCGCAAGTATTTCAGAGTACCCAGCCGTTGCCGGTCTACGAAGGCGCGCGATTTTATCAGGCTTGAGGGGCAGCGGCCATCCTCGGGCCGACGGGCAGAGGCATATCGTGTTAAAAAAACCGAAAATGCCCGTGCTGGTGACCTCGCTCGTGGCTGTATAAGGTATAGCCGTTAACCGGCTATCGTTATGACAGAGTGAAAACTTCCATCGATTGCGTGAATGTTTTGCGCAGGCCGGCGGTCACAGCCTTGCTCAAGTCTGTTCATGCGGTCTGTTCCAGCCGCTTTTTGTCGTCGGGAATCCTCCATGCGTTTGTGTAAATTACTGTTTGTGGGCTGTTTGTCGTTGGTCAGCCTGGCGAGTCATGCCCAAACCGTTAACGGTCTCTATCAAGTGCGCGAGCCGGTCAGCAGTCAGACCCCGGAGGAGCGCGATCAGGCCACCCAGCGTGCGCTGGATACCCTGGTGCTGCGTCTGACCGGTGATGCCAAGGCAACACAGAGCCCGGGGCTGGCGGCGATTCGCAAGGACCCGCAGCAGATCATCAGCCGATATGGCTACGACGCCGGACCGCCGGAAAGCCTGCAAGTCGATTTCGATCCGGTCAGCACCGATCGGGCGCTGCGTCAGGCAGGCCTGGCCTTGTGGGGTGCCAATCGACCGTCGATTCTCGGCTGGTGGCTGAACGATTCGACCGAAGGCTCAAGCCTGGTGGGCGACGGTCAGGCCAGTGCCGCGCCGCTGCGGCGTGCTGCACAGCATCGGGGGCTGCCGTTGCGCCTGCCGCTGGGTGACCTGAACGAGCAGATCGTCGCCACCGCGCCGCATCTGGAAGGCAATGATCCGGCGCCGCTGCATGGCATCTCTGAACGTTACGGCGCGGACGCTCTGTTGGCCGTGCATGCGCGGGAAGAGGGTGGTCAGTGGCAGGCCAAGTGGCATTTATGGTTGGGTGACCAGCGCGAGCAAGGCAGCGTGCAAGGGCCCGACAGTGCGGCCGTGGCCGATGCGGTTTTGCTGGCGGTGAGTCAGCGTCTGGCGCCGCGTTTTGTTGCCAGGCCAGGAGCGTCCACCGAGCAGGTGCTTGAGGTGCAGGGCATGAACCTGGAGCGTTACGCGGCGCTGGGGCATTTGCTGGAGCCGTTTGGTGCGCGCCTGCAAAGTGTCGATGGCGACCGGATCGTGTATCGCGTCAACGGCAGTGCCGATCAGCTGCGAGCGCAGTTGAGTCTGGCGAAGTTGCAAGAAGTTCCGGCGGGCGTTGCGCCTGCACCGGTTCAGCCTGCGGTCATCGGTGTGGCACCTGCGGTCGCCCCGGCACCCGCGCCCAAAGCGCAGTTGAGTTTCCGTTGGTAGATTTTTCTTTCCTTATATAGAAGCTGGAGTGATTCATGGCTGATACACGGCGTTGGGTGTGGCTTGGTGGGATAGCCCTGCTGTGCGCATTTGTGTACCTGTTGCATCCGATCCTTACACCGTTCCTGGTGGCGTTGTTGCTGGCCTATCTGTTCGACCCGCTGGTGGATCGCCTGGAGAAATTTGGCCTGTCGCGAACCTGGGGTGTGGTCGCGGTATTCGCGCTGTTCACCCTGGTCGTCATGACGTTGTTGCTGGTGTTGGTGCCGATGCTGGCCAAACAGCTGTTCCGCTTGTATGAGCTGGCGCCACAAATGCTTGATTGGTTGCAGCACACGGCGATGCCCTGGGCGCAGTCGAAATTCGGGTTGGCGAATGGGTTCTGGAAGTTCGACAAGGTCAAGGCCGCGATCACCGAGCACATGGGGCAGGCCACTGACATCGTCGGTATCGTCCTGAGCCAGGCCACCGCATCGGGTTTGGCATTGATCGGTTGGCTGGCCAATCTGGTGTTGATCCCGGTGGTGAGTTTTTACCTGTTGCGCGACTGGGACCTGATGATGGCGAAGCTCCGTAGCCTGTTGCCGCGTGATCGTGAAGAGCGTGTAGTCTCGCTGGCGGGTGAGTGTCACGAGGTGCTTGGCGCATTTGTTCGTGGGCAGTTGCTGGTGATGCTGGCGTTGGGTGTGATCTACGCGGCGGGCCTGATGCTGGTCGGGCTGGAGCTGGGGCTGTTGATCGGTCTGATTGCCGGTCTGGCAGCAATCGTGCCGTACATGGGCTTTGTGATCGGGATCGGCGCGGCGCTGATCGCCGGGTTGTTTCAGTTTGGTGGCGATATGTATCCGATGATCGGGATTGTCGCGGTGTTCATGGTCGGTCAGGCGCTGGAAGGTATGGTGCTGACGCCGTTGTTGGTGGGGGACCGGATTGGTCTGCACCCGGTGGCGGTGATCTTTGCGATTCTGGCGGGTGGAGAGCTGTTCGGTTTCACCGGGATCCTGCTGGCGTTGCCAGTGGCGGCGGTGATCATGGTGCTTGTTCGTCATCTACATGATTTATATAAAGATTCTGGCATGTATAGCGGTGTGGAAGATTCGGATTGATCAGCCCTGTCGATCAAGTGCTCAAGGACGCCCGGTGCATTGCCGGGCGAGCCTGTAAAACTCTCCCGGCTGTCACATACGCCGCCAAACAAACCCCGGCGATACCCGCAAGTTAACGCAAACCTTTGATTTTGCTTATGGTCTGCTGCATTGTGCGGCTGGCGTCACGGGTATAAACTTTGCAAACTTTACACAGAGGCCACTAACGGTTCGTTTGAACTGTTCAGTCAGCATGAAACCGATTCAGCTGCCCCTAGGTGTGCGTCTGCGTGATGACGCTACCTTTATCAACTACTACCCTGGCGCCAATGCCGCTGCACTCGGCTATGTCGAGCGGCTGTGCGAAGCCGACGCCGGCTGGACCGAAAGCCTGATCTATCTCTGGGGCAAGGACGGTGTAGGGCGTACGCACTTGCTGCAAGCCGCGTGCTTGCGCTTCGAGCAGTTGGGGGAGCCGGCGGTGTACCTGCCGTTGGCCGAGTTGCTGGATCGCGGTATCGAAATCCTTGACAACCTTGAACAGTACGAACTGGTCTGCCTGGATGACTTGCAGGCAGTCGCAGGGCGGGCTGATTGGGAAGAGGCGTTGTTCCATCTGTTCAATCGCCTGCGAGACAGTGGTCGGCGCCTGCTGATCGCTGCTTCAACCTCGCCACGCGAGTTGCCGGTAAAACTGGCTGACCTCAAATCCCGCTTGACCCTGGCACTGATTTTTCAGATGCGGCCGCTGTCCGATGAAGACAAGTTGCGTGCGCTGCAATTGCGCGCGTCGCGTCGTGGCCTGCACCTGACCGACGAAGTCGGGCATTTTATTTTGACGCGCGGTACTCGCAGCATGAGCGCGTTGTTCGAGCTCCTTGAGCGCCTCGATCAGGCCTCCTTGCAGGCTCAGCGCAAGCTGACGATCCCCTTTCTCAAAGAAACCCTGGGCTGGTAAAACCGCGACCTGTAGCGCGTTTCGGCATCTTTCAGGCGTTAGAAAACCCGCTTCCGGAAGGGTATTCGCGGCGCGTGCAGATTTAAAATGGGCTTAAGCGCTTAGATGTTAACGAGAAACCGATAAGTCACATTTGGATCGATTGAATTTGCAAATGAGGACGATAGAAGGCATAGTCTCGCCTTCTTTACAACTTCAGCCACGGTCGTGCCCATGCTAAATCGCTTCGCACCCCTCGTGCCTCTCGCACTTGTGACCCTGCTTTTTGGTTGCGCGGTTCATTCCCCGGTCTCGCAACAACAAAACGATCAGCAGATTAAAAATTCAGCGACTGCCCAGTCTTCCGTTATTTATCAGGAAGAGCTGGCTACCGAAAAAGAACTGGCCGACTTTGCCAGCAGCAAGCCTTACCAGCTTCCGGTTCTGGCCGACAGCATCCTTGAGCGTGGCCTGTCCCTGGTCGGTACCCGTTACCGTATGGGTGGTACCTCAGAAGCCGGTTTCGATTGCAGCGGTTTCATCGGTTATCTGTTTCGTGAAGAGGCTGGCATGAACTTGCCGCGCTCCACTCGCGAAATGATCAACGTGAATGCCCCATTGGTTTCGCGCAACAACCTGAAGCCTGGCGACTTGCTGTTCTTCGCCACCAATGGTCGTCGCGGTCGCGTCAGTCACGCCGGGATCTACCTGGGTGATGACCAGTTCATCCATTCCAGCAGCCGCCGCAGCGGTGGTGTCCGGGTCGATAACCTGGGCGACAGCTACTGGAGCAAGACCTTCATTGAGGCCAAGCGAGCACTCGCCATGGCACCAACGACAGTCACGGCACGCAAGTAAGCGGACTTTTTGTAAGGCTAACTTAAAGTCTTACTTGAAGTTTGGCGCGTAGCCGCTAGAATCCTGATCTATTGTTGACTAACTAACCGCGTAAGCCCTGCTTACGCGGTTTTGTTTTCAGCCTCTCGGCAGAGAAAGCCGCAGCCAGATCAGGATGTTCTGTATATGACGATGTCGGCCCGCCTTGTACTCATCTTCTTCGCAGCGCTGCTCAGCGCCTGCGCCAGTCGCACTCCGCCGCCTGTTAAAGTCGTTCGCGCCCCGGTTTTTGCTCCCGCCCAATCGTTCTCGCCTGCCGCTGAAGACGTGCTGATTCGCGCACTGGGTCTGGTCGGCACGCCTTATCGTTGGGGTGGCAACACGCCGGATTCAGGTTTCGATTGCAGCGGCCTGATCGGTTACGTCTACCGCGATGCGGCGGGTATTTCCCTGCCGCGTTCAACTCGCGAGATGATCGGCATGCAAGCGCCGAACATTGGCCTGGAGGCTCTGCAAACCGGTGACCTGATCTTCTTCGCCACCAATGGCGGCTCGCAAGTCAGCCACGCCGGGATCTATGTCGGCGAAGGTCGCTTCGTGCATGCCCCTGCCACGGGTGGTACGGTGAAGCTCGACAGTTTGTCCAAGGCCTATTGGCAGAGGGCCTACCTGAGCGCCAAGCGTGTTATCGAGCCTGAGCATCTGGCGCACAATTTCTAGTTCGCAGAGGTTGTCATGACCGCTCGCACGCTCAATCTCGACGATTCCCTTTATAACTACCTGCTCGACGTTTCCTTGCGCGAAACGCCGCTGCAACGCCGCTTGCGTGACGAAACCCAGGCGCTGCCCATGGCGCGCTGGCAGGTGGCGCCCGAGCAAGGTCAGTTCCTCGCCTTGCTGGTCAAGCTAACGGGCGCCAGGCGCTTGCTTGAAGTCGGTACCTTCACTGGTTACAGCGCCTTGTGCATGGCGGCCGCCTTGCCGGATGGCGGTTCGTTGATCTGCTGTGACATTCCCGGAGACTACAACGCCACGGCGCGTCGTTACTGGCAAGAGGCTGGGCTCGCCGGGCGCATCGATTTGCGTTTGGCCCCCGCGTTGCAAACCCTGGCTCAACTTGAGCAGCAAGGGCAGGGCGGTTGCTTCGATCTGATCTTCATCGATGCCGACAAGGCCAACTATCCGGCTTATCTGGAAAGCGCTTTGCGGCTGCTGCGAAGCGGCGGGTTGGCGGTATTCGACAACACGCTGTGGAGTGGGCGAGTACTGGAAGTGAACCCTGCGAGCGAAGACACCCGAGCCATCCAGGCGCTTAATCGTGCCTTGAAGGATGACTCGCGTGTCGATCTGTCGTTGTTGCCGCTGGGCGATGGTCTGACCTTGTGCCGCAAGCGCTAGCCACGGATCGGTGTAAGGTTCAACCTGTCAGCCGCGGGCCTCTTTAAGCAAGAGTGCGATGCCCGGATGGTAGTTGCCGGCTTCGTTGTGCAATTTGCGATAGGCGTAGGGAAAGTACCAGGCCACGGCGCAGGTGTGTTCCTTTTGCAGGTCGTCGACCATGTCCTGGAGTTCTTCCGGCGTAGGGCTGTGCTGGGCTTTTTGTGGGGCGACGAACAGGCAGCCGAGCTTCAGGTCGCTGGCGTAGCTGATTTTTTTAGCATCGCTCACGGCATCGAGCAAGGCCTGGGTCAGATTCAGGTTGTTGACTCGCGGCCAGCGTTGCGTGGCTTGAAGGTAGACGCGCTCTTCTTTGCTGGCGATAAACAGATCGGCGCGGCCATTGCGTTCGCCTTCCTCAATCTGCTTTTTTGTCGGAGTCTGTTCAAGGGTGACCATTTCAGCCATCCACGCCGCCGCGGAAAACAGGCTCAGGTTGGCGCGTTCGTCAAACCAGTAAGGGCTTTCGTTATCGCCGCGTACCGCGTTGTAACGGTCGATGCACTCGAACCAGCGTTCCAGTACCGGGCGCAGGAATTCCAGCTTCGGGTTACTGATGATCATGCCTTGCATGTTGCCCCCTCTTTGTTCTTGTAATGTAAGGTTGTGGCTCTTTGATATCACTGCTTTCAGTGTGGCACAAGATTGGCGCCAGTTTATTGATCGGGGTCGGTTTCAATCCATCGATGAGCCCCCGGCTTTAATTGACGCTCCACCCCCAACCCTCTAACCTTCGCGACTTGTTTCAGGTGCTCTGTGACCCAGTGGTCGACCGAGTGAAACAGGGAAGCCGGTGAGGGCGCGTTCTTTGACAGAGCGGGCGACGATCCCGGCGCTGCCCCCGCAACGGTAAATGAGTAAAAGCTGCGCTTTGAGCCACTGTGTCGAAGGTCGATATGGGAAGGCGCGCAGTCAGGCGTCAGCCGCTCATGAGCCCGGAGACCGGCCTGATCCATCCAGCGGCATCACGGTGGGCGATGCCAGGCTTCTTGCCGTCTATTTCTATGCCTGCCCGCCGTTATCCAGCCTCAACGGAGAGCTCCCCCATGACTGATTCCCCCGATCGTGACGAACGCCATCTGGCACGCATGCTGCGCAAGAAAGCCGTGATCGATGAGCGCATTGCCAACTCGCCGAATGAATGCGGCTTGCTGCTGGTCCTGTCCGGCAACGGCAAGGGCAAAAGCAGTTCTGCGTTCGGCATGCTCGCCCGGGCGATGGGCCACGGCATGCAGTGCGGCGTGGTGCAGTTCATCAAGGGGCGCAGCAGTACCGGCGAGGAGCTGTTCTTCCGGCGCTTCCCGGAACAAGTGCGCTTCCACGTGATGGGCGAAGGTTTCACCTGGGAAACCCAGGATCGCCAGCGCGATATCGCCGCCGCCGAGGCCGCATGGGAGGTCTCCCGCGAATTGCTGCGTGACCCGACCATTGGTCTGGTGGTGCTCGATGAACTGAATATCGCCCTCAAGCACGGTTATCTGGACCTCGATCAGGTGCTCAGCGACTTGCAGGCGCGTCCGCCGATGCAACACGTGGTGGTCACCGGTCGTGGCGCCAAGCCGGAAATGATCGAACTGGCCGACACCGTCACCGAAATGGGCATGATCAAGCATGCTTTCCAGGCCGGGATCAAAGCGCAGAAAGGCGTTGAGCTGTGAGTGAGCCTCGCTTTTGCCCGGCGGTACTGATTGCCGCGCCGGCTTCCGGTCAGGGCAAGACCACTGTCACCGCCGCGCTGGCCCGTTTGCACCGCAATCAGGGGCGCAAGGTCCGGGTGTTCAAATGCGGCCCGGACTTTCTCGATCCGATGATTCTCGAGCGCGCCAGTGGTGCACCCGTCTATCAATTGGACATGTGGATGGTCGGCGAGCAGGAAAGTCGTCGGCTGTTGTGGGAAGCCGCCGCTGAGGCTGATCTGATTTTGATCGAAGGTGTCATGGGCCTGTTCGATGGCACGCCGTCCAGCGCCGATCTGGCGCGGCATTTCGGTGTGCCGGTGCTGGGCGTGATCGATGGCACCGCCATGGCTCAGACCTTCGGCGCGCTGGCGTTGGGGCTCGCACGTTATCAGCCGGACTTGCCGTTTGCCGGTGTCTTGGCCAACCGCGTCGGCACCTTGCGTCACGCGCAATTGCTCGAAGGCAGCCTCACTGAAGGCTTGCGCTGGTACGGCGCCTTGTCCCGGGAAACCGGAATCGAATTGCCTAGCCGTCACCTGGGGCTGGTCCAGGCCAGTGAATTGAATGACCTCGATCTGCGCCTCGACGCAGCCGCCGAAGCGTTGGCCAGCAGCTGCGAAGTAGCATTGCCGCCTGCCGTCGAGTTCGCTGCACCTGACGTGATTGCTGCCGAGCCACTGTTGGCCGGTGTGCGAATTGCCGTGGCTCGCGATGAAGCGTTTGCCTTCACGTATGGCGCGAGCCTCGACTTGTTGCGGGCGATGGGCGCCGAGTTGCGATTCTTCTCGCCGATCCATGACCGTGAAGTACCTGAAGCCGACAGCCTGTATCTGCCTGGCGGTTATCCGGAGTTGCACCATGTGGCATTGGCTGAAAACCGCACAATGCTCGATGCCATTCGCGAGCACCACGCCGCTGGCAAGCCGTTGCTGGCCGAATGCGGCGGCATGTTGTATCTGCTCGACTCACTGACCGATGTCGATGGTACGCGCGCTGAGTTGCTTGGACTGCTGGCCGGTGATGCGGTGATGCAAAAGCGTCTGGCCGCGTTGGCCCTGCAAGCGGTCGAATTACCTGAAGGCGCGTTGCGCGGCCACACGTACCACCATTCATTGACCAGCACCGAGCTTGAGCCGATCGCTCGCGGCCTGAGCCCTAACGGCGGGCGCGGTGCCGAGGCGGTTTACCGTGACGGGCGGATGACGGCGTCTTATGTGCATTTTTATTTCCCGTCCAATCCATCCGCGATCGCCGCGCTGTTTGCGCCAGACCTGAATCTTGTAGGGGCGGGCTCGCCCGCGAAGAGGCCATGACCGACAACGCATTTTCCGAGGCCGAGCGCGAAGCGGTGTATCGCGCGATTGCCGAGCGTCGCGACATGCGTCACTTCAGTGGTGGCAGCGTCGAGCCCGAACTGCTTCGGCGGTTGCTCGAAGCGGCGCATCGGGCGCCAAGTGTCGGTTTGATGCAGCCCTGGCGGTTCATCCGCATCAGCGACCGAGCGTTACGCGGCAGGATCCAGCAACTGGTGGAAGAGGAGCGAGTACGCACCGCCGAGGCGCTGGGCGAACGCTCCGACGAATTCATGAAGCTGAAAGTCGAAGGCATCAACGACTGCGCCGAAGTACTGGTCGCCGCGCTGATGGATGATCGCGCGCGGCATATCTTTGGCCGTCGGACTTTGCCGGAAATGGACATGGCGTCGTTGTCCTGCGCGATCCAGAATCTTTGGCTGGCGTCGCGTGCCGAAGGTCTGGGCATGGGCTGGGTCTCGTTGTTCGAACCGCAAGCCTTGGCGGATCTGCTCGGACTGCCGCCGGGGGCCAAGCCGCTGGCGGTGTTGTGCCTGGGACCGGTCAAGGAGTTTTACCCGGCGCCGATGTTGGTCCTTGAAGGCTGGGCGCAGGCGCGTCCGCTAAGTGAACTGTTGTACGAGAATTTTTGGGGAGTGAGTCAATGAGTGTGGCGTTGCTGAGTGTCGCCGGCGTAGCACTGGATGCGCTGCTGGGCGAACCCAAGCGCTGGCATCCGCTGGTGGCGTTCGGCCGTTTTGCCGATCGTGTCGAGCAACGTTTCAACTCCGCCGGCCGTGGCTGGCGCAGTCACGGCGTTACGGCCTGGGTAATTGCCGTACTGCCGCTGACCCTGTTGATCACTGCATTGTCCTGGCTGCCTTATTTAGGCTGGATCGTCGAGATTCTCGCGTTGTATTGCGCCCTCGGTCTGCGCAGCCTCGGTGAGCATGTCGAACCGGTGGCTCAGGCCCTGCGCAGCGACGACCTGGATGAAGCACGCAAGCATGTCGGCTATCTGGTCAGCCGTCAGACCAGTGAGCTGGACTCGACCGAAGTGGCCCGTGCCGCCACCGAATCGGTTCTGGAAAATGGTAGCGACGCGGTATTCGCCGCGCTGTTCTGGTTTGCCGTCGCGGGTGCGCCGGGCGTGGTGCTCTATCGACTGAGCAATACCCTGGACGCCATGTGGGGTTATCGCAATGAGCGCTTTGAGCGCTTCGGCTGGGCGGCGGCGAAAATCGACGATGTGCTCAACTATATTCCAGCGCGTCTGGTGGCATTGACTTACGCGCTGCTGGGCAAAACCCGTTTGGCACTCAAATGCTGGCGCACCCAGGGGCCGACCTGGGACAGCCCGAACGCCGGGCCGGTGATGGCCGCTGGCACGGGTGCGCTGGGCGTCGAGTTGGGCGGGGCGGCGATCTATCACGGTGAACTGCATCAGCGTCCACAACTGGGTGAAGGTGTGCCGGCAGACGCCAACTCCATCGATCGCGGCTGGCAACTGGTTCAGCGTGGGGTATGGCTTTGGTTGCTGATTCTCTGTGTGGGAGCCGAGTTTTATGCTTGAGCACGGTGGCCGCTTGCGCAAGGCGGCGTTGCAGTACGGCATCGCCGAAACCGATTGGCTCGACTTGTCCAGCGGTCTGGCACCTTGGCCGTGGGCGATCCCGGACATCCCGTTACGGGCCTGGGCACGCTTGCCGGAAACCGATGACGGCCTGGAGCAGGCTGCACGCGAATACTACGGCGCCTCGCAGGTGCTGCCGGTCGCGGGTTCCCAGGCGGCTATCCAGTTGCTGCCACGCCTGCGTCGCGCCGGCAAAGTCGGCGTGCTCTCGCCATGTTATGCCGAGCATGCCGAAGCCTGGCGTCGCAACGGCTACGTCGTGCGTGAAGTGCTGGAGCAGGAAGTCGACTTTTTCCTCGATAGCCTCGACGTACTGGTAGTGGTTAACCCGAACAATCCCACCGGCCTGAGTCTGACCCCGGAACGTCTGCTCGACTGGCATGCACGGCTGGCGCAGCGCGGTGGCTGGCTGGTGGTTGACGAAGCGTTCATGGACAACACCCCGCAGCTGAGCCTGTCGTCTTATACCGATCAGGTCGGCTTGATCGTCCTGCGTTCGTTCGGCAAGTTTTTCGGCCTGGCCGGGGTGCGATTGGGTTTTGTGCTGGCTGAGCGCAAGTTGCTCAAACTGCTCGCCGAGCAGGTCGGTCCTTGGGCGGTCAGCGGGCCGACCCGGGTATTGGGTCAGGTCTGTTTGCGTGACACCCAAGGTCATGCTCGCCAGCGTCTGCGCAGTGAAGAAGCGAGTCAGCGTCTGGCTGAGGTTCTCGAACGTCATGGCTTCAAGCCGCACGGTGGTTGTGCGTTGTTTCAATGGCTGATCACCGAGCGCGCAGAGCACTTGCACGAATTCATGGCCCGGCGCGGCATCTTGCTGCGCCTGTTCACCCATAACAGCAGCCTGCGGTTCGGTTTGCCGGCCGATGACGCCGATTGGCAGCGTCTCGAGCAGGCTTTCGAAGCCTACGCCAAGGAAACCCCATGACCACGCTGATGGTGCAAGGCACCACCTCGGATGCCGGCAAAAGCACCCTGGTCACCGCGTTGTGCCGCTGGCTGACGCGCCAGGGTGTTCGCGTGGTGCCGTTCAAGCCGCAGAACATGGCACTCAACAGCGCGGTAACCGCCGACGGTGGCGAAATCGGCCGCGCTCAAGCCGTGCAGGCCCAGGCGGCCAACCTTGAGCCACACACCGACATGAACCCGGTGCTGCTCAAGCCGAATAGCGATACCGGCGCACAAGTGATCATTCACGGACGTGCCGTGACCACCATGAACGCAGTCGCCTATCACGACTACAAAGCCATCGCCATGCAAGCGGTGCTCGCCTCTCACGAACGTTTGAGTGCAGCCTATCAGGTGGTGATGGTCGAAGGCGCCGGTTCACCGGCCGAGATCAATCTGCGTGCCGGCGACATTGCCAACATGGGGTTCGCCGAAGTGGTGGATTGTCCGGTGGTGCTGATCGCCGACATCAACCGCGGCGGGGTATTCGCGCATTTGGTGGGCACGCTGGAGTTGCTGTCAGCCACTGAGCAGGCGCGGGTCAAAGGCTTCATCATCAACCGTTTTCGCGGCGATATCGCCTTGCTGCAGCCAGGCCTCGACTGGCTGGAAGAACGCACCGGCAAACCGGTGATCGGCGTGCTGCCGTATGTCATGGATTTGCATCTGGAAGCCGAAGACGGCATCGATCAGCGCCAGGCCGATAAAGCCGACCGGGTGCTCAACGTGGTGGTGCCGGTGTTACCGCGTATCAGCAACCACACCGACTTCGATCCGCTGCGTCTGCATCCTCAGGTCGATCTGCAATTCATCGGGCCGGGTCAGTCGATTCCGCCTGCCGACCTGATCATCTTGCCGGGCTCGAAGAGCGTGCGCAGCGACCTGCACTACTTGCGCGCCAACGGCTGGGACGCGGCCATTACCCGCCATTTGCGTTACGGCGGCAAGCTGCTCGGCATTTGTGGTGGCCTGCAAATGCTCGGCGAGCACGTGCACGACCCTCTGGGGTTGGAAGGCGCGGCGGGCTCCAGTACTGGTCTTGGTTTGCTGGCTTTCGAAACCGTGCTCGAAGAAGAGAAGCAGCTGCGCAATGTGCGCGGACATCTGGCGTTGGAAAACGCTGAAGTCAGCGGTTATGAAATTCACGCCGGGGTTACCACCGGTATTGCTTTGGAGCAGGCGGCGGTGTTGCTGGATGACGGTCGCAACGATGGAGCCCGAAGTGCTGACGGACAGGTGCTCGGCACGTATTTGCACGGCCTGTTCGAATCCCCGGCGGCATGCAGCGCGCTGTTGCGCTGGGCCGGTTTGCAGGACGTACAGGAAGTCGATTACCACGCCTTGCGCGAGCGCGATATCGAGCGGTTGGCGGATTTGGTGGAAAAGCATCTTGATACGGGCTATTTACGCGAACTTTGTGGGCTCTAAGGGATTTCAATCATGTTGCAACTGATCCTCGGCGGCGCCCGCTCCGGTAAAAGCCGTCTGGCTGAAAAGCTCGCCAGCGAAAGCGCTCTGGCGGTGACGTACATTGCCACCAGCCAGCCGCTGGATGGCGAAATGAATGCCCGCGTGGCCCATCATCGCGAGCGCCGTCCGCCTGAATGGGCGCTCATTGAAGAGCCGCTGGAACTGGCCCGGGTGCTACGCGAAAATGCCAGCGCCGAGCGTTGCCTGCTGGTGGATTGCCTGACCTTGTGGCTGACCAATCTGCTGATGCTGGAAGATCCCGAGCGTCTGGCGCATGAGCGTGAAGCCCTGCTGGGGTGCCTGGCATCACTGCCGGGAGAAATTGTTTTTGTCAGCAACGAGACCGGTCTGGGTGTCGTGCCGCTGGGCGAATTGACTCGCCGCTATGTCGATGAAGCCGGTTGGTTGCATCAAGCCCTGGCTGAGCGCTGTCAGCGTGTTGTATTGACCGTCGCCGGCCTGCCCCTGACTTTGAAAGGTACTGCGTTATGACTCATTCCTGGTGGTTGAACCCGTGCAAACCGATCAATGCGCAAGCGCATGAACAAGCAACGGCCCGACAGCAGCAACTGACCAAACCAGCGGGCTCCCTTGGGCAGCTGGAATCGGTAGCGGTGCAACTGGCAGGGTTGCAGGGGCGGGTCAAACCGAGCCTGAATCAGCTGTGGATTGCGATTTTTGCCGGTGATCACGGGGTGGTCGCCGAAGGTGTTTCGGCGTTCCCGCAGGAAGTCACCGGGCAGATGCTGCACAACTTTGTCAGTGGTGGCGCGGCGATCAGCGTATTGGCGCGGCAACTTGAAGCGCGGCTGGAAGTGGTCGATCTCGGCACCGTCACGCCTTCGTTGAATTTGCTGGGCGTGCGCCATCTGCACATCGGTCCGGGCACTGCGAACTTCGTTCACGGCCCGGCGATGACGCAAATCCAGGGCGAGCAAGCCTTGCAGGCTGGCCGTGACAGCGTGTTGCGGGCGATTGCTGAAGGCTCCGAGCTGTTTATCGGTGGCGAGATGGGCATCGGCAATACCACCGCCGCCAGCGCTGTGGCCTGTGCATTGCTCGATTGCCCGGTGGCGCATCTGACTGGGCCAGGCACCGGTTTGAGCGCGGCGGGTGTCAGCCATAAAGCCCAGGTGATTGAGCGCGCTCTGACGTTGCATGCCGCTCAGCGTGGCGACGTGTTGCAGACATTGTTCAACCTCGGCGGTTTTGAAATCGCTGCGTTGGTCGGTGCCTATTTGGCCTGCGCGCAGGAAGGTTTGGCGGTGCTGGTCGATGGCTTTATTTGCAGCGTGGCAGCCTTGGTCGCGGTGCGCCTGAATCCGGCGTGCCGCGAGTGGTTGCTGTTTGCTCATCGCGGGGCTGAACCGGGCCATCGGCATGTCCTGGAAACTTTGAATGCCGAGCCTTTGCTGGATCTCGGCTTGCGACTGGGCGAGGGCAGTGGTGCTGCTCTGGCGGTGCCATTGCTGCGTCTGGCCTGCGACCTGCACGGGCAGATGGCGACCTTCGCTGAAGCGGCTGTGGCCGATCGCCCGGCATGACGTTGCGTCTGGATCTGCTGCGCCATGGTGAAACCGAACTCGGTGGCGGTTTGCGCGGTAGCCTGGATGACGCGCTGACCGCCAGAGGCTGGGAGCAGATGCGCGCGGCGGTGATTGATCAAGGTCCGTGGGATCGCCTGGTCAGCTCGCCGCTGCAACGCTGCGCGCGTTTTGCCGAGGAACTGGCTGAGCGGTTGAACTTGCCGGTGGTGCTGGACAAGGATCTGCAAGAGCTGCACTTCGGCGCCTGGGAAGGGCAGAGTGCAGCCGCGCTGATGGAAACCGACGCCGAAGCATTAGGCAGGTTTTGGGCCGATCCCTACGGGTTCACGCCGCCGGAAGGTGAGCCGGTGACTGCGTTTTCCGCACGGGTGCTGGCGGCTGTCGAGCGTTTGCATCAGGTCTATGCCGGCGAGCGGGTGTTGCTGATCAGTCACGGTGGGGTCATGCGTCTGTTGCTGGCCCGCGCACGCGGATTGCCGCGCGAGCAATTGCTCAACGTTGAAGTCGGTCATGGTGCGCTGTTTTCGTTGCGCGTCGAGGCTGATGTCGTGCTCAGGGAAGAGGGTTGAACATGTCGCCGTTCTGGATCGCCTTGCAGTTTCTCAGCAGCTTGCCGATTCGTCTGCCAGGCATGCCGGCGCCTCAGGAGCTTGGGCGCTCGCTGCTGTTTTATCCATTGGTGGGGCTGCTGTTTGGCGGGCTGTTGTGGGCGCTGAATGGGCTGTTGCAAGGTACGCCCGCGTTGTTGCATGCGGCGTTGCTGTTGAGTGTCTGGGTGATGCTCAGCGGTGGTTTGCACCTCGACGGTCTGGCCGACAGCGCTGACGCCTGGCTTGGTGGTTTTGGTGATCGCGAACGCACCTTGAGCATCATGAAGGACCCGCGCAGTGGGCCGATCGCGGTGGTGACGCTGGTGTTGGTGCTGTTGCTCAAGTTCACCGCGTTACTGGCGTTGATTGAACAGCACTCCATGGCCGGGTTGATCCTCGCGCCGGTGATCGGTCGCAGTGCCTTGCTGGGGCTGTTTCTGAACACGCCGTATGTGCGCGCCGGCGGCCTGGGACAGGCGCTGGCCGATCATCTGCCGCGCAAGACCGGTCAGCAGGTGTTGTTGCTCAGCGCGCTGGCGTGCGTGCTGATCGGCGGCTGGAGCGGTGTTGTTGCACTGGTGCTGGCGGCTCTGATGTTCTTCTGGTTGCGCCAGGTGATGTTGCGGCGTCTGGGCGGGACCACCGGCGATACGGCAGGGGCGTTGCTGGAGCTGCTGGAAACGGCGGTGCTGGTGGGTTTGGTGCTGCTCTGAGAGTAACCTTCAACATGCGCGGCCTAACGGCCGTTTGATAATCAAACTTGCTTTAACTTTATCGCGGGTATATACACGCACCATGCTTGCCTCTCAATGTTTATGCACCAACCTGCGTCGCGCCGCTCGTGGCGTCAGCAGGCATTACGACGGCGCCCTCGACGGCTTCGGAATCAACGTTGCGCAGTATTCCTTGCTGTGCAATTTGCAGCGCCTCGATCAACCGAGCATTTCCACCCTGGCGGAAGCCATGGGCCTGGATCGCAGTACGCTGGGGCGTAATCTGCGGGTGCTCGAGGGGGAGGGGTTGGTGATGCTGGTCGAGGGTGAAGATCAGCGCAATCGCATCGTGCAACTGACCGAAACCGGGCGTGAACGCCTGGCGGCGGCCTTGCCGGCCTGGGAAGCGGCGCAGCAGCGGCTGATTGATCGTCTGGGCGCAGAGAAACGTGCAACCTTGCTGGCCTTGCTGGATGAACTCGCCTGAGGCGGCGGACTTTTCCGAGCATAAGCCCGAACTTAAGCGGGTATATACCCGCTACCGGAGAATAAGAATGACATCGATGTGGCGTACCAGCGGTTGGGTTCTACTTGGAAGCGCACTGATTCTTGCGCTGTCGCTTGGCGTGAGGCATGGCTTCGGGCTGTTTTTGCCGCCGATGAGCGCGCAGTTCGGCTGGGGGCGGGAAGTGTTCGCCTTTGCCATCGCCCTGCAGAACCTGATCTGGGGGCTGGCGCAGCCATTTACGGGGGCCTTGGCGGACCGTTTCGGCGCGGCGAAAGTGGTGCTGGTCGGTGGCGTGCTGTACGCCGTGGGTTTGGTGTTCATGGGTTTGTCCGATTCAGCCTTGTCGCTGTCGTTGAGCGCTGGCTTGTTGATCGGTCTTGGTCTGTCCGGTACTTCGTTCTCGGTGATTCTTGGCGTGGTAGGGCGTGCCTTGCCGCCGGAGAAACGCAGCATGGGCATGGGCGTCGCCAGTGCTGCAGGCTCCTTCGGCCAGTTCGCCATGTTACCGGGCACGCTGGGGTTGATCGGCTGGCTCGGTTGGTCAACCGCGCTGCTGGTGCTGGGAATGCTGGTGGCATTGATTGTGCCACTGGTGAGCATGCTCAAGGACAAACCGCTGCCCGTGCTCGGTCATGAGCAAACCCTGTCCGAGGCCCTGCGCGAGGCGTGTTCGCACTCGGGCTTCTGGTTGCTGGCGTTCGGTTTTTTTGTCTGTGGTTTCCAGGTGGTGTTTATCGGTGTGCATTTGCCGGCCTATCTGGTCGACCAGCATCTGCCTGCCAGCGTCGGTACCACGGTGCTGGCGTTGATTGGCCTGTTCAATATCTTCGGTACTTACACCGCCGGCTGGCTCGGTGGGCGCATCTCCAAACCGCGTCTGTTGACGGGGCTCTACCTGCTGCGAGCGGTAGTGATCGGTCTGTTCATCTGGGCGCCCGTGACGCAAACCAGTGCTTATCTGTTTGGCATGGCCATGGGGTTTCTCTGGTTGTCGACAGTGCCTTTGACCAACGGCACGGTAGCGACGCTGTTTGGTGTACGAAACCTCTCTATGCTCGGTGGTATCGTTTTCCTCTTTCACCAGTTGGGCTCGTTCCTTGGCGGCTGGCTGGGTGGGGTGGTTTATGATCGAACAGGCAACTATGACTTGATCTGGCAGGTGGCGATTCTCCTCAGTCTGTTGGCGGCAGTCTTGAACTGGCCTGTACGCGAGCGTCCCGTGGCACGGTTGCAAGCTCAGGTGAGTGCGGCATGAGCAGGATCGCAGCCTGGTTCGCCGCTGTCGGTGCTGTCGCGCTGTTGTTGGCGCTGGCCTGGTGGGGCTGGCATCAGGGAGGGTTGGCACTGATGCAACTCGGTATGGGTGCTTGCTGAGTCAGCGCCCACTAAAAAGCCCCGCCTCTGTGCAAGAGAGCGGGGCTTTTTCAATTCAGCCGGTGGGCTGTTCAGGCTCGCCGTGAATCAGAAGCGGTAGGTCGCGCCGACACCAAAACCGTTGGCGCTGTTTTCGTACTTGGCGCTATAGCTGTCTACTGCGTTGGAGTGATTCACCGTGACAGCTTCTTCCTTGAGATAGGAGTAGGCGACGTCGATGGTCAGATCATCGGTGACGTTGTAGCCAGCACCAAGGCTGAAGATTGTGCGGTCACCGGTAGGAATGCGTGGCGAACGGTCAGTATTGTTGGTAGGCGACTGGTCAAAGGTCAGGCCAGTGCGCAATACCCACTGCTTGTTCAACTGGTAGGAAGTACCGATGGCGTAGGCCCAGGTATTGTGCCAGTTCTGCTCTTCCTTGATGGTGCCGAACAGGGCTGGGGACAATACACCGCCCTGTGCCGCAGTGACGCCTTCGTTATTGACGGTGATGTCTTTCAGGCGGCTCCAGCGGGTCCAGGTGGAACCTGCATACACGGTCCACGCATCCGTCAGCTGTTGCGTTACGGAGAAGTCGACCGATTCAGGCGTTTCGATTTTCAGCGAAGCGTCGTATCGATTGCTTTGCAGGAAGGCGGAAGGAGCATTGGCGCCTGCGGTGATATCGGTATGACCTTCAAGCTTGTATTTCACTTTCGAGTGATAGGTCAGGCCGACGCGAGTCGTGTCGGTGGCTTGTACCAGAACCCCGAAGTTGTAGCCCAGAGCGGTATCGTCCCCTTTGATCTTGACGTGGGTGTCGCCAAAAAGAGGTACATCCGACTCGAGAGTGCCGCCAATACGGTTAATGGTCGGGCCGAAGCCGATCGATACTCTGTCGTTGAAGGCATAGCTGACGGTAGGTTGGAAGGTCACAACCTTGACTTCACTCTTGCTGCCGAAACCGCCACCCTGGAAGCCACTTTCGTAGTTGGTAATCAGACCAAAAGGTGCATAGACACCGAGGCCGAATGCCCAGTGATCATCGATCGGCTTGACGTAATAGCCCATCGGAACGGCTGTGAATGGCACCATGTCGCCCTTGTTGGTACCCGGATGGGCGCCATGGGCGTCTTTGATATCGCTCGAGGCATCGATAGCTGCCAGTCCGCCAGTAACTTCCTGGCGCTTGATTCGCGACATGCCGGCAGGGTTGCCAAATACAGTACTTGCATCATCGGCAGATGAAGAGCGTCCCGCAAAACCAGTCCCCATCCCGCTGATGCTCTGTTCGTTGAGGGCAAAGCCACTTGCGAAGATCTGGGTGGATGCCAAGGTAACGGCAAGGCTAAGGGTGGTTTTGAGTATTACTTTTTTCATTATTAGAACTCCTGATGATCACCGGGCCGAAAATTACCAACATTTTCGTCCCAGCGCTATAGGCTGTATCGCTTGAGATAGAGCGCTTTTGTAGGACAATCAGACCAAATTCGCGTCTATATGCGCGATCTTGCAAATTGCCCGGTTAACAGGCGATCTGATTCAGCGGTGATACACAGGTTTGCCAGGCGCAGGTGAAGTCACGCAGACGACCTTGCGGCTGGAAGGTCTGGCGCCAGATTCGGGCCATGCCCAGCAGGTCATCGGCTTCGGGGAGCGGGGTATTCTGTTCTTCTATTAATAGCCAGGCGATGGCGGTGGCGTAACGCAGGTTGACGGTCAGTTCGAGGTGCGGACCGCTGAGAAATGCATGCTGACTGGCCAGGCCGCGAACCAGGCTGGCGCGTTCCGGGTCCAGCGCCAGATAGTGATCCCAAAGCGCCTGGTGACGAGGTTCGGCAATTCGGTACAGGCCATGCCCGCGGCGGTCATGCAGGGCGGAACCAAGAGCGGACTGACTGGCTGCAACACCCAGTAGCAGGGATTCGGCAATCGTGCTGTGGCGTCCGAGGTAAATCAGCGTCGGACGGATCACATAACGGCACAGTTCGCTGGCGGCGATACCCATAAAGCCCTCGAAACGTGAAGTGGGCGGCGATTCCTGACGGGTGGGGCTTGGCAGCGGTGGATCGACTCAGGATCGCCGGAAGCGGATCAAGCCGCTTGAGTTGAAGTGTAGTGTCATATTCGTGCCGTAAAGGCCTGTTTTTAAAATATTTCCGGCACCGAGTTATAACCGTTATATCGCTTGGTACTTAAGCCGATACAGCGTGCGGAGAAATATCAGGCAATAAAAAGCCCTACTTTTTAAGCAGGGCTTTTGAGGTTTTCAGCTTTTCTGGTGTTTCAGGCAACCAGTGCCTGACGGGTACGCTCGATCACGGCCTGCAGCGGCTCGGCGCTGGAGTATTGATCGGGGTACAGGCGTTCGCTGTGACGAGCGATGCCGTGTTCATTGACCAGGGTGAAGCTGAAGCAGCCTTTGCGAGCAGCCATGATCAGGCAGTTCATTGGAGCAAAAGCGTTGGTTAGGGTGCGGATGGCATCCTGAGTGTGGATTTGAGTAGACATGGTTATTGGGTGTTCCTACAAATGACACGGATAAGAACCGTGCAACGTTAAAACGTTCCAGTAACGACGATCACCATTGATCGAACGAAGAACCCGACTGGAACAAAGCAGCCAGTTGAAGCGCTATGATTTTTGCGCGCTTGGGCCGGCAGGTAGGTACTTAGGAGGGCAGGCAACACATCAAGGGCAAAGGTTCTGGGCCCGGGGTGAAGATCCTGATCAATTTGCAGGTTGGTTCGGTCAGAGTAAGTGAGCTTCGCAACACCCTTTGCTTTCAATTCAAAGGCAGTGTTGTCGCAAGCATTACCTGGAAACCATCGAGGTGGTCGGTCCCGTGATGTCGGTAGAGGCTTCTCTTTAGGGAAGGTATACCGCAGGAGTTGTTCGACCAGAATTGACTTTCAGCTTGGTACTAACGGCGCGGATAGTAACGGATTGAATTCGAGAAAGGAAGTGTGTTAGGCAAAAAACTTTTACTCATGCTTGAACCGCTCTGCTCGCTGGCGGGAATTTGCCGTGCCTTGGGCATTTGCCGTCGGGGGTAAAACGTCGCGGCAACAGTAAAGCACACAATTGGGTCACCGGGCGTCCAGTGGCATGAGCCATCACCTCGCTTGAAACGCAGGTACAGTGAGGCTCACTGTGACTGATTGACTGCAAAGCGCACGAAAAAAGGGCGGTGATATAACCACCTCGAAGGGACTTGTGCACATTAGTTGCGTGGGCTGTCACCCGGTTGTCATTTCACCTTCAAGCGCAGTGGGTGCCTGTAATGGAAATTTAAGTCAATGAAAAACATCGCTTTTTTTTACTGGTGAAAAAATCGTCAGTTTGACTGCGAGCCCCATTCCACAGGGCTTCTGGCGAGTTCAGGGTGGGTTGTCCACTGAGTTATCCACAGCTTCTGTGGATTGTCCCAAGCGCTTGCTCTAGGACGGGCGTGCAGGCTTTTTTCGACTTTACCCGTACGAAAAAAAGAGTAGAGTGGCGCGCCTTCCGATTCGTCCCGCAGTGCTTTATGAAGTTTCGCTCAGTACCAACCTCTATTACTTCCATCACCTCAGGTGTCACTCCGCCCAAGCGCTTTTCGATTCGAGTCGCCGAATGGTTGCTCGACAGCCCACGCCTGGGCGATAACCCCAACATCAAACATTTCGCCGGGCGTTTGCTCAAGGCTCCAGCCCGTGAAGGGGTGGTGGCTGCGCAAAGTCGTCTGGGGCTATTGATGTGCCGCGAATGCGGCAATGCCCGGGATCGGCGCATTGGCCAGGACCTGCTGCGTCAGGCCGCGCGTGCCGGCGACCGACGTGCCCGGCAGGAACTCGGTCAGATCGAAGACTGAGCTGTCCAAGCCCCGACGGCTTGGTTAACCTTCGCGCTTTAATTCATCGGCAGGAGTCGTCATGGCTATGGACGTGACCAGTGTGTTGCTCGGTCTGGCGGGTGCTGCGCTACCGTTATTGATGCTGGCGTGGCAGCTACAGCGGCGCCTGAGCACCGCGCAGTCCGAGCTGTCGCTGCTTGAAGAGCGCTTGGGTACTGCACAACTGGCGCAAGACGGGCTTAATGCGCAACTCGATGCCTGCCGTGATGAAATCAGCGACCTGAGTCAGGCCAATGCCGCCAAGCAAGCCGATCTGGCTGCCGTGCGCCGTGAAGTCGAGCTGTTGCAGATCGAGCGCGACAACGCTCGTGATGCGGCCCATGCCTGGAACCTCGAGCGCAGCAGTAAAGAGGCCGAGTTGCGGCGACTGGACGCTCAGGCCGCCTCGTTGAATGCCGAGCTGCGTGAGCAGCAGGAAAGCCATCAGCAACGCCTGAGCGACCTGCAAGGCTCGCGGGATGAGCTGCGGGCGCAGTTCGCCGAGCTCGCCGGGAAAATCTTCGATGAGCGTGAGCAGCGCTTTGCCGAAACCAGCCAGCAGCGTTTGGGTCAATTGCTCGACCCACTGAAAGAGCGCATTCAATCCTTCGAAAAACGCGTCGAGGAAAGTTATCAGGCTGAAGCTCGCGAGCGCTTCTCGCTGGCCAAGGAACTGGAGCGCCTGCAACAACTGAACCTGCGTTTGAGCGACGAGGCGACCAACCTCACGCGAGCCCTCAAGGGGCAGAAAACCCAAGGCAACTGGGGCGAGTTGATTCTCGAGCGAGTGCTGGAACACGCGGGCCTGGAGAAGGGCCGCGAGTACCAGACTCAAGTCAGCCTAAAGGGGCCGGATGGCGAGCGCTTCCAGCCCGACGTGCTGATTTATCTGCCGGGCGACAAGCAGGTGGTGGTCGACTCCAAGGTCAGCCTGACGGCCTATCAGCAATACGTGGCGGCTGACGACGACGCGATTGGCCAGGCGGCGCTGAGGCAGCATGTGCTGTCGTTGCGTAATCACGTCAAGGGCTTGTCCGATAAGGACTATAAGCGCCTGGACGGTCTGCACAGCCTGGATTTCGTATTACTTTTTGTGCCCATCGAGGCGGCTTTTTCCGCGGCATTGCAGGCTGAACCAAATCTGTTTCAGGAAGCGTTCGATCGCCATATCGTTATCGTCAGCCCGACCACCTTGCTGGCGACATTGCGGGTCATCGACAGCCTGTGGAAGCAGGAGCGCCAGAGCCAGAACGCCCGGGAAATCGCCGAGCGCGCGGGCTGGCTGTACGACAAGTTCGTGCTGTTTATTCAGGATCTGGACGAGGTTGGCAATCGCTTGCAGCAATTGGATAAAGCCTACAGCGCCGCACGCAACAAACTGACGGAAGGCCGCGGCAATCTGGTCAGTCGCAGCGAGCAGCTCAAATTGCTCGGCGCACGGGCCAGCAAGAGCTTGCCGGCCGATCTGCTGGAGCGGGCGATGACCGATGTCGATGGGTTGGCCGAGCTGCCGGAATAAATTAAAAGATTGTCTTTATCACAACGGCAAATGCCGACTCAACAACGCCCGCAATGCCGCCGGTTTCACCGGTTTCGGCAGGTATTCCAGGCCTGCTGCATGCACTTGGGCGACCATCTCCGGTCGCCCGTCAGCACTAATCACCACGCCAGGTACCGGCTCGCCGAGTTGGGAGCGTAGCCAGGCCATGAGTTCGGTACCGGTTTCGCCATGGTCGAGGTGGTAATCCACCAACGCCAGTTGCGGGCGCATGCCATCGCTGAGCAGTGCGACGCACTCATCGCGATTACGCGCGGTATACACCTGGCAACCCCAGCGCGAGAGCAGGCTGTTCATGCCGATCAGAATGCTGTCTTCGTTATCGATACACAGCACCTGCGCGCCTGTTGGCAGCCGGCCATTGAGTTTGGCAGGTGTGCCGGGCGCACTGGTTTGAGCGTGGGCCAGAGGCACGCTGACGCTGAACACACTGCCTTTGCCTGGCCAGGAGCGGACTTGCAGTTGATGACCCAGCACCCGGCATAAGCCGTCGGCAATCGCCAGACCCAGGCCCAGACCTTTTTCGGCGCGGGTCTGGTGGCTGTCGAGGCGCTTGAACTCCTCGAAGATCACTTGGCGTTTGTCTTCAGGAATCCCCGGGCCACGGTCCCAGACCTCCAGGCACAGCTGATCGCCCTTGTGTCGTACGCCCAGCAGCACAGGGCCTTTGGCGTAGCGGAAGGCGTTGGTCAGGAAGTTTTGCAGAATCCGCCGCAGCAATTTGATATCGCTGTCGACCCGTAGGCGACTGCCGCGCAGGCGAAATTTCAGCCCTTGCTCCTGCGCCAGCGCCTTGAATTCGGCGCCGAGGGTGTCGAACAAATCATTCAGCGCAAATGGCTTGCGATCCGGGTTGATCTTGCCGT
Organism: Pseudomonas sp. CVAP#3; assembly: GCF_018986375.1. NCBI lineage: Bacteria > Pseudomonadati > Pseudomonadota > Gammaproteobacteria > Pseudomonadales > Pseudomonadaceae > Pseudomonas > Pseudomonas sp. CVAP#3. Next base: position 168,870 of record NZ_JAHMSC010000005.1, read on the forward strand.
TTTCCAGGCGCGAGATGTCGAGCAGGTCACTGATCAAGTCCTCGGCCGAGCGTAGCGAACTGTCCAGATGCTGCACCAGTTGCCGGGTCTCGCAGGAGAGATCGTCGTTCTGGTGGGAGAGGGCGGCCGAGAACAGCCGTGCGGCGTTCAATGGCTGCATCAGGTCGTGGCTGACGGCTGCAAGGAAACGGGTTTTCGACTGGTTGGCCGACTCGGCGGTACCTTTGGCTTCGGTCAGCGCGATGTTCAACTGCGACAGTTCATGGGTGCGCTCGGCGACGCGTCGCTCCAGTCCCTCGTTGGCCTCGGTCAGCGCTTGCTCGGCTTCGCGAAACGCGGTGATGTCGGTGAAACTCATGACAAACCCACCGCCCGGCATTGGATTGCCGATCAGCTCGATTACCCGGCCATTGGGGAACAAGCGCTCCGAGGTGTGGGCGCGCCCCTGGCGCATCCAGTGCAGACGCCGGGCAACGTGGACTTCCGCCTCGCCGGGGCCGCACAGGCCGCGTTCGGCGTTATAGCGAATGATGTCGGCAATCGGCCGGCCGACGCTGATCAGGCCATCCGGGTAGTTGAACAGTTCAAGGTATCGACGATTCCAGGCCACCAGCTTCAGCGACTGGTCGACCACGCTGATGCCTTGGGTAATGTTCTCGATCGCGCCTTGCAGCAAGGCGCGGTTGAATTGCAGCACTTCCGAGGCTTCGTCGGCGATTCGTACCACGTCCTCGAGTTGCATTTCCCGACCTTCAATAGCGGCTTTTACGACGGCGCGGGTCGATGACGCCCCGAGTACACCGGCGAGCAAGCGTTCGGTGTGGGCAATCCATTCACCGTCGGCATTCTGATTCGGGTTGAAACCTTTGCCTTGGCGGTAGGCGAAGCGGATGAAGCTCTGGCGTGCCCGTTCTTCGCCGACAAAACGTGCCGCGAGTTGCAGCAGATCGTCGATTTGCACCGCCAGCATCGAGCGCGCGCTCGGCCGTGTGCTGATCTCCTGACCAATGAAGCGCCCGGCCTGCCAGTGTTCCGAGACCCGTGTGCGGGACAACACCGACACCCAGGCGAACAAGGTGAAGTTACCGGCCAGCGACAACACCACGCCTTGAGTCAGCGGGGAAATCGGCAGGTTCAGCGGATTGCCGTGCAGCCAGCCCAGCCCTGGGAAACTGTGCAGCGACCAGCCCAGGCTGTTGGCGGCGATCGGCAGAATCAACGTGTAGAACCAGAGAAAAGTCCCGGCGGCGAGACCGGCGAATACCCCGCGGCGGTTGGCCTGTTTCCAGTACAGCGCGCCGAGCATCGCCGGCGCCAATTGGGTCACGGCGGCAAATGCGATCTGCCCGATGGTGGCCAGGCTGGCGGTCGAACCGAGCAGGCGATAGGAAACATAGGCCAGCAGCAGAATCGCAACGATGCTCACCCGACGCACCGAGAGCATCCAGTAGCGGAACACCTCGAACGGCCGCTCGGCGTTTTTTCGGCGCAGCAGCCATGGCAGCAACATGTCGTTGGAGACCATGGTCGACAGCGCCACGCTGGCAACGATTACCATGCCGGTAGCGGCCGATGCACCTCCGATAAACGCCAGCAGCGCCAGTGCCGGATGGGCCTGGGCCAGTGGCAGGCTGATCACGAAGGAGTCGGGCAGTACCGAGCTTGGCAGCATCATTTGCCCGGCCAGCGCGATCGGTACCACGAACAATGCGGCCAATCCCAGATAAGCCGGGAATACCCATTTCGCCAGGCGCAAATCCTGCGGTTCGATGTTCTCCACCACGGTCACATGGAACTGTCGGGGCAGGCAGATGATCGCCATCATCGCCACGCCCGTCTGCACCACCATCGATGGCCAATTCACGGTTTCTTTCCAGTATTCTTCCAGGCGTGGTGCGAGCATGGCCTGATCGAACAGGTCGTTGAAGCCATCGTACAAACCATACGTGACGAAGGCGCCGACGGCGAGGAAGGCGAGCAGCTTGACCAGTGCTTCGAAGGCAATCGCCAGCACCATGCCACGGTGGTGCTCCGTGGCATCGAGGTTGCGGGTGCCGAAGACGATGGTGAACAGCGCCAGAACCAGCGACACAATCAGCGCTGTGTCCAGGGCCCGGGTGCCCATGGCATCCGGGCCTGCACCGATCAACAGGTTGACCCCCAGGACGATGCCTTTAAGCTGCAAGGCGATGTAGGGCAATACGCCCACCAGACAGATCAGCGCCACCACCACCGCCAGCGATTGCGACTTGCCATAGCGGGCGGCGATGAAGTCGGCAATCGAGGTGATGTTTTCCTGTTTGCTGATCATCACCATTTTTTGCAGGACCCACGGCGCGAACACCAGCAGCAGGATCGGCCCCAGATAAATCGGCAAAAACGACCAGAGTTGTTCGGCGGCCTGACCGACGGCGCCAAAGAACGTCCAGCTGGTGCAGTAGACCGCCAGCGACAGGCTGTACACCCAGGCACGCATACGCGGCGGCAGCGGTGCGCTGCGCCGGTCACCGTAAAAGGCGATGGCGAACATGACGGCCATATAGGCCAGGGCGACGGCGGCAATCAGCCCGCTGGACAGCGACATGGTAACTCCAGGCATAAAGACACCCGGGACGCAAACCCGGTCTGACAGTTTCGCACGACCACTTCGGTTAGTCAGTGTCGACCAAGGTCGTGGCGCGGCGGGGTGTCGCAGGGTGGATACGTAGCGTGTTTGCGCGGTAGCTACGGGGCCAGTGCGATGTCGATCAACCGATGCAACTCTTCAACCTCAAGCGCCACTGATGCGAACAGGATACGGAACACCGTCGGTGCCACCACCATGTTGATCAGTCGGTCGACACCAGGCTTCGGCTCATTCGGATAGCGGTCCAGTATCGTCTGCAACTGACCGCTGATAATGCTCACGCAATACCCCGGCGTGGCGCTCGATTGCACGTCGCGCATCATGTTGCGGCCGGGCTCCGAACTCATTTCGTCCAGATACTGCTCGGCCCAGGCGCGCAGGTCGCTACGCAGGCTGCCGGTGTTGGCCGGTTCGCTGTCAGGACGCATGCGTACCAGCGCGACATCGGCCAAGAGTGCCGACAAGTCGCCCCAACGTCGGTAGATCGTCGACGGCGTAACGCCTGCGCGGGCAGCGATTTGCGGCACGGTCACGCTTGAACGCTCCTGCTCTTCGAGGAGTTCGCGGACTGCCGAATGAATCGACTCCTGCACCCGAGCACTACGACCGCCCGGGCGTAAACCTTCTTTAATAGCCATGCGTCAAACCTTAACACAAAGAATTTGCTTTAAGCCGAAGTCGGTAGCACACTCCGCAAAAGCAAAAAATTAGCTTTTGCGGAGTGTGCTCATGTCCAGTTCAGTCTCAAACCGTTCCAGTCTGGTGTTCCTGGCGATCACCTTACTGAGTTTTCTCGCCGCTTCCAGTGCGCCAACGCCGCTTTATCACTTGTACCAGGAGGCGCTGCAGTTCTCTCCGGCGACCCTGACGCTGATTTTCGGGGTGTATGCCTTGAGCTTGCTGGCGGCGCTGCTGACGGTCGGCTCGTTGTCGGATCATCTGGGACGCAAGCCGGTAATTTTCGCTGCTTTGCTGCTGGATATGCTGGCGATGTTGCTGTTTATCAATGCCGACAGTGTGGCCTGGCTGATCGCTGCGCGGGTGCTTCAGGGGTTTGCCACCGGCATGGCCACCAGCGTACTCGGTGCGGCGTTGCTCGATACTGACCGGCAGCAAGGCCCGCTGGTGAACAGCGTTGCGCCGCTTCTGGGCATGGCGTTTGGCGCATTGGGCAGTGGATTGCTGGCGGAGTACGCGCTGCAACCGTTGCAGTTGGCCTACTGGATTCTGTTCGGACTGTTCCTGCTGCAAGCCCTGTACGTCTGGCGTCTGCCAGAAAGTGTCAGTCGGCTACCCGGCGCCTGGGCATCGCTGCGCCCGACCTTGCATGTGCCGCCACAGGCACGACGGGCGCTGTGGCTGGCGCTGCCGGTGAATGTGGCGGTCTGGGCGGTGGGCGGCTTCTTCCTGTCACTGGCGCCATCGCTGGTTCGTACGGCGACCGGCTCGACTTCGAACCTGATCGGCGGGGGCTTGGTGGCCGTGTTGACGGTCAGTGGCGCGTTGATGATCTTCTCGTTGCGCAATCGCCCGGCAGACAAAGTCCTGCGCTTGGGCGCGAGCTTGTTGGCGATCGGCATCGCGCTGATTCTGACCGCCGTACACAGCACTAGCCTGCCGCTGTTTTTCTTCGCCACTCTGGTGGCCGGCAGTGGTTTTGGTGCCGGCTTTCTCGGTGCCTTGCGCAGCGTGGTACCGCTGGCCTTGCCCCATGAGCGCGCGGGGTTGATGTCGGCGTTCTACGTACTGAGTTACCTGGCGTTCTGCCTGCCGTCGCTATTGGCAGGCAACCTGACCCGGACCTTCGGCCTGATCGCCACCACTGATGGCTATGGCGCGGTATTGATCGTGCTGTCATTGGGGGCGTTGCTGGGATTGATGCGTCAGCGGCCGGCCAGACTTTGCGAGGCCTAGCATGGTCAAGACGTCTTTGGGCTCATGCGTTAGTCTTGGCTCTGATCGTAACCGCTCTGTTCCTATTCGAAGGATTGAAACCTCATGAAGATCACCCGCAGCAAGTCCTTCACCGGTGACCGCGCCTGGGCGGCGCTGGATATCGCCAGCATGAACGGCATAACCACCCGTTTGCACTGGACCGATAAGCCCTACAAATGGCACGTCAACGACGGCCAGGAAGTGTTCGTGGTGCTCGATGGTCAGGTGCAGATGCGTTATCGGGAGAACGGCGTCGAGCAGGCTGCGCTGTTGGAGGTTGGTGACATCTTTTATGCAGCGGTTGGCACTGAGCATGTTGCTCATCCACAAGGCGCGGCTCGGGTATTGGTGGTTGAAGCGGAAGGCAGCGTTTAACGTCTATATCTGCAAAACAGATAACAGTTAGAGAAATTACCCGTTATATAGATATTCGATTCAGTTCTACCATGAGCTCTACCTCACCCGAGGACAGGAGTTCACGATGCAATGCCCCAACAGCAACAAAACCGCTAACCGGCCTTTGAGCCATTTACAGCACCCTCGCGAAGCGATTCGGCAGTTCACCCCGAACTGGTTCGCCGCGACCATGGGCACCGGGGTCCTGGCCCTGGCGCTCGCCCAATTGCCGGTGTCGATTCCCGGCCTGCATGCCTTCGCTGAAGGCCTGTGGATGTTCAATATTTTCCTGTTTCTGCTGTTCAGCGGGTTGTACGCCGCGCGCTGGGCGTTTTTCTTCGATGAAGCGCGACGGATTTTCGGCCACTCCACGGTTTCGATGTTTTTCGGCACCATTCCCATGGGCCTGGCGACCATCATCAATGGCTTCCTGCTGTTCGGCCTGCCGCGTTGGGGGGAGGGCGTTGTGCACCTGGCCGAGGTGCTGTGGTGGGTAGATGTCGCCATGTCACTGGCTTGTGGTGTCTTGATCCCGTACATGATGTTCACCCGTCAGGAACACAGCATCGATCAGATGACCGCTGTCTGGCTGCTGCCGGTGGTGGCCGCGGAAGTCGCGGCGGCCAGCGGTGGTTTGCTTGCGCCGCACCTGGCAGACGCCCACTCGCAATTGGTGGTGCTGGTTACCAGCTACGTGCTGTGGGCATTCTCGCTGCCGGTGGCGTTCAGCATCCTGACCATCCTGCTGCTGCGCATGGCCCTGCACAAACTGCCGCACGAAAACATGGCCGCGTCGAGCTGGCTGGCGCTGGGACCGATCGGTACCGGGGCGCTGGGTATGTTGTTGCTGGGCAGCGATGCACCGGCGATTTTCGCCGCCAACGGCTTGCCAGGAATCGGTGAAATTGCCGCCGGGCTGGGCCTGGTCGCCGGGATCACATTGTGGGGCTTCGGCTTGTGGTGGATGTTGATAGCGGTACTGATCACCCTGCGTTACCTGCGTGGCGGGATTCCCTTCAACCTCGGTTGGTGGGGGTTTACCTTCCCGCTGGGCGTCTACTCGCTGGCCACGCTGAAGCTGGCGAGCACCTTGAATCTGACTTTTTTCAGCCTCTTTGGCAGTGTCTTGGTGGTCGCGTTGGCGATCATGTGGCTGATCGTTTCCAAGCGCACCGTTCAAGGCGCCTGGCGCGGTGAGTTGTTTGTTTCGCCGTGTATTGCCGGATTAGCGAAATAATTCGCAAAGTTTAGGTAAGGTTGTGGCCTGGATCGCTGTACGACATTCCAATAAGAGCATCCAAGCCACACAGGGACATGGAAGATGAGCCACCCTTCGCAGTTCACCTTGCTTCGCAAGCGGCGGTTTCTGCCGTTTTTTGTTACGCAGTCCCTCGGGGCGTTCAACGACAACATCTTCAAGCAGTCGTTGATCCTTGCCATTTTGTACAAGCTGACCATCGAGGGTGACCGTTCGATCTGGGTCAACCTGTGTGCGCTGCTATTTATCCTGCCGTTCTTTCTGTTCTCGGCGCTGGCCGGGCAGTTCGGTGAAAAGTTCGCCAAGGACGCGCTGATTCGTCTGATCAAGCTCGGTGAAATCGCGATCATGGCGGTCGGTGCAGTCGGATTCCTGTTCGATCACCTGTCGCTGATGCTGGTGGCGCTGTTCGCCATGGGGACTCACTCGGCGCTGTTCGGCCCGGTGAAGTACTCGATCCTGCCGCAGGCCCTGCATGAAGAAGAGCTGGTGGGCGGTAACGGTCTGGTGGAAATGGGCACCTTCCTGGCGATTCTGGCCGGGACCATAGGCGCCGGGATCATGATGTCGTCCAGTCACTACGCACCGATTGTCTCCACGGCGATCATCGGTGTCGCGGTGCTCGGTTATCTGGCCAGTCGCGGCATTCCGCGCGCGGCGGCGGCGACCCCTGAGCTGCGGCTGAACTGGAACATCTTCAGTCAGTCCTGGGCGACCTTGCGTCTGGGCCTCGGGCAAACGCCCGCAGTCTCGCGTTCGATTGTCGGCAACTCGTGGTTCTGGTTTGTCGGGGCGATTTATCTGACGCAGATCCCGGCCTATGCCAAAGAGTGGATGCACGGCGACGAGACCGTGGTGACGCTGATTCTGACGGTGTTCTCGGTCGGTATCGCGCTGGGTTCGATGCTTTGCGAAAAACTCTCCGGACGCAAAGTCGAGATCGGCCTGGTGCCGTTTGGCTCTTTTGGCCTGACGGTGTTTGGTTTGCTGCTCTGGTGGCACTCCGGCGGTATCCCGGAAAGTCTTGAAGGCCATGGCTGGATCGAAGTGCTTGGCTTCGGTCATGCGTGGTGGGTGCTGTTCGATATTCTTGGGTTGGGGATTTTCGGCGGCTTCTACATCGTGCCGCTGTACGCGTTGATTCAGTCGCGCACTGCCGAAAACGAGCGGGCGCGGGTGATTGCGGCCAACAACATCCTCAACGCACTGTTCATGGTGGTTTCGGCGATTGTCTCGATTGTGCTGCTGAGCATCGTCAAGCTGTCGATTCCCCAGCTGTTTCTGGTGGTGTCGCTGCTGAACATCGGTGTAAACGCCTACATCTTCAGCATCGTTCCCGAATTCAGCATGCGTTTCATGATCTGGCTGCTCAGCCATTCCATGTACCGCGTGCAGCATCGCAACCTTGAGCTGATTCCCGATGAGGGCGCAGCGTTGCTGGTCTGCAATCACGTATCGTTCGTCGACGCCTTGCTGATTGGTGGCGCAGTGCGTCGGCCGATTCGCTTTGTGATGTATTACAAGATCTACAACCTGCCGGTGCTGAACTTCATCTTCCGTACCGCCGGGACCATTCCGATTGCCGGGCGCCAGGAAGACCTGCAGATTTACGAAAAGGCCTTCAAACGAATCGCCCAGTACCTGAAAGATGGTGAGCTGGTGTGCATCTTCCCGGAAGGCAAGTTGACCGCCGATGGCGAGATCAATGAGTTCAGGGGCGGGCTGACGCGGATACTGGAAGAGACACCGGTGCCGGTGATTCCATTGGCCTTGCAAGGCTTATGGGGCAGCTTTTTCAGCCGCGATCCGAACAAGGGATTGTTCCACCGTCTCTGGTCACGGGTGACCCTGGTGGCCGGGCCGGCGGTGGCGGTTGAAGTCGCGCAGCCAGCGCAGTTGCAAGCGCTGGTTGGCGAGCTGCGTGGCACGGTTCGTTAGGTTTTCTGGCTGAATAAAAAACGCCCGCGGATTGCGGGCGTTTTCATTGCTGGGCATTTGTCAGGTGGCGCTAACTTTCAAGCCGATCAACCCGGCAATGATCAGCGCAACGCTGGCCAGGCGGAACAGCGCCATGGACTCACCAAACAGGATGATCCCGGCGATAACCGTGCCCACGGCGCCGACGCCAGTCCAGATGGCGTAGGCAGTGCCCAACGGCAGATCCTTCATGGCCAGACCCAGCAGACCCAGGCTGATCACCATGGCGCCGACAGTCAGGACGGTGGGAAGAGGGCGGCTGAAACCGTCGGTATATTTCAGGCCAACGGCCCAGCCGACTTCAAACAGGCCAGCGAAAAACAGAATGATCCAAGGCATGAAGACCTCCATCGATTGACGGGGTCGTCCCCAGATTAGTAACTCGATCGAGCCGCGAGGTCGTCCTCGCGATGCGCACTATAGTGCCCACTAATAATCCGGGGATCAAGTTCCAGGGTCACTCGGTTGCTTGTCGGGCGGCCAGTTCGCGGTCCTGTTTCTCGCTCATCCGACGGAAATACGTCGAGAGCAATGCCCCGGAAATGTTGTGCCAAACGCTGAACAGCGCGCTCGGCACCGCCGCCAGTGGCGAGAAGTGGGCACTGGCCAACGCCGCGCCCAGACCGGAGTTCTGCATGCCGACTTCCAGGGCCAGGGATTTGCGTTGCGCCAGCGGCAGTTTGAACACGCGTCCGGTGAAGTAGCCCAGCAGGAAGCCAAAGCTGTTATGCAGCATCACCACAGCCATGATCAGCAGGCCGGATTCGGCAATCTTGGCCTGACTCGCCGCGACAACGGCGGCGACGATGATCACGATGCTCACCACCGAAACCAGCGGCAGCACCTCTACCGCGTGGCGCACCCGATCTCCCAGCAGACGCTGGGCGACCACACCGAGCACGATCGGCAGCAACACCACTTGCAGGATCGACCAGAACAGTTCCATGAACGATACCGGTAACCAGGCCGAGGCCAGTAACCAGATGAGGGCGGGTGTCAGCACCGGAGCGAGCAGGGTGGTGACGGCGGCAATCGCTACCGACAGCGCCAGGTCACCGCGGGCCAGCCAGGTCATCACGTTCGACGAGGTGCCGCTTGGGCAGCAACCGACCAGAATCACACCGACGGCGATTTCCGCTGGCAGGTGAAACGCCTGGCAGAGCAACCATGCTACACCGGGCATGATCACGAAATGTGCGACTACGCCCAGCGCCACGCGCCACGGATGGCGGGCCACTTCAGCGAAGTCTTCAAGTTTGAGGGTCAGGCCCATGCCGAACATCACCAGCCCCAGCAACGGCACGATCGCTCCTTTCAAACCGATGAACCACGCCGGTTGCAGGAAGGCCACCACGGCGAAGATCAAGACCCAGTAAGCGAAAGTGTTGCCGACAAAGCGGCTCAGTGCTGCCAATGCACGCATGACCTGTTCCTTATTATTTAAATGAAGCCTCAAAACCAATGTGGGAGCGAGCCTGCTCGCGATGAGGGGCTGACATTCAACAATGATGTTGACTGACACTCCGCTATCGCGAGCAGGCTCGCTCCCACAGTAGATATCACAAGCCTTTAGATCCCTTGCGGAGTCTCTTCGCCGCCCAGCGCCTCAACCAGCGCCGGGAGGAATTCGCCGAAGGTCAGCATCATCAGCGTGAAGCTCGCGTCCAGCTGGCCGAGGGCTTCATCGCCACCGTCCTGTTCTGCCTGATCCTGCAGCAGGTCTTCGAACTTCAGGCGCTTGACCACCATCTTGTCGTCGAGGACGAACGACAGTTTGTCTTGCCACGCCAGGGACAGCTGAGTGACCACTTTACCGGTGCTCAGGTGCAACTGGATTTCTTCGCTGGTCAGGTCCTGACGCTTGCAGCGGACGATACCGCCGTCTTCGTGGGTATCGCGCAGTTCGCACTCATCCAGTACGAAGAAGTCGTCGGCGGCTTTCTGGGTGGTGACCCACTCAGTCATGGTAGCGGTCGGGGACATTTTTACAGTCAGCGGACGTACCGGCAGCGTGCCGATCACTTCACGCAGCGTGGAAAGCAGGTCTTCGGCGCGTTTCGGGCTGGCGGAGTTGACCAGGATCAGCCCCTGTTTTGGTGCGATGGCGGCAAAGGTCGACGAGCGACGGATAAAGGCCCGCGGCAGGAACGCCTGGATGATTTCATCCTTGATCTGATCACGCTCCTTCTTATAGACCTTGCGCATTTGCTCGGCTTCGATCTCTTCGACCTTTTCCTTGACCGCGTCGCGCACGACGCTGCCTGGCAGAATGCGTTCCTCCTTGCGTGCGGCGATCAGCAGGAAGTCTCCGCTGACATGTACCAGGGGTGCATCTTCGCCTTTGCCAAACGGCGCGACGAAACCGTAGGTGGTCAACTCCTGGCTTGCACATGGACGCGCCAGTTTGGTGGCCAGTGCAGTTTCCAACGCCTCAGCATCAAAAGGCAGATCTTGGGTCAGGCGATAGATAAGCAGGTTTTTGAACCACATGGGGTGAGTCTCTCCTTTATACAAAGGGGGGCATTATTCTCCGCGCAGCGTCATAGGCCAACCCTCAGCTAAGCCTTTGGAAGGCCTGAAAAAATTATTTTAAAAAGTGCTTGCCAGAGGTGGGGCTGCTCCGTAGAATGCGCGCCACACCGAACGTGAAGGGTGATTAGCTCAGCTGGGAGAGCGTCTGCCTTACAAGCAGAATGTCGGCGGTTCGATCCCGTCATCACCCACCATTCGCATTCAGTGTTACGCGCAGCGGTAGTTCAGTCGGTTAGAATACCGGCCTGTCACGCCGGGGGTCGCGGGTTCGAGTCCCGTCCGCTGCGCCATATTCGGTAATCTGGAACGCTGAACGCCAGATCACCACAGAAAGCCCGCTAACGCGGGCTTTTTGCTGTAAGAGTTCCATGCGATGTGTACTGTTTCATTGAAATTCAGCTTTTTTAATAATTTTCTTAATTAAATCAGCACGTTATGAATTTTTGTGGCACAATGCGCCCCGCAACGAAGGTAAAGGGTGATTAGCTCAGCTGGGAGAGCGTCTGCCTTACAAGCAGAATGTCGGCGGTTCGATCCCGTCATCACCCACCACTTACTTTCAACGCTACGCGCAGCGGTAGTTCAGTCGGTTAGAATACCGGCCTGTCACGCCGGGGGTCGCGGGTTCGAGTCCCGTCCGCTGCGCCATATTTGCTTCCCTAAGGCCCACTGAACGCCTTGAAGCTACGAGAGAAGCGGCCTTGAGCCGCTTTTTTTGTTTCCTGAATTCCATAAAAATCCTTCTCCTTCTCCTTCTGCGGCCCGCTGGCAGCGCCTTTTACGACACCTCGCCCATCAGCTTTTGCGTTGGTTCAGCAGAAATGGCGAACGCGCCCTAGTGTTTGCGGCGCTGTGCCATCACTCTTCAGATAACTGGCCGAATCAGACTGATAGCTGTTCTTCGCGCAGGACCTGAGATCTATCTTGTTGAGGTTTAAATACCTTCAGCGCTGAACTCCGCACAGTAAACACTCATTGATTTTAGGTAATTGATCAATGCATGAAGGGCAGGAGAGCTGAAATGCCTTTCCATCGTTTTGGTGCAATCCCAGAGTCCCTCAATCACCCAAATGCTTTTATCTTTCTTGCACCGTGTGCGCCCATAGTGAGTGCAGTCGAAATTCGGGCTCAACTGCGCGACAAGAGGCGGTAGTGCTGAGCCGAACTCTTCAGGTGGAGGGCGTAATTCAAAGACGATTTTGTGGCTGATTCGAGACGTGACGGTTGGCTTTGAATTCCATGCGGAGAGGCGATTTGTCATGTTCGCTCCTTGACTCAGCCAGCCGTCGGTTTTGAGGGGATGGCGATTTTGGATGCCTGCGACCGGAGCTGTGCCCAGTCTTTATTATATGAAGGTTACTGAGCTACGTAAGAGCAAGCTCCCCCGCGCTTGTCAGGCAAGGGAGTGTAAAAAGCCCAGGTTGGAGAATATTCATATTCAAGAAACCATGGGGATTCGCCGCGGGGTTCCTGGGGATGGGATCCAATGCCCTAGCGTTGAGTTAACCGAATGCTAAATATCGATTTCCAGCGCAAGAATTTTCAGGTCTTCTGATATTTTCGAAGGTCCCAACCGACGCACCTTGAATTTCTCCCTGTGCAAGAGCCTTATGATCCCGACAGGTGACACGGTGAGCAACTTCATTGCTCCGTGAGATTTAGCGTATTTGATGGCTGCCAGCAGAAGCAATAACGCCGTGGAAGAAGAAGGGGCCTGTTGCCGTTTCGTCAAGTGTTGGGAGCGCAGATCCATGGCGGCGAACCTGGAAAGTTCCCAGACATGCTGTACTGATGGCGCACTCTGTCCCCCTAGCAAATCAGGAAATACCTGGCTCAGCAGATAAGGTCTTGTAGTCGGTAGCAGTCGAGCTGTTCCTACGATTTCCCCCGCATCATTCTGGGCCGCCACATAAAGCGTGTCCTCTCTATCAAATTGATCAGTTTCGAGCTGATCAGGGCAATTCAGAGGCCACCCAAGGTTTTCGACAAATACTTTATAACGATAGTGTGAAATATTCGTAAGCAGTTCTTTGCCCAGCTCACTACGATTTCCTTTGCGGATCTGCACGGCAGTCACCTTCCAGTTTGGAGAGGCTGCAATTAGAGGGTAAAAGTTTGAGGTCGGTAACTACTAGAATTGGTAGGTGTTACCCAAGGACTGCACTCGGAACTCAGTGATGAAGCGAGAAAGCGAGTGGTTAGGCTTAAGCGCTTTCATTATCGGCACCTGGTACCAACTTGACGTGTAAAATCACAAGTCGGGACCAGAGGCTAACCGGAAATGGACGCCCCATCGTGGGGCTGTGATAGATAAAACGCGATGGCGTCCGGACTAATAAATGACAGATGCTGGGTTTCTAGTTTAGCAGCCCCATAGCAAAAGCCTGGACAACAGCGGCTGTTTTATTGGCAGCACTCAATTTAAGAATTGTATTTTTTATATGGAAGTTGACCGTGTTCTCGGAGATGGCCAAGAGATAAGATATTTCAGATGATGTTTTGCCGTTGCCGGTCCATTTCAGTACTTCTTTCTCACGAGTCGTGAGCTTTATTTCCGGTGTGTCGGTAAATCGTTCGTTGATGATCTTGGATAAACTTACATGGGCGACACTAACGAGCCAACGCATCCTTATTTCGCTATATTCGATTTCTTTTTTTGAGAGCGCCTGAGCGGAACGGCTAAGCGTAAGCATCCCACCTACACCGAATGCATCCAGGCTGGATTGTGCCCAACCATGTCTAAGTCCGGCTGATCTTGCTTCCTCCCATAGTGCCGGAGTATTTTTGTAAATGGAGTCTTTCCAGATCAACGGCACTTGTGAGCTCTTGCAGTGAGCGACAGTAGGGTCTGTGGTTATATAGTTAGCTGATGCGTATCGGCTTTTCCATCGTGCGGGATAATTATTGAGCATCACCACCTTTTCTTTTGGGAAAATAATTTGAATGCCATAGGCGCAATATTCAAACTCAAGTGCAAGGGCGGCTTTTTTTATTTTATCAAATACGTGCTGTTCAGAGAGTCCTGGGGTTGTTAGTGAGAGTAAGTCATCCTGCCAGCTTTTCATTCTTATAGTTCCTTTATATAGTGCTGAAATTGCCGTGCTCGAAAAAAGCGCAATCGACAGCAATCTGACAAGTTTTATTACAAATATCAAGGATGTAAGTATCAATAAAAGTCAGTGAATTAATGAAAAGAGTGCACAGCTTAGCTGCTGTGTTTTTTTTGATCAGTTAGTGCCGTGCTTTATCATATATTAATTAAGGTCGACAGGTTTATGCAGTAAAATGTGTGGACTGGACGTGCGGTAAGTGGTAGTTGTTTTTATTTTAATCAGGAAGCGCCCGCGGCGAGCCGGCATGCATTTCCCTGTGTGCTCGGTATTGGTGAAGGGCATTTGTTTCATAGAAAGTCTATAGTTCACCATAGCTAAAAGCTATGCCTTGGGTTATGCAGGAGCGATATTTTTGCGCAGTTGTAGAGTATTGTTTTATATGCGGTAAGCGACGCAATTTCAATAATGCGCTAACTGTTTCTGGCGGGAAGTTAGGAAAGGTATAACGTACACATTCACCCTGCTGCCTCTTAACGCAGCTCATCGGTTAAAAAGTTCTGATCATGATTGTGATGGCTTTTATTGGCTCAGGTCTATAGATGTCTTGTGCTTGATCCATCCGCTGTGCTCCTTTGATGTATATAAAGCAGCGTGCTTACCGTCTCGGGCGCGAGGGAGGCCGTGCGTGGGAATTGTCTGACATTCAGACAAAAAATATCAGGGTGCGCAACCTACCTGATTCGGTAGTTACGGTTGGGGGAGCACTCCTTTAGATTGGAAAGCTATCAATCGAGCTGAAGCGAAACCCACGATTTACGCGGTTGATTTATCGAATCGGGCGCAAATTGAATAAAAGAAGGTGGAGCAGGTGATCAAGAAAATACTTGTCAATGTAGAGGCGACACCGTCATGTCCTGCTTCCTGCAGCATGTGCCCGCGCTCTGTAATCAAGGATTATGGCTTCATCACATTGGAAACGATGGACAAAATTGTTTCTCAGATAGACCCATCCTATGTATGGGAGCTGGACCTCGCCGGCAGAGGAGAGCCAACCATACACCCTGAGTTTCATGAACTACTGAAGATGATGCGTAAGTCCGGGGTCTTGACGGATGTCACCACTACCGCGGTGACATTCAATCAGAGAAATATTGACGCTTGCGTTGACAATGTGGATGTTATTCGGCTTTCGGTAAGTTCTATTCGCAAGGAGATTTTCGACAAAGTACATGTTGGTCTAAACCATGAGAAAATTTGGCGCAACATAGCGGCTCTGGCTGAAGCGGCGGCAGACAAGGTGATTGTTCATTTGACCGGTGGCCCGGTCATTTACAGTACGTTGGCCGAAACAGTTGCGCACCTTCGTCAGTTGGGATTCAAGAGAATTTATCTATTCCCATTGTGGAACAGAGGAGGGGATATCAATGCAAAACTCGAAGGGGAGTATCGAAAAAAATTAGTCAGTGAGCTAAATCTTAACCTGTCTGAAAGTGAGTACAAAACCGGAATGGGAAAAGTTAAGTTCATGTTGAATGCTTTGATGGGGACCTGGGTAAATTCAAATTTTTGCGCTGTCGGTGATGGGAGTCTTAGCATAAGTTATAAAGGGGATATTCTTGGATGCTTCCAAGACTTTGGTCATGTTTCCAATATTGGTCATGTGGAGAATGACCGTTTGAAAGAAATTGTCAAGAGTAGGGTAAAGCTGCTTGGGAATATGGATATTTGCAAAGGTTGCAACTCCAGAAAAGCGGTACTGAAATTACCAATGTTTTTGAGCCGATGAGTTAAAGGTTGCATTCGCTAGGGTAAAGGGACGTTACATATGAAAGGCGAAGAAATTGATTTCTTATTGCTCAATTGCTGCAACCTGCCATGGAGGCCGATCTACCCTTATGCGTTTGTACAAATCAGTGAAATTGCAAAGCGCAATGATATCAGAGTAAAGCGCATTGATTTGTTGTATGTCGAAAACTGGTATGAATACCTGAGGCGCGTAATTACAACGCAACGTCCGAAGATGGTAGGTATTCACCTGCGTCAAGGGGACTCGCTAGACCTTTCCAATTACGATGCGGTAGAGGCTCAACCAGGAAAATTTTTCAGAACCTATTTTCCAATTGAAGACAGTAAAAAACTAATTCAATTGATTCGCAGATTGACTGATGCCCCAATCATTATGGGCGGTTTTGGATTTACAACGCATGCCAGAAAATTGGCGCAGTATCTCGAAATCGATCTTGGTCTACAGGGTTGTCCAGACGGCTTTTTTAACGCCTTTAATGACACATTGTCCGGGCGTAACCTGAAACAGGTTCCGGGACTGATACACAAAAACGGCAACGATTACATTTACAACGATGTCGGTTTTTACAAGCCTGCTGAAAATACTGAATACCACGATGAAATCGTTAGTGAGATAAAAAACTTCTACGGTTCCGCATTACATTCGAAAACCCCTCCGACGATTGCTGTAGAGGTATCTCGGGGATGCCCCTTCCAATGTTACTTTTGCGTTGAACCAGATGTAAAAGGGAAGCGGATCGATAAGCGGAATATCGACGTTATCGAAGCTGAACTTGAGTTTTTACTGAAAAATGATCTTTATGATTTTTGGTTTATTTGCTCAGAGCTCAATATCGGCGGAGCAGGATTCGCTTTGGAGTTGGCGGAACGGGTAATTCGGCTAAACGAGAAGTACCCAAGGCGCAAAATAAAATGGTCAGGTTACTCGTTACCTTCGCTGGGGCATGACGAATTGAAAGCGATGATGCGTGCGGGCTACACGGGGGCGATGAATGACATATTGTCCTTGGATGATGAGAACTTGCGAAAGGCGACTGTACCCTACAAAAAAGACCAGGCAGTTAGCTTCCTGAAAAACCTTTCTTCCATTCGCAAAGAGCTGGTGGAAGAAGAAAAAGATAACGCGAACGAAGCAAAGTATACGGCAAGCACCCCGTTAGAGTATGTAAATCTTATATCTTTTTTTTGGGGTAATGCCCATGCAAATGAAAAGACAATTGCGCGCACATTAGCGGCCCTTGAGGCGAACGGTTTGACAAGCCACTATAGTGGAGGATACGTAATACCAAGTACACGGGTGTTCGCCATTGGTCGAACCCGGGAATTTGTGGATACCGGCACGACGTATTCATTCGGGCCTCAGGGTGTAATTGCCACGGACACGAAGTCACCTACTTTTCATTTCCCAGGGTTTCTCGTTAAGGCACTAGGGACTCGAGAGGAGATTTATAAATTTTTTGACTATGTTTCCGGTACGCTAATGTCGAAGGCGCACAGAAAAAGTAAATACTTCAGTACCTTTCTGGCTGCCAACATGGATAGCTATATAAGCGATAATTCCTCGCATTGGCAGGTGATTTGTCAATTGTTGGAGTGTGATTCCTCCGCTGTACCTTGCGCTAAGACAGTTCAAATATTCCTTGATCAATTAGACGCTGAAGCCCGACAGGAAAAAGAGTCCATTATTCATAAATGGCTTATGAGGTTATTTGCAGAACATGAAGCGGCCGTTCGGCCCGTTATTGAATTGCTCGGTGCGGAGCATTTTATAAACGCTGAGTTGAGGGCAAGTGAGTATGTATTGACCTTCGCTTTTTATAGAATATTTTCGGTCAAGGAAGAATGGCTGGAAACCGCAGGACGGCTTGATTTAAAAAGAGACGGTTATGCGGTGTTTTATATGAGTTACTTGGTCTTTCTTATAAATCTGCAGTTTAGAGATGACTACAAAGGACTGCTATTTGACTTTTGATATGTACAGTCACGGTATATTGACCACAATGAAAAATACTATCGTTGCGATTCAAGAGATTGAGAGACTGAGTAAAACTGTTTCGCCGTCTTCACTCGAAGGACTACGGGGTAACTATGTATGGAATACGCTGAGCGGGCAACCTCTATTTGTGATGAGCGTTGATACGCGCATATATTCTAACACTAGTGTCAGTGTCGGAGAGTGTGGTACGGAGATTTCATTGGCGGAAGGTGTGATTGCTGATCTTGCAAGTAAGACAATCGATCCTCTTACGTTGATAAATACCGGGAAATTAAAAATTCGCGCCTTGGCTAATTCCACTAAGGACGGGGAAAAAGAAGGGATGAGGTTGTTGAATCTCATATTCAATAACACTTCTCTGGATGGGGCGCGTCGATCGGAAATTGAATTTAAAAGCGTTCAGGGTGCCGACTTCAAACGATGCGATGTTCGGGGCGAAAGTGAGAATATTGAAAGCTATTTTCGCCGAGGTGAGCCTTTCATTATCACGGAAGTTTGTTGCAAGTGGCCTTTATTCAAAATGACACTTTCGGAAATTTTCGATGCGCTTGGAGAGCTTGAGGTAAGTCTGTTGGTAACGGAACATGATTTTGTTAAAAAACAACCTCCGAGCTACGAGAAATCGAGTTTTCTTGATTATGTGAATGCCCTGTATAGCGATAAAGGGGAGGTGAGTGGCTACATGGCAGCCAACAGCGTCCCTGAGCAGTTGAAGGATACTTATTTTTACCCTGAGGTATTTTCTCGCGCTGCATTTAATACTCCTCGCTGGTGGATTGGGCCTGCAGGTTCAGGGTTACGTTTGCATAGGGACCTCGTTGATAATTTTTTGTGCCAACTGAAAGGCCGAAAGCGAATTAGGCTTTATGCACCGAGTGAGACCGAATTCTTATACCCCGTTGTCATTGGAAGCAACGCACTGTACGAGCCAAGCATGGTCGATCCTGATAATTATGAAGACTCTGATTTTCCACTTTTTTCTCGAGCACGTTATGTGGACTGTGAACTCGGAGCGGGTGACCTTCTCTACTTGCCAGCGGGCTGGTGGCATCACGTTCATAATATTGAAGTGTCATGGTCATTGAATTTTTTTGCGGTAAATCAAGCTCCTTGCGTGCTGTCATAAATTTGAAATGTATAGACAAAGGAATAGAGTATGAATGATTCAGAGTTGTTGATGAGTACATTGCCGATGTCGGCTTTTTCTTTAGATGATAGCGTGCTCCCTCCTGTTGAGGATGTACCAGGACTAAGAGATACCTCTCCAGAGTTTAATGACCCTGCATATATGTTCAAGGACCCTCTTGGACTTACAACCAAGGCGTTGGAAAAATATGGAGATATTGTTTATCTTCGCGGTATCGATGGCTATCTGGTCGCGGATGCGGCTTTTATTGAAGACATGCTAATCGGCAATGAGCGCTTTTTTTCAAAAAGTGCAGAAACAATGGAAAAAATTAGCCCGGCCATTGGGAGTGGTCTTTCTACGTTGATAGGCGATCAATGGAAACGGCAGAGAAAAATTGCGAACCCCTCGTTTACCAAGCGCAGCGTCGATGGCTTTAGTTACGTATTCCATGAGTGCATTGATGAGATGTTTGCTGAATGGGAAGAACGCAATGAGGGCGTTCTCGACATTACTCTAGAAATGAAAAAACTGACCTTGAGGATTGTCATAAAGTGTCTTTTCTCTACCGATATCTCTCGATTTTCAGATAGCGTTACTTCAGCACTTGAGGTACTACAAGAGTATTCGATGATGAAGCTCTGGTCGCCGCAGACATTGAGCGACTCCGATGAGAGGGCTTATGAAAACGCGAAAGAAAGTATCGATACTATTATCTATCAAATTATTCATGACCGGCGTGCTGCTCCGGCTACTGAACATCAGGATCTCCTCGGGATGTACATGTCGGCGATCTATGACGACACCGGAGAGGGAATGTCCGACGTGCAGCTACGCCATGAGGTTATGAACCTCTTCTTGGCCGGTCATGAGACAACCGCCAATGGTGTTGCTTTCGCTCTCTATCTATTGGCGACTCACGCCGCGGAACAAGAAAAATTAAGTGCTGAAGTAGACGAGCGACTCAAAGGTAAAATCTGCACGCTTGAAGACTTGAAAGGTCTTGAATACACCGAAAGGGTTTTCAAGGAGTCTTTGCGTTTATACCCATCTTCCTGGGGAATGAGCAGGGTTGCCCTGGAAGACTATAGATATAAGAACTATGTATTTCCCAAAGGCTCGGATTTTATAATCGCTCAGTGGGGGCTTCATCGGAATCCAAATTATTGGGAAGATCCTTTGAAATTTGATCCTGATCGTTTCACTGCAGACAGGATAAAAGCAGTTCATAAATATGCTTATTTGCCCTTCGGAGCCGGCGCTCGCAAGTGTATTGGCGTTCACTTGGCCGAGGCCGAAGGAAGAACCATTCTGGTTCGTATTGCTCAACGCTATAGCTTAAATGTTATCTCCGGCTCTGAGCCTCAGCTCAAGGCGCGTTTATTCATGACGTCCGAGCCAGGGTTGAAACTAGAACTCATCAAACGGACATGATATTGCCATGCAAACCATTGCTTTTGCTGTGCCACTTGCCGCGAATAAAAAAGACAGTCTTATAAGATTTTCCAGGCTGTTGGCAACTGAAAGAAAAGAGGAATTCAAGGATTTCTTGTTGCGCTTGAATGCTGTCGAAGAAAACTGGTATCTGCAGTCTACGGGGGGGGCGGATATGTTTATTTGCTACATTGCTGCCCACGATATAACTCGCGCATTTACGGAACTTGCGGCATCGCAGCATCCTTTTGATAAGTGGATCAAACAGGAGAACAAGGATATTTTTGGCATTGATTTCGAACACCCCAGTGACGATCCAATGCCCAGTGTCCTTTTTGAGTGTAACGTTAATTTCAACGTGTCATCTACTAAGTGAGGTTTCAATGAGCCAGTCTTCAATCCGTAAGAACTATATAAATGCACTCCGTAATTCAGATTACGATCTGTTGAAAACGGTATACGCGCCTGATGCAATCAGAAAGGCGCCCGGCGAGCCCGATTGCATTGGTGTGGAGCAAATCATCAGTCACTATAAGAACTGGCAAACCACGTTCTCTCAGACCCAAATTGCTGATCAGTTACTTTTTTTTAAAGGCAGCATGATTATTGCGGTTTGGGCATGGAAGGCTATTCACACGCAGGAATTCATGGGGGTTCCACCCTCGGGAAAAGAAGTAGGGTTAATTGCGGCCAGTCTCATGTGGACCAATGATGAAGGGACGATCACCAAAGAGCATACTTATGCAGACCCCTATACATTGCTCATTCAATTGGGCGTGATAAGCGATGACGGTCGTGACGTACCTGATTTGGATAAACCTTGCCAAATATATTATGAGGGCATCGCTCCTGAGTATGAAAATCTTGAAAAAATGCGCCATTACAATGAACTACTGCTCACTAAACAGCTAGAACCCTGGCTGGAATGCATGAGTGATGACATTGAATGGGATGACCAGATGGTGCCGGGCCTGGCCGTAGGGAAGGAACACTCTAAAGAAGACTTTTTGATGCTTGCGGAGGCATTTCCGGATGCCAGTATCAATATGACGAACCTTTGGTCGGTGGGAGATTTTGTCATTCACCAAGGAATTTTTACGGCGACACATAAAGGGCCTCTGAAAGGTATCCCTGCATCAAACCGGGTTGTTAACGTCGATAACCTAGACATCGCATATTTTGAAAATAACAAAATTCGCAAGGGGTGGACCTTTGGTAACACCTTGGATATGGGGACTCAAATGGGCATGGGTCAATAAAGGAAAACATCATGATACTTATTGGCAACGAAAGCAGTGCCTGTACCCGAAGTGTATTGATGGTTCTCGCTGAAAAAAATACTCCTGTTGAGTTTGTCAGTGTTGATTTGTCAAAGGGGGCGCATAAATCGGATGAGCACTTGGCATTGAATCCTTTTGGCAAAGTCCCTGTTTTGTTGGATGGCGAAGTAAAGATTTATGAATCACAAGCAATCAACAGATATCTAGAAGCTCGACTGCCTGGTATTTCTCTTGTCCCCAAGGATTTGGCTGCACTGGCAAAGATGGACCAATGGTTAAGTGTTGATGCTTGCTATTTCACGCCACCAGCCTACAGCGTTGTCTTCCAGAAGATTTTTCTGCCCATGTTCGGCGGGCAATCCGATCTGAGCATCATCCAAGAGGCCGAAGAGAAACTGAAAGCGGTTTATTCTGCCATGGACAAGGCACTGGAAAACTCTTCGTTTCTTGCAGGAGAAGAATTGACGCTCGCGGATCTCGCTTTTGTTCAATACACAGACTATTTGCTCCAGGCTAAATGTGAGAGTGTTGTTTTCGCGCATGACAATATCCGCCGCTGGTGGCACGCGTTGTCTCAGCGTGCCTCCTATAAAAATCCGTTGGCTGTGATCCAGTAAGTTGAATTGGCGTTATGGTTCATAACGCCAACTAACTGATTGTTTAGTTGATTGTGAGATGGGGGCAGTCGAATGATTCGGTCGAGACATGTTGCACGTTCGGTTATCGTATGGATGTACGAAAATGATAATGGCGTTATTCCTAAGCGTACATTATGTAGTTTGTTGGAGGAGAGGGGGTTTAAGGTTTTCTCAGAATTTGATATGCGTGAATGTTATGTCATTGACGGGAAAGTTTATAGCGGTTGCGGTGTCTGTCTAAGCAATTTCGATGTCGCTTTTCATATGAACGCTGATGAGCAGTCGCCTTACCAGGCTGACATTCTTCTTGCGCTACAGGACAGTGGCGTCGATGTTGTCAATAATTGTGAGTCTTTTTTCAAGTGTCGCGATAAGTTTAGGGCTAATCAGTTATTGCGTCAGCACGGGGTTCGGGTCCCAGAGGCCGCGCTACTGGGACCTACTGTTATTGCTGATGTCGTCAATGGGTTATTCAGCAAGTGGGGGCAATTGGTCTATAAACCCCGCTCAGGTCACGGCGCAGTGGGGGTTATGCGATTCAGCGATGCTGAGCAATTCCTGGACTTTATCCAGGCAACACAACATGTTATTCATGACTATTATGTTGAGCAATATATTGATTTTGGTGATGTTGATTGTCGGGTGGAAATTTTCAATGGGGAAGTGATGGGGGGATATAGTCGAGAGAAAAAACACAGTTTCAAAACTAACATTTCAGCAGGTGGAAAAATGATGCCACGACGGCTTGGCCATGAAGTGGATATTGCACTTAAGGCTGCGCAGGTGTTGGGTATTAATGGGACGATAATTGATATGGTTCAATCCAGAACGGATGACCAGTTCTATGTTCTAGAGGTCAACCCGCTCTTAGGTATCTTCGTGGAGTCTGCGATGCGAGCCGGAACGAAGATGCCGGACACACTTCCCGATGCCGCTTATTCTTATGATAACTTGAAGCTGGCCTCGATAGTTAATTACATCGACAATTTGCCTTTATCTAGACATGCTCAATATGTTTCAAAGGGGGCGTTGTGAGCGGTGTAGCAGGCGCTAGCCTGCGCACGTTCACAGGTCAATAACGACATGCGTCCGATAATATTGATCAGTGCAGCGAATCAGCGTTTAGCCGTCAATCACTCGGCTGCGCTCGCGATGACAGTAGTCAACAGCAGTTATATAAAAATTCTTACATCGCTCGGTTGCACTCCATTGATCATACCACCAGGAGTGGGGGCAGATTCTATTACAGCGTTGATGTCTCTGGTCAATGGACTGGTGTTACCTTCAGGGCAGGATATTTGTTCAAGTTTTTACGGAGAGGCAAGTCAGGTACAATACAGTGCTGGTGTCGCGGGTATAGGTGAGCCTTTCAACAGGCCTTTGATATTGCAGCCGGATCGTGATCGAGATGTATTGGAACTGGCGCTCTATCACGAAGCGAAATCAAGAAAGTTACCTGTCTTGGGGATTTGCCGAGGTATGCAGTTGATTAATGTGGCTGAGGGTGGGACGTTACATCAGGAAATCCCGTATTCCGGCGTTGATCATTGTATAGATCCTGATGGCTGGATAAATTATCATCCGATTGAAGTGAATGCAGGAACACGACTTCATGGGATTACTAACAGGCTCGCTTTAAGCGCTTCTTCTGTGCATCATCAATGTATTAACCGGCTACCTGTGTCGCTCAGGGTTAACGCTACTTCTGCCGATGGCTTGATTGAAGGTATTGAACTGGATAGTGACTCACACTTTGTCTTGGGGTTGCAAGGGCATATTGAAAAAACATTAATCAATCATCCCGAAAATATGGATATTTGGAACGGCTTCGTTTCAGCGGTCATTCAAAGGAGTTCTTGATATGTCCTTTTCCTACTTTAAAGTACCGCTTTACTCGCCTTGGGATGCTGAAATCAAGTCTTATTTTCATCGCGATAGCAATCATTGTATTCCACTCTTGTCGAAGAGCCATATAATTTCTGGCTTCCCCAATAATTTCATGACCCCAGCACTTGAACATGCGATTAAAGTGCGGGCGGTGGAGTATGCCAATACATCGGGTTCCAGCAATCAAGTATTACAACTGGTTCGCTACAAAAATTGGTGGTCTGGTGAGTTTGAGCGGTCATATAGCTACTGCGCTGATATGGAAGGTTATTCAATAACCAAAGACAGAAAAGCGCTTCTGACCACCGCAGTGTGCTCTGTGACATCTTGTTACCTGGATAATCCAGTGTATGAGCAGAGAATCCAGGGGAGCATTTTGAACCTCAATACTCATCCGGATCCGACGCGATGGACAACAGATGACATTCAACGTATTGATACCGAGATTGCGCAGTTTCGGCCTGGTTTGCTTGAGGTTGATCCCACCTATTTAATGATTTTCCTTGCGAAACGAGTAGTGTTCGGACTAGGAGCGCCAACGTACCGTCCTCGGTACATAACCTCCTCTTATGAATTTTTGACTGTTGGGGCACGCCGTATGCTTGAGGCTGCTTATCAACTACCTGTATTCAGTATGTTTGGGGCAACTGAGTTTGGTGTCCTGTTTTTTCAGGATAGCAAGGGCAGTTATAAGCGTTGTGGGTATGAGACTGTACTTGAACTCCATCCTTTCATTCCCGAACGAAACATCTATGAGCTTATCGTAACATCCTGGAAAAATAAATTGATGCCACTTCTTCGATACCGGACGGGGGATCTGATTGAGGTTTCAGCTCATACGGACCCAGCGAAAATTTTCCTGCCCTCAGACGACGTCGAGGTGTTGAAGTTGCACGGAAGATTAAGTGATTCTTTCTCCGTTGCTCAGGGAAAAGTGAAGACGGTAGCGGACCTGGACGATATGGTGGGGCGGCTGGGGGGATCCATCCAGCAGTATCAACTTATTATTACGTTGGACGTGGTGAGTTTTAAATATGTTCCTGGACCGCTTTCTTCGGCAGGGGAGGAAGTGGGCTCTATCGAGTGCGAGCTAAGAAGCTGGTTCGGTGTCGAGTACCGCATAGAGACGGTTGCTGTCTCCTTTATCCCGCCTGAAAGCTCCGGGAAGTTTAGATTGGTAAAGTTGGAACTTCCCACTGCTGCACAGTAGCTCTACATCCTGACACGGAGAAGTTTATGGAAACTCTAGAACTCGAGAGCATGGCCCCTCTGGTTGCCCGCGACGATTTTATTTTTTTACAGGGTAATCGACGAGTTTATTTAGATAACTCTTCCACCTCGCTAAAGCCCATGAAAGTAATTAATGCCTTGACCGGGTATTATCGTGATGCTGGTAGTAATGTAGGCAGGTCGAACCACCGTTACGCCGAAGCGGCGACCGGGCTCTATGAGGCGACCCGGTTGGAGTTAGCGTATTTTTTGAACTGTGCAGCGGACGAAGTTATTTTTACGGCCAATTGTACGGATGCGATAAATCTGGCTGCAAACACGTTGTCTTTGATTCGCGGTGATCACGTCGTCATCTCTCCACTGGAACACCATTCTAACTTATTGCCATGGCTGGCATTTTGTGATGTCAGTGTTGTTCGATTAGATGAGGAAGGGTTGGTCGATCTTGATTATCTGGACTCCTTGTTGGCTTCCAAACCCGCGAAGCTAATTGCTGTTTGTCATGCATCGAACATCACTGGCAACATTCAGCCAGTCGCGGATATTTGCAAAATTGCAAAGCGTCGAGGCACGCTGACGCTGATCGATGCTGCACAAACCGTTGGCCACATTCCGGTTGATGTTGAATCGATAGGTTGCGATTTTTTAGCTTTCTCAGGGCATAAAATGCTCGGTCCCTCCGGGGTTGGAGTGCTGTTTGCGTGCAAAGAGGTTCAGTCCAGCATGCAATGCAATCGTCAGGGGGGAGGGATGGTCAATAAGGTTGACGGCAATGAGGTGACCTTCCAAACAGGCCCCGCCCGGTTTGAGGCGGGTACGCCTAATATAGAGGGTGTTATCGGTTTGGGAGCAGCGCTTGGTTACTTGTCAGACATCGGTTATAAGAGAATTCAGCAGCACGATCACTCGTTAGAAACTTACTTCTCAAAAAAAATCCAGAGCGTGCCCCATCTCTATTTTCCATTTGCTACGTCCAAGCATCACTTACCTATATTTACATTCGTTCCCGAGGGGGGGATAGATGTAGGTTTTATCTCGCGGATCTTGTCCGATAAGTATGATATCGCCATAAGTTCAGGGTTCCAATGTAATCAACCCTTGTATAGAGATCGTGGGCTGAACGGCGGACTGCGTGTGTCCATGCACCTTTACAATACCCAAGATGATATTGACAGGTTCGTCAATGCAATGACTGATCTCCAAAAGTTGATGGCCTAACAAGGAAGTAGGGGACTGATATGGCGGGTGAAGCGACGTGGAATTCAAGCGAGATATTTATCACTGAGAAGGATTGCATTCAATTTTTTCATGCCAGTAAAAAAACGCGGGAGCAGCGCCTCATCGGCTTGGAGTATGAGTTGATTTTGGTGGACCGCATGACGCTTCTCAGCGTTCCTTTTTTTGGTTTGCGTAGTTTGTCGCGTATTTTGCTAACGCTGTTACCGCTCGGTTATGTGCCTATCTATGATGCGGGTATGCTCGTAGGGTTAAAGCGTGGCGGTACGTTGGTTACCCTGGAGCCTGGTGGGCAGATCGAGTTTTCCAGTTCGCCAAGGAGGTTGATAGCTGATGTGTTGCTAGAGCTGCATACATTCTTGAAGGAGCTACTGGATGTATGTGAGTCGCTGGCATTAACCATATTGCCCATCGGTTATCGCCCGTACGGGACGGTATCCTCTGTTCAGACCGTACCCCGTACACGCTACCTCGAGATGATGCCGCTTCTTGAACGAAGCTCCCAGTCCTCGGCAGGGCAGAAAATGACGGCATCCATGCAAGTATCTTTGGATTTTGTCTCTGAAAGACACGCGGGTCAGATGCTGCAACTAGGGTTGAAATGTCAACCTTATATCGTAGCCCTTTTTGCAAACTCCCCGTTTTTCGAGAGTGGAGTCTCGCCCTTTAAAAGCTATCGAATGCACGTATGGTCGATGTTTGACCAAGCGCGGTCCGGCATTCCCGAGTTCATTTTGGATCCAACCTTTGCGGATCGTGCATTTGAGTGCTATACACAATGGGCTTTGCATAAACCGGTCTTGTTCATCTCGCGCAATGACACGTTGATTCACCTGAATGGTTTAACTTTTCATGACTTCCTCACTCACGGATTTCAATCATATCGTGCGGTACCTCAGGATTGGGTTATGCATCTTGGTACGCTCTACCCAGAGGCGCGTATGAAGAATGTTGTCGAACTTCGTTCCGCCGATACCTGTTCTCCACCTTTTGTGGCGGCGCTTTCAGCGTTTTGGAAGGGGTTGGCTTACGATGATGAGGCTCTTGAGAGTGCATTGGATCTTTTGCATGTCAAAGATGCCAATGTATTGAAGTTTCTCTATCTTGAGGCTAGTAAATGTGGCTTGAGTGGACGTAGTCCTGGTCTTGGAACATTCAAGGAGGCCACACGACATCTTGTTGGACTCGCTGCGGAAGGATTGTCAAGGCAATTGGCACCTTCGGCAGAAGTTGCTCATCTAGACGTTCTCATTGATATGGTTGAGAGAGGATTATCTCCCTCGGATATCATGCTGAAATCGGGGTTGGCCAGCAGTAGGATATCGAGTGATAGTTATATCGATGCATAAAATGCTGTGGTTTTTTGATAGAGGTAACGGAAAGCTTGGTTGGCTTAGGTTTGTGATCTGTTACCCGTTATTATAATTCTACGTTTGTCTTTAGAAAATATATTTTCCTTTATTTTATTTAGGTTTATTCATGACGATACATGATACCAGGGCGATGGAAGAGAAATGGCTTGCTCGATGGGAGCAGGGAGTACTTTATTCAGTTAGTTCTGATCTGTCGCGGCCAAAATACTATTGCCTGGACATGTTTCCTTATCCTTCTGGTGCGGGTCTTCACGTTGGGCATCCGCGGGGCTATATCGCCACGGATATTTACAGTCGGTACAAACGAATGTTGGGCTATAACGTTTTGCATCCTATGGGGTTCGACTCGTTTGGCTTGCCGGCTGAGCAATATGCAATTGAGACAGGGCAACATCCAAAAATCACCACCGACAATAATATTTTCACATTTAAGGCGCAGCTACGAAAGTTGGGTTTTTGTTATGATCCAGAGCGCGAAATAAAAACCTCAGATGCTGGTTATTACCATTGGACGCAGTGGATTTTTTCTCAGTTATTTAATAGCTGGTATGACATCGTCGATAATAAAGCGAAACCGATCACTGAGCTGATTTCGCATCTGGAGGCTTCTGGTAATACGCTGATTGCTGCATCTTCGGATGCGGATGCCCCCGTTGTTACTGCGCTTCAGTGGCGTCAGTATTCAAAACATGAGCAATCCGATTTTTTAATGAAATATAGATTGGCTTACCGTGCGGACTCCTACGTGAACTGGTGTCCGGAATTAGGAACGGTATTGGCAAACGATGAGGTGAAGGACGGCTTTTCTGAGCGCGGCGGTCATCCGGTTCATAAGAAAAAGATGAAGCAGTGGATGCTACGCATTGGTGCTTATGCGGACCGGCTTCTTGACGGTCTATCTGGGCTGGATTGGCCTGACGCGCTGAAAGATATGCAGCGGCACTGGATAGGGAAATCTCAGGGGGCTGAAATTTCTTTTCAATTGGCAGGCGCGAATTCGGCTGTCAGGGTTTTCACTAGTCATCCCGAAACACTTTACGGCTGTACTTTCTTGGTGTTGGCGCCTGAGCACGAACTGGTGGAGTCAATCACCAGCGAGGCTTTCAAGGAAGACGTGGCAGCTTATCTCGAGAAAACATCTTTTCGTTCTGAGCGCGATCGGTTAACGGGCGTAGATCAAAGCACTGGTCAGTTTACAGGGACCTATGGCGTTCACCCATTGACAGGCGAATACCTGCCGATATGGGTTGCCGATTATGTACTTGCCGATTATGGGACCGGCGCAATTATGGGTGTGCCTTGTTCAGACTCCCGGGATTTTCTATTTGCAAAAACCTTTGATCTTCCAATTAAGTACATCTATGAAGGAGCGCAAGGGTCAGAGGCTCCTTATGAGTACGTCTCAGGGAACTTGATTGATTCGAATGAGGCGACCGGGTTATCGAGCAATGCTGCAAAAGATGTGATCATGGCGAAACTTGTGGAAACAGGTCGCGGTGTGCAAACGGTGAGCTTCCGGATTAGAGATGCCATCTTCGGCCGGCAGAGGTACTGGGGTGAACCTATCCCGGTGTTCTATGATCACGATGGTATTCCTGATGTGGTACCGGACCACGACCTTCCCGTGGTGTTGCCAGACATCGAGGCGTTCCTGCCTACTAACGAAGGCGAGCCCCCGCTGGATCGAGCAAAAAACTGGAATTACCATGGGCAGAAATATGAGACAACCACAATGCCTGGCTGGGCCGGCTCGAGTTGGTATTTCCTGCGTTACATGGATCCTCGCAACGATGCGCGGCCTGTGTCGCCCGAAAATATCAGATACTGGCAATCGGTGGATCTTTATGTCGGTGGTGCGGAACACGCCACCGGCCATCTTTTGTACTCTCGGTTCTGGACGCACTTTTTGAAGGATCGGGGGCTGATTGATTTCGAAGAGCCTTTCAAAAAAGTGCTTTGCCAGGGCATGATTCTGGGGGTTTCCGCCATCATCTACCGTGATAAGGTCACCCATCAGCTTATTTCTGCAGATATTAAAGGCGAGAGAGATGTCCAGCCGCTGTATATCGATATTCGATTTGTGGATGACAGCAACCTAGTGAATGTAGATGCACTTCGATCTTGGCGGAGATCCTATGAAGATGCCGATTTCATTTTTAATGAAGGTGTCTTTTTATGCGATCGCCTGACTGAGAAAATGTCGAAATCCAAACACAACGTTGAGATACCTGACGATCTCGTCGAGCGCTATGGCGCGGATACTTTTCGACTACATGAAATGTTCCTCGGTCCTATTGAACAAACGGCTACTTGGTCGACTCAATCCATCGATGGACCCTATAAGTTTTTGCAAAAAGTAGGGCGACTTTTTCAAGACGAGAGCGGAAACTCTTTGGTGGAAGACGGGCCTGCCAATGGCGATGAGTTAAAAGCTGTGCATACGGCAATTGCCAAAGTTGGTAGGCTGACTGGCGAGATGTCGTACAATACAGCGATCGCCGCGTTGATGATATGTGTTAACAAACTAACCTCACTGAAATGCCACAAGAAAGAAGTGCTTGAGATTGTCCTGAAGTTACTCCATCCCTATGCGCCATTCATTACGGAAGAACTATGGTCTGGAATGCTTCATAATTCGGACTTTCTACTTAATACAGATTACCCTATTGCAGAAGAGCGCTTTTTGATTGAGCCTGAGTTTGAGTGTCCCGTTTCTATCGATGGTAAACTTCGATTGAAATTGATGATTCGACGAGATTTAACTGAGGTTGAAGTCCGGGCTTTAGTATTGGCTGAGCCTACGGTACAGCGCTGGCTGGAAAACAAGGAGGTAAAGAAATTTATCTTCGTGCCCGAAAAAATTGTAAACATTGTTTCCGTGTATGAGACTGTTGACTAGTCACTGCTGGCTTTTTTGGATGGAGTGAGTGTTGCAGTCAATCGGTGGACCCTACATTAGGAAGTGGGGTTTACGGATCAAGGTTCACGATTTTTTAATCGTCTTTTTATTTTTAATAATGGGCGCTCTGTAAATTTAACTACTCGGTATGGTGTTCTATGACGGATCAAGAGATCATCGGTAATAATATCGATCAGGCAATAACGATAGAGATGCGCTCTAGAAAGTGGCCCAGAGGCATCATACAATTGCTGGGCAACGCAGCTCGTGAGGAAGCGGGCACTTCGATGGTGCTTAAAGCTGCAAGAGGCCTTATACATCATGTAAAACCGGGTGATAATGTATTAATTACCTGTGTTGCGGCTCAGACACCTTGGGTTCCTTTTAGCGAAACCGACGGGCCTCCAGGGGCAGCAGCATTGGCGCGGGTGATCAGCAAAGGACTGGGAGCAATTCCCTGTTTTGTCTTGAATAATCAGCATCTGCTTCCAACTAAACACTCTTCCATGGCGCTGGGTATCCCTGTTTTTGACGGTCCGGGTATGCGTCGGCCCGGCTGCGGTATAGCTGTCGATTTCCCATTGGACATTGGTAAGGCTGAGTCGGCTTCTCAGGATATTTTGAATACCTATAGCCCGAGCGCAGTCGTCGCTATTGAAACAATGGCACCTAACCCAGTCGGAATTGTTCATTCCGCTTCAGGGAAGGCAGTTCCAGATTCAGATATTGAAGGGGCATACTATAAAGTTGTAACTGCTGCTGTAGAGAGGGGTATTTATTCTGTAGGTATAGGCGACGCTGGAAATGAGTGTGGTATGGGCAGGATCTTGCCGGCGATTCATGACATTCATCAGTATGGAGCACATTGTCTTTGTCCATGTGATCAAGGAATCGCCTCGGTCGTTTCTACCGATTCATTGATTGTATCAAGCTGTTCGAATTGGGGGGCGTATGGCTTGGCTGCCATGCTGGCTTATTTATTGAATGACCAAAGTCTGTTTCATAATGCAATAGACGAAGAAAGAATGTTGCGCGCGTGTGTCAGTGCTGGCGGTATCGATGCATTTACAGGTGAGTCTACTCCTAGCGTCGATGGGATATCTCTTTCTGCTCATGTTGGGCTCAATCATTTCCTTAACGAGATTGTCAGGAACGGACTTATTTGAATCGCCGGGGAAGCCATACGTTAGCCAAGGGTGCGTTGAGTGTTGACGGCTAATTGTGGCTTGTGCTCGACGCTGCCGCTGTATAGGGGGAACTGCCAAAGACTTATTCAGATGCAGGATGAAAACGGCTATCGTCAAAGTCGAGTTCGCCCAGTCGCTTCAGGATAAGTCTTTACAGGCATTTTTCTACTGTTCTGATGGCGGCTGATTCAAGGGGGGGATTTCATGTTTCATCGGAACAAAGGCGATGCCGTTTTTTTCGACGGCTCCTCCTTCTTTTTGGAACAAAAGAGCCTCATAGACCGGAACAGCAAAAAGTGAAGAGTTAACAGTGAATCGGCTTGAACCTCCTTGTAGCATGGCGTGTCCTTTTGCTCGCTTCCACAGTTCACGTGCGATTCCTTGGCGTTGATAGGCCTCAGACACAAAGAAGTGATAGACGTGACTGTGATCCCGCAGAGCTATGACTCCTTTGATCCCGCTCCGATCAAACGCTACCCAATAGCTGAACGAGGGCGTAGCTATAAGCTTGGCAATAGAGTCCTCGTTCATCGTCGCTAAAAAAGGTTCGGTTTGCTCATCCCTTGGCTTCACCAAAAAAAAATCGGCCAGGTTCAAAATTAGCTGACTGATTGCATTTGCATCATCCAAAGTGGCCATTCTGAAGTCGATTTCGTTGAGCATCTAATTAGAATTCCCTTTCAAGGGGGTAACTGTTG
The DNA here is from genome assembly GCF_018986375.1 of Pseudomonas sp. CVAP#3. Taxonomy (NCBI): domain Bacteria; kingdom Pseudomonadati; phylum Pseudomonadota; class Gammaproteobacteria; order Pseudomonadales; family Pseudomonadaceae; genus Pseudomonas; species Pseudomonas sp. CVAP#3. The sequence goes on from NZ_JAHMSC010000005.1 coordinate 201,437, forward strand.
CGTGAGTTGACAGCGCTTCACCAGTCCGTATGGCGGTCTTGAGCGCATCATTTTGTGATCCATTGGGGAGCCAAACGTTCTACCGGGCAGTCAGAGTCGTTGTTACGTCCAGTATGTCGGACGCGCCGCCGGTTGTGATTCTATCCTCAACTCCCCATATGCAGCATGCTGTTCTCAAAATAACTTCCCAGTAACCTATGAAGCCATTGGCTTATGGGTTTGATGTATTCTGTTCAAAATATCTTCTCCTTGGCATTCCAGACATGCCGAGTCGGCTACGCATCTCGCAGTGCCAAAACCGTAGTAATCGTATTCTTTTGAGTGTTCACCCTTGTCGGTCTCGTATCGATTACTCGGTGTTGCGGGTGTGCCGATAATCGCTCACCGCTTCGTACACCGCTTTGCGTAGCCGATTGATACCGCCGATAGGGCGATGAGCTTCCAGGCCAAACCAGGGGTTGAAGGACTGGTTATCGCATTGCAGGTTCAGTGCTGGCGTGTCGAAGTCCTGAGCGGGGATCCGGATCCGCGCCACGGTTTCGAACGGCGCATCGCTTTCACGCCATTCAATGCTGGTGTCCTCGATCGGCATGTACCTGGTCGGGTCCTGGCGCTGGATCTGCAAGACAAAACACGCGGCTACCCGGTCCGTCGACAGCTGTTGATTCAGCGCACTGCGCAAAAAGTTTGGCAGCGCTTGATTCTGCGCAGGCAGGGTGTAGTCGGGGCAGCTGCCAGGGTCTGGTGCAACGCGGAACTTGGCATTGGCCGTACCGAATTTATACGGCGAGACGGAAAAATAAGTGCTCTGGGTCGGGCTGGCCGGGGCTGGCGCCAGGGTTGCCAAGGCAATGAACAGGTGACGAACCTGCCAGCTGCGCGGATCCCAACTCGGAAAGAACGCCATGACTTGCTTACCGTCGGCCTGGGCTGCGACGTTTTGACGGTACTCGGCGACATTGCTGACGAAGAAGTTCGGATGGCTGAACATCACGAAGTCCTGCTCACTACGGTTCTGCTGATCCTTGAGTAGCTGTGTTCCCGGTACATCAAGCAATTTGATCGCCATGCCTCGGGCATCGCGAACGCTGTCGAATTGCGGATAGGCGTTACCGTTGGACAGTCGCAAGATGGCTTGCCAGGTCTTGCCGGCCTCGCTAAAGACACCTTGACGCAGTTCAGGCGTGAGGTCGGCCAGCACTTGAACCTCGGCCTTTACGCAGCCATGCGCCTTGGCGTGGGCATCGCGCAGGAAACGAGTGTTTTCGCGGTGCTGGTCGACGATGCGCACGGCGGTCTGGATGATGTCCCGCGTCATTGCCGCTTCACCCGCCGGAATCTGTTCTTTGGCAGAGACCGGACCGCTGTGATGCCAGGCGAACCAGGCTGTCGCCACCGCCCAGCCCAGCAAGCCGAGCCCCAACAGGAGCAGCAGGGTCTTGCCGAGCAATACGCCGATGCGCAGCCAAAGCGTGATCAACATGCACGAATCCTTTTTGCTGCGGTGATGGTCATGGTAGTTGCGACTCCAAAGGGCCGCCGAGCACCTTCAGGTATTCCACCAGCGCCCAGCGCTCTTGGGGTTGCAGCAGTCGGCCGATGACCCCGTTGCCTCGTTCGCCTGGACGAAATTCGTGACCACTGTTGTGGTTGCCGGTGATTCGCGTGTCGAACTCAAAACCGTTGCTGAAGGCTTCAGTGCGATAACCCAGGTGCTGTGGGTCGTATTCGAACGTGCCTCTATAGAAGGTGGCTGCACGCTCATCCTGCGGCGAGAGCAGTTGGTAGATGTTCGGTACTGAACCGTTATGCAGAAACGGTGGCGTCGCCCAGACGCCCGCCAGCGGTCGTGCCTTGTAGACACGTAGTTCACGAACGCCAATCGGCAGGCCGTATCCATCCATGTCGGGGCGCTCTGCAGGTGTGACGTTGGCGTCACGGTAAGCGCGGTTCTCGACGAAGGCAGTCACGTAGGCCAGACCTTTGGCCACCGAGAGTTTGCTCAGGTCCAGCGGCCCGGTAGGCGCCGGGTGCAGTTTGACGTCAAGTTTCGCCAGCTCGGCCAAATCCCACTTGAGCGCGCTCAGGTCGAAACGGTGGTCGGCGATGTTGTTGGCGGCGCCCGGGTCGGTACCAATGACGTCGACCGGCAACATTTTCAATTTCTGCTCAGGCCGACCATTGGTCACTGTCACGTTCGGTACATGGCAACCGGCGCAGTTTTCGGCGAACAGCGTGCGGCCCTTGGCGGCCAGTGGTTTGTCGATGTTGCCGAGCAATGCTTCGGGCCATGCCGGAGGTTTGAGTCGCTTCAGGGTTTCTTCGATCAGTTGCAGGTCGCGTACTCGCACGCTGGAAGGGTAGCGATCATCGCCCTTGAGCGGCTGGCCGGCGGCATCGAAGAAGTTCAGCGTCGCGCCGACGCCCAGGGCTTCGCCGATGTTGCGCGCCATGGGTTGCTGGGCTGAGCCGTTCCATTGCACCCAGTCGAAGCTCCAGATATCCCACAACTGCGGATAGTCCACCGGGGCATTGGCCACTCGGTAGTTGTTCGGCGAAATAGCGTCGCCGAAACTGGCGTTGGCAATACGTCCGAAAGCGTCGGTACGGCCGGGACCTTCTTCGGTGGGATAAAGGCCGCGGTGGGTGTCATTCCAGGCAGCGCGCAGGAAGGTATCCAGCGAAGTTTTGAAGTCCTGGCGCAGTTGTGAGTGTTGGGCGTCATAGTCCTGACCCAGCACGTTGCGTGCGAAGCGTTCGAATTTCCAGGGGGTGTAGTAGGTCGAGGCGAGGCTTGCGACCAATGCCTGACCGAAACTGCCGCCGCGCAGAGTGGGGACACTGGAAGGCAATACGTGCTGTGCCGAGCCGCCGTCGATGCGTACCGCCTGGCCTTTAAAGCGCAGCTCGCCGGTGTGGCAGGCAGCGCAGGTAACATCCAGAAACTCTTCTTTACTGTCTGGATTCTGATGGCGGGCGAAACCGACGGGCAGGTTGCCTGGGTTGTTGGGTGTGGCTTTTTGGGCCGGATCAACCAAAAAACCAAAACGTGCCAGGTATTCGGGCGCGGCAAAACGTTGCTCCGAGAACGGTAGTTCAAGTGCTGTGAACCAGTTGTAGCGCAGGCCTTTGACCTGTGTACCCTGTGGTGTGAAGTAGTAGGTCTGGCGGTCGGCGGCGTCCCATTGCTCGAGGTAGTTCACCTGCTCGACTGGCGTATAGGCCGGTAGCTTCGGGTTGGCGACGTAATACAGGACCACCGCCAGAGCGACTGCCAGCAGGGTGATTATCAGCAACAGCACGCGGATCAAGAGGCGCAAGTTAAACATCCTTGTTGATTTATAGCCTTGTTATGCCTTAGCTCCAGGTGCGAGGCAAGTGGCCATTACGCCAGACGCTGTAGGAACCGGCGTTTATTGCGCTGAGAAGAAGCTGACAGAAGCTTCATGACCAGCGCTCGCAAAATGCGTTAAAAGACCTGAACTTATCGGAGCTTTCCTGCTCTCATGCCGGTAGCCATTGGTCGTGGCGGCCTGATAAGCTCGCGGCTTTATTCGATTGCCCTTTAGGCGCATGAACAAGGAAATAGCATGAAACAGCATCGGTTGGCGGCGGCGGTGGCCCTGGTTAGCCTGGTACTTGCGGGTTGTGACTCGCAGACCAGCGTCGAGCTGAAAACCCCGGCGCAAAAAGCTTCCTACGGTATTGGCCTGAACATGGGCAAGAGCCTGGCTCAGGAAGGCATGGATGACCTGGACTCCAAAGCGGTAGCCCAAGGCATCGAAGATGCCGTTGGCAAGAAAGAACAGAAACTGAAGGATGACGAACTGGTCGAAGCTTTCGCTGCGCTGCAAAAGCGCGCTGAAGAGCGTCTGGCCAAGATGAGCGAAGAGTCGGCAGCTGCCGGCAAGAAATTCCTCGAAGACAACGCGAAGAAGCCGGGTGTCGTTACCACGGCTTCGGGTCTGCAGTACGAAGTGGTCAAGAAAGCCGATGGCCCACAGCCTAAGCCGACTGACGTGGTGACTGTCCACTACACTGGCAAGCTGACCAACGGCACCGTATTCGACAGCTCCGTCGAGCGCGGCAGCCCGATTGATCTGCCGGTTAGCGGCGTGATCCCGGGTTGGGTTGAAGGTCTGCAACTGATGCACGTCGGCGAGAAGTACAAACTGTACATCCCTAGCGATCTGGCCTACGGTGCACAAAGCCCTAGCCCGGCAATCCCGGCCAACTCGGTGCTGGTATTCGACCTGGAACTGCTGGCGATCAAAGATCCGGCAAAACAAGACGCTGCCAAGTAATCAGCGTCTGCTATAAAAACAACGCCCCGTTCATGCGGGGCGTTGTTGCATCTGGCGTTCGGTGGTCGACAATTCAAGCGAACGGACGCGGTGGAGTGGAGTCACAGCATTGAGGGTGCCGCAGCTAAACGCTGTAGGTTGCCAAGTCAATGAAATATTGGGTTTTTTTATGTGAGTAAAAAACGCCCGATCTGAGCTTAGCCCTTGTAGGACGTGGCCTTCAGGCGTGAAAAGCGGCTCTGTTCACAAGGTTATCCACAATTTGTGTGGATAACATTTCAGCGGGAGAGATGATGAAAGCACCTTGGAACTTCGCTCGATTTCTACCCTTGGCGGGAAGGTTGCTCAGTCGTGGGCGATTACCGGCCCTGTTGTTTGCCGTAGCCAGAAAAGGGGCGAGCCAGGGTAACCGTTTGGGCAAGCTTAAAGATGACCTGAGATTGCTGCAGGCATTGTGCCTGGCGTACTGGCGCGGTGAGTATCGGGATATCAGTCGCAAATCGATGCTGATAGTGGTGGCGGGGCTGATGTACTTCCTCAGCCCGCTCGACGCGATCCCGGATTTCATCCCGGTATTTGGCATGCTCGATGACATCGCCGTGCTGGCCTGGGTCATGAAAACCCTTGATGACGAACTGAATGCTTTCCGTGCCTGGCGCGACCGTCAGAGTCCAGAAAAGCTTGCGGTCGTGGAGCGCTTGCCTGATACGCCGGAGCAATTACAACTGCAAGGCCCGAAAAAAACCTGAGTTGAATCAGGTTCATCCACAGATTGATCGCCCCTCGCGACCTTATCGGCTGTTAGGATTACACTTCTAAGGAAAAGTGCTGACTCGCTAAGTGTTGTTGTCCTACGGGGTAGTCATGGATATTCAGATAATTGCACGTGATGGCGAACCCGAATATGCGGTTCTGCCGTGGGCTCAGTATCAAGCGTTATTGAAAGCAGCAGGCGTCACTGAACAACCACCGCGTGAAGCGACAGTCCGTCACGCGGCCACAGCAGACCAGGTTCTTCCGGGTCTGGATCAACTACGCAGTTTGCGCGAAGGGAAGGGCATCGCCATTGAGGCGCTGGCCCGCACGGTAGGCATCAGCCCGTCTTACCTGGCCTTGATCGAAAGTGGCGAGCGTCAACCTGACGCAGCGATTCGCCGCAGCCTGGCCTGGGAATTGACGGTGCCGGGATGGAGGGATGAATCGTGAGCGTACGCATCAGTCGTCAGCATTGGGACGGTTTAATCGGCGAGCTGGATCAGGCCCGCCGTCAGCGTCATCTTTTGACGTATCGCGCTTTGCTTGAGCGTTTGCAGTTGCCAAGCCCGGCCATGCAAACCCTGACTGCTGCGCTTGAGCACCTGGCAGCTCTGGATGCACGGGCCGAGCAGCCGCTACGCAGTTCGCTGGTCATCAGCCAGGGCGCTAGCCGTCTGCCGCGCACCGGGTTCTTCGAATGCGTCGAGCGCCTGGGGCGTTTCTCCGGGCCTTCCGATGGCGTGGCTGCCGCGTCCTGGCATGCGTCGGAAGTGGTACGGGTGTTTGAGTACGAATACCCCGAATCTGCGGAGGCCTGAATGCTCTGGCGACTCAAGGCCCGTGCCAGTTACTGGCTGGCACGCAGGCTGTTTCATTGGTCATGGTTTGTCCGCCAGCCACGCGGCTGGAGCTGGCTTGAAGGCCAGTTCGCGCGCATGGCGAACCTTGGTGATGTCGGTGCGCAAAGTTTCTATGGCCACATCCTGACGTTCCGTGGCCAAGGTCTCGGTGCCCGTGAAGAAGGCGTACGTTTGTTGCGCCTTGCCGCATTGGCGGGGGACGGTAAAGCAGCCTATCAGGTCGGGGTGATCAGCCTTGCCGGAACACCGAGCAAGGCCCCTGACGCTGCCGAGGCGGCGCGTTGGTGGCAGATGGCGGCCAAAGCCGGACATCCGCTGGCCGAGCTCAAGCTCAAGGAACTGGCGTCGCGTGATGCTTGACGGCCACTCTCGCACCGGCTGATCCGGTTTGCCTGCGATCGCGGGTAAGCCACTTTCCTACAGACGTTTGTAAAGTATTCGCCGATCAAGCAGTGCCCGTTCTGCTTGATTGAGCCATTTCCTTCGCTTTAACGAAATACCCTACATCATCCTCCGTTTGTCCTGACTTCATTCCCCGCGCAATCCCCGCACAGTCTCGCGTCCCACAGTGACCGCGCGAAGATTGAGAATGCTCGATCCAAAAAAACTGCAGGCCTTGAACACTGCCATTGGCCATCTGGTCATTGCTGCGCTGAACCCGAAAAGCCCGGACATTCAAGCCGTCTTCAACGACTTTCGGCACTGCCTCAGTGACTACGATTCCTGGGCCGAAAGTTTCTGGACGGGTGCAGCGCTGGATGTCGAGCAGGTATTCAAGGTCGGCAACGACGTCAGCCTCAGTGCACCGAAAAACTCGACCACTCCGATCAGCGCCACCGTTGCGTCCTGTCCGGCCGGCGGATCGTTGACCCTGGTGCACATGTTTGAGGCGGCGCGTTTTGTGCCGATCGGCAATACCCCGGTGATGCTCGAAGCATTGATCGATGGGCCGGGTGGGGATGAGGTGGTCGGCGAGCCGGTCCAGGCAATTATCGGCACTGGCGGCATCCTCGAAGTCCCCGAATGCTGGCGTGGCCAGCGGCACCGAATCACCTTTTACCCCAACGTCTCTCAAGACCACGTCAAGGCGCTCTACGCCTCTTATCAAACCACCATTGCCGAGCTTGAGGACTGGCTGCAAAGCGAGTGGACGAACGAGTTTCAACCGTTATGGGCGAGCTTTTCGCAAAGCGGTTTTATCGAGCGCTACAACGCGTTGCAGCAGGCTGATCAACGGGGTGTTGAAAGCGCCTTGCTAGACCTCTGGGATGACGTTCAGCAGTTCTATCACTTGCTGGCCGACCTGCAAGCCAACAGTGAAAAACTTCTTGAGTACCTGACCCAGGCCGAGCTCGAAACCCTGCTCAACGCTTCCACAGAAGCGATTGCCAATGGCTTGCTGGTGCTCAGCGATGAACCGTTGTTGTTCATCTATCTGACGGCCGTCACCAGTTGGTTGCGGATGCTACCGCCGCAGTACGAAGCCGAAGTAATGGCCGAAATTCGTACCGGCGTGTTGGTCGGATTGCTGCTGGCTTGCGTGACCGGACCGATGGGCGTTGGGGCCGGTGTGGGCGCCAAAGTGCTGGGGAAGATCAAGTCGCAGCGTGCTCGACAGTGGCTGGCAGCCTTGAGCATCCGGCTGGCGCAAGTGTCGAGCAATCAGCGTTTCAGCAGTCATGCCGATGCGCTCAAGCCGCTGATGGTAAGTGCCCGAAATGCATCGCTGGCGCCCACACCCCGGGGGCCGCTGAAGATTACCCCTGGCGAAGCGCCGATCCTTTACGTGAAAAACCCTGCGGCCATCGCCCGCGACAAGTCTGGGCCCAAGACCAGCCTGAGCAAGCAGGAGCATCACGACAACGCCCCGGATCAGGCGAAAAACCCCAAAGGTGACAGTGCCGACTGCGTTGCACTGACTTGCACCAATGGCTGCCCGGTGTCGATGGTCACTGGCGAAGAACTGCTGACCCTCACCGATGGCGAGCTCGATGGTGTGCTGCCGTTCGCCTTCACCCGGTTGTACCGCACCAGCGCAGTCGAATTCGACAGCGGATTGGGTTTTGGCTGGAGCCATTCGTTGGCGCACCGCCTGGAAATCGACGGCGACAACGTCGTCTGGATCGACCACGAAAACCGCCGCACGCGCTTCCCGAGACCCAACGCCGAGCGTCCGGCGATCCACAACAGTTTGTCCCGTGCAGCGATTTATCTGGGTGACGACGTCGATGAACTGATCCTCGCCCAGGCCGGTGAGGCGACACGGTTCTACCATTTTCGTGACGGTAACCTCACGGCTATCAGCGACCCTTACAACAACCGCCTGCGTATCACCCGTGATCGCCAGGCGCGGATCAAACGTCTGGACAACGGCGCCGGTCGCGCCTTGCTGTTGTGTTACGACAGGCGACATCTGATCGCCGTCGACTATCAAGTCTATCGTGCGGCGGCGAGTGTCGATGAAGCCTGGCAAACCGAGCAAACGCTGGTCGCCTATCGCTATGACGACTGCCATCGACTGATCGAAGCCATCAACGCCGCAGGCGAAAGCGAGCGCTACGACTACGACAATCAGGCGGTGATACTCCAGCGGCAACTGGCCGGCGGCGCGAGTTTTTTCTGGGAGTGGGAGCGCGAAGGCAAAGCCGCCCGATGCGTGCGGCACTGGGCGAGTTTTGCGCAGATGGACGCCCGTTATGCCTGGGACGATAACGGCAGTGTCACGCTGCACAACGCCGATGGCAGCCAAGAGGTTTACGTCCACGACCAGCAGGCGCGGCTGGTGCGCAAGGTCGAGCCGGACGGTGCCGAACACCTGAAGGCTTACGACGATAACGGTCAGTTGGTGGCCGAGAAAGATCCTCTCGGCGGTGTCACCCAATACACCTATGACGACGCCGGGCGGTTGCTGGCGGTCATTGCGCCAGAAGACGAACCGACTTACTACGAGTATCACAACGGTTTCGTTCGGGTGATGCGTCGGGGCAAGGCGCGTTGGAAGTACCAGCGAAACATCCAGGGCGATATCACCGAACAAGTCGACCCTGATGGGCATATCACCCATTACCAATACAATGATCGCGGCCGATTGCTGTCGATCCGCTATCCGGATAACAGTTGTCACCTCCTTGTCTGGAACAACCTCGGGCAACTGACCGAAGAGCAACTGCCGGACGGTGGCCGGCGGTGTTTCGCTTACGACGCGTTGGGTCGGCAAAGCCGTCGTCAGGATGCACAGGGTGCGGTCACTCAGTACCAATGGGACGTTCTCGGCCGGTTGATCCAGACCACGTTGCCTGGAGGTGTCACCCGCGCCTTCAGCTACAACGCCTACGGAAAACTCATCGCCGAGCGCGATGAGTCGGGCCAGGTCACGCGCTACGAATACGCCGATGACCTGCACCTGGTCAGCCGTCGGATCAACGCCGACGGCAGCCAGCTGTTCTATCGCTACGACAACGCACGGTTATTGCTCAGCGAAATCGAAAACGAGGTGGGCGAGAAGTATCAGTTGGCGTACGGCGCCAACGGACTGATCGAGCAAGAAACCGGTTTTGATGGTCGGCGCACCGCGTACCGCTATGACCTCAACGGCCATCTGCTGGAGAAAACCGAATTTGGCGATGACGGCTCAACGCTGATCACCGCTTACCAGCGCGATGCGGCGGGGCGCTTGCTGGTCAAGACCCTGCCCGATGGCCAGAAGGTCGACTATCGCTATGACAGCCTTGGTCGTCTGGTCAGCGTCGATGACGGTCGCGACCACCCGTTGGAGTTCGAGTACGACCAGCAAGACCGACTGATCACTGAGCATCAGGGTTGGGGCACCCTGCGTTATCGCTACAACGCTTGCGGTCAACTCGATCACCTGCGCCTGCCGGACAACAGCACCCTCGACTACCACCATGCCAAGGGCGGGGCGCTCAGCGCTATCGACCTCAACGGCACGCGGCTGACCACGCACGTCTTTGACGCGGGACGCGAGCGGCAACGCCAGCAGGGCCAATTGCTCAGTCGGTATCACTACGATGAGCAGGGTCGATTGCACGCCCACGCGGTTTCTCATGCTGAGGAGCCACGCCATCGTCGCGATTATGCCTACAGTGCCAACGGCAACCTCGACTTCATTACCGACAGTCGTCATGGTCAGCGCAATTATCACTACGACGCGCTGAATCGCCTGGTTCGCGTCCGCCACTCTCGCGATCCACAGCAGGAAAGCTTCGCCCATGATCCTGCCGGCAACCTGCAGATGCAGGATCGTCCGGGCCTGGCGACGATCAAAGGCAACCGCCTGCTGCTGCAAGGCGACCGCCATTACGACTACGACGCCTTCGGCAACCTGATCCGCGAACGCCGTGGCACCGCGCAGAAACTCGTTACCGAATACCGCTACGACTGCCAACACCGGTTGATCGGCATCACGCTGCCGGATGGTAGAACCGCCAGCTACCGCTATGACGCTTTCGGTCGGCGCATCGCCAAAACCGTCGACAGCCACACCACCGGGTTTTTCTGGCAAGGCGAGCAACTGATCGCCGAACACAGCCGCGAGCATCACCGCAGCTACGTCTATGAACCCGGCAGCTTTCGCCCGTTAGCTCTGCTCGACGGCTTCGGTCCACGCAAAACTTGCCCGTTCTACTACCAACTCGATCACCTCGGCACCCCTCAAGAGCTTACCGACTACAGCGGCGAAATCGTCTGGTCGGCGACCTACGAGGCATACGGAAAACTCGCCAGCCTGAAGCACTGCGGTGAAGAACAGCTCGAGCAGCCGCTGCGCTTTCAGGGGCAGTATTTCGATGCTGAATCAGGTCTGCACTACAACCGGCATCGCTACTACAATCCGGACATCGGCCGCTACCTGACGCCGGATCCGAGCAAGCTGGCGGGTGGGATTAACGGGTATCAGTACACTCCGAATCCGACGGGGTGGGTTGATCCGTTGGGGTTGAATGACTGCCCGGGGGCAGGTAAGTGCAAGAAGCCGGGGGAGGCGGAGGATCCAGCGGGGAAGGCGCGGGTAGACGGAGGCGAGCCGAAACTACCGAAAGGCGAGGGTGATTATCTATATCGTGGAGATCAACGAGAGCCCGATGATGTGTTTCAACATGGATTCAAGAGCAAAGGGAAAAGCAATGACTTATTCCTTCATTCACTTGATAGCGATTACCCGCCTAGCAATTTTATTAGCACCTCCACCTCAAGGGATGTAGGGAAGAAGTTTGCTACGAATGACAATACGCAGATGGGGTACTTGTATACTCTACGAAAAATTCCAGGCCATGATCTAAAAAAAGAACTGGGAGCGGATTATCTGTTTGGCAAAGAGAAAGAAATAGCAATACCTTCTAGAATCAAAGGTGAGGATGTTCTTGGTGCAACGCTGATCATAGACAATGGTCGCGAGTTCGGATATTCCATACCTAATCCAAATAGGAATATAAAAAAATGAAGTCTACAATCATTGTGGATATAATTGTTGGTGCTAATGATGGTAAGGAAGGTGCTCAGCTTATCTGCGATAAAAAGAAAATAACGATAGAGTTTTTAATGCGCAACGGTTATCGCAAGATTTACTCTGATCATGATTTTTACAAGTGTTTTGCGAGGGTTAGAGAAGATCATCCTGATTTGATTTTTTACTGCAAGGGGGCGAAAGTTAATGTTCATACGTCGAGTATGTCTTCTCAGATGTCGCTTGGTTTGAAAGCCTATGAGCTGACTTTAGGGAAGGCGTCTTCGCTAGATGATGTTGTATATATATTTGATTATGCTGAAGGTGAGCTCACGAATGATTATAGCGCTCAGAGAGAGTTTTATATGCGCTGGGTGAAGTCAGAGAAGCCCATTGATGATGAATAAGCTTGATTTAATGACTTTATGTTTATGAACTAACCGCTTTCATTCGCTGGCTTGTGAGCGGCGAGAACGTTATGTGTGATGGTGTTGTTGAGCGAATAAGCGGTCGGTTCATTTTTCTCGTCGCTAAATAGTTTAAGCTTGCTCCGTCAACCCCAAACTATCAATCACATAAATACTCCCCCCCTGCACATTCTTCGCATGATGCTTGGCCTGTGAAGCCATTTCCGCCAGTTGGCTGGCGTCGAGTTGTCCACAGGCCTGTGGGTGTAGATGCACCACGCCAATCGACAGCGACAGCAGCGCAAATTCCTGGCGGATGCCCTGACGATTGGGCGCGATGAAGCAGCCGGCTTCCAGGTGTTCGCTGCGGTAGAAGCGTCGGCATTGGCTGTGGAAGTCTTCGAGCAACTGGTTCAGGCGCTTGCGCCAGTCTTCCGGGCCGAGGACCAGCAGGAAATCATCGCCGCCGATATGGCCGACGAAGTCGCGGCTGGGGTCGACGCGGTCGTTCAGGCATTGCGCCAGGCACAGCAGGACTTCGTCACCGCGGCCGTAGCCATAGATATCGTTGAAAGGCTTGAAACTGTCGATGTCGACGTAGCAGATCATCGACTCGCGGCTCTGCTGTAACAGCCGGGTCAGGCACTGCTGGATCGGCACGTTTCCCGGCAACAGAGTCAGCGGGTTGGCGTAGCGGGCTTGCTGGATTTTCAGTTCGGTAATCAGTTTGAGCACGTCGATCACCCGACCCAGGCCCAGATAGCCGCCGTTGAGGGTGATGATGAAGTCCTCTTCGATGCGCTGTCGGGCGCGGCTGGTGATCAGCCGGCTGACCTGTTGCAGCGACTGGCTGAGCTCGACGGCGAGGAAGTCATCGCTCATTAGCCGGCTGATCGGCTTACGCGCGAACAGATCGGTAGCAAACGGCTTGAGCAGTGCATCGGACAGCGAATGACGGTGGACGATGCCACAGGGGTGGCCGAGTTCGTCGAGCACTGCCAGCGAGTTCAGGTTGGCCTGACGACGGAAGGCTTCCAGCACGTCGGCGGTAGGGGTATCGCGGTGTACAGCCGGATGTTCGTTGAGCAGGGCGCCGAGGTCACTGCCTTCATCGTTGAGCGCCACTGCGCTGCTGTCGTGCTTGGGCATCATCGTCCGGGCGTCCCGTGGCGGGTGCTCCTGTGGACGGCACAACAGATAGCCCTGCACCAGATCGACCCCCATCTCGGTCAACACCGCGAGTTCTTCCGGCAGTTCGATACCTTCGGCAATGACTTGTGCCCGCGAGGCTTTGGCGATCTGCAGGATCGAGCCGACGAATTCGCGCTTGAGCGCGTCCTGATGAATGCCATCGATAAAATGCCGGTCAATCTTCACATAGTCCGGACGCAGTTCCGACCAGAGCCGCAGGCTCGAATACCCGGCGCCCAGGTCATCCAGTGCAATCGAAAAACCCATGGCACGGTAGTGATGCAATGCATTTTGCAGCAACTGAAAGTCGTCAGTCGGGGTTTGCTCAGTCAGCTCGATCACCACCTGACTTGGCGGAATGCCGAAGTCCTGGAGCATTTGCAGAGTTCTACCAGGTTGATGGTCGGCTTCGAGCAACGATTCGGGGGAGACGTTGAGAAAAAGTTTGCCCGGTAACTGTTGTTCATTGAAGCGGCGACAGGCGCTGTGTCGGCAGGCCATTTCCAGTTCGCTGAGACGGCCAGCCTGGCGGGCCACGGCGAATAACGCGATGGGCGAATGCAGAGGGCTGTTGGAAGGACCGCGACTGAGGGCTTCATAGCCGAGGATGCGTCGTTCGGACAGTGAAACGATCGGCTGGAACAGACTGTGCAAACCACTTTGGGCCAGGATTGAACTCAAGGCACTCAGCTGTTCGGTCGTGGTCATGGCGATCTCTGGCGATAAAAAAAGGACCGGGCCCGCTCTTTTTTAGAGAGCGGGCCCAGTCCTTTATTTCACGACAGAATGATGACTGTTTGATGACGATCCGGGGATCGTCAGCATTAAATTGCCATCACTTTTTGTTGCTGGCGACCGCGGTGTTCAGCTTCAAGTAATCCAGCAGGATCCGCCCGGTTTCGCTCAAGTAGGCATCGTCTTCCGGTTTGCTCTTTTCTGGCTCGGCCGCGATGGCGTCTTCGTCTTCTTTCTTCAGTTCTTTGAGCGGATCTTCGCCCTTGGCCTTGCGGCGGATGTTTTCCATCACCAGCTGCTTGGCTTCGATATCGGCGTGTTGCGCGCGACGTTCGGCTTCATTGAGGCTGACGGTTTTTTCTGCCATCAGCTTCTGGGCCAGCGCCAGCTTGTCGCGAATGAACACAAACTCCGCGTCCTTGGCCGAACGAGCGTCATGCTCGGACTTGAGCTGCGCCAGGTACGGTTTGAACGGGTCGACTGCCGGCTTGATGGCCGGGCGAATAGTGTCCCACGGCATGGATTCCGGCAGGGCGCTCTCGCCGATTTCCTTGGTGTCGATGATCGACGGGAAGTCGACATCCGGCAGCACGCCCTGATGCTGGGTGCTCTGCCCGGAAACCCGGTAGAACTTGGCCAGTGTCAGTTTCAGCTCGCCATGGTTCAGCGGCTGGATAGTTTGCACGGTGCCTTTGCCGAAGGTCTGGCCGCCGATGATCAGCGCACGGTGGTAGTCCTGCATGGCGCCGGCAAAAATCTCCGAAGCCGAAGCAGACAGACGGTTGACCAGCAACGCCATCGGGCCTTTGTAGAAGGCGCCCGGGTTTTCGTCTTCCAGCACATCGACCCGGCCGTCGGCGTTACGTACCAGCACGGTCGGACCTTTGTCGATGAACAGACTGGTCAGCTCGGTGGCTTCCTGCAAGGAACCGCCGCCGTTGTTGCGCAAGTCGATGACCACACCGTCGACCTTGTCTTTTTGCAGTTCGGTCAGCAGCTTCTTGACGTCGCGGGTGGTGCTCTTGTAATCCGGATCACCGGCGCGGAACGCCTTGAAGTCCAGGTAGAAGGCCGGGATCTCGATGACGCCGAGCTTGTAGTCCTTGCCGTCCTGTTTGAGGTTGAGGACCGACTTCTTCACCGCCTGATCTTCAAGCTTTACCGCTTCGCGGGTGATCGAGACGATCTTGGTGGTCTGGTCGTTTGGCGCATTGCTGGCCGGGATCACTTCCAGGCGCACCACAGTGCCTTTCGGTCCGCGGATCAGCTTTACCACTTCGTCCAGGCGCCAACCGACGACGTCGACCATTTCTTTACTGCCTTGGGCAACGCCGATGATCTTGTCGGCCGGTGCAACCTGTTTGGTCTTGTCCGCCGGGCCTGCTGGTACCAGGCGCACGACTTTCACCTGGTCGTTATCGCTCTGCAACACGGCGCCGATGCCTTCCAGCGACAGGCTCATGTTGATGTCGAAGTTCTCCGCGTTATCCGGTGACAGATAGTTGGTGTGCGGGTCGTAGGACATGGCGAAGTTGTTGATGTACGCCTGGAAGATGTCTTCCGGACGGGTCTGGTCCAGGCGCGACAACTGATTTTTGTAGCGCTTGGTCAGGGTTTCCTGAATCTGTTTGGGGTCTTTGCCGGCGATCTTCATCCGCAGCACTTCGTCCTTGACGCGTTTGCGCCACAGGTCGTCGAGCTCGGCAGTGGTCTTGAGCCACGGGGCGTCCTTGCGATCGACCAGCAAGGTTTCCCTGGTGGTGAAGTCCATCTTGTCGACGCCTTTGTTCAGCTCGACCAAGGCGAAGTCCAGACGCGCTTTGACGCGGTCCAGATAACGCTTGTAAATCGTGAACCCGGCGTTCAGGTCACCGCTTTTGAGGAACTCGTCAAACTGGTTTTTCCATTTGTCGAATTCGGCGATGTCGCTGGCCATGAAATAACTGCGCGACGGATCAAGCAGCTTCAGGTAGCTGTCGTAGATGATCGCGGAACGCGCGTTATCGAGCGGCGGCTTGCTGTAATGGTGGCGCTTGAGCAACTCGACGACGTTAAGGCTGGCAATCACCTCGTCACGATCGGGCTGAAGGTTGTCCCAGCTATTGGCTGCGAACGTAGTGGGCGACAGCGACAAGCTGCCCAGGCCAATGAAAAGCGCAAGTGCGGTGCTGGGGAACAAATGCTTCATGCTGATTCGACGCGGGGGCAATTGATAACGCATATTAGGCCGTCTTTAAAGTCGCCGGTTCCACAAGGCTCTACGCAAACTGCTCGCGTATCGATCAGGCTGGGTTAAAACAGCTTGATCGCCACTCGGCGAATTTTCGTACGACCCTGGGCCGGTCGCATAATGCAAAAAACCCGGCGCTACAGCATCGGGCTCAGTCCAGACTCACTATGGAGGCACTGTGAAAGCATTGCAAGGCGTTGAAGGTCGAGTGGAGTGGGTTGAAGCGCCCAGTCCGACGTGTGACGTAGGACAAGTTCGCATTCGAGTGGCGGCAGCGGGTCTCAATCGAGCCGATTTATTGCAGAAGGCAGGGCTCTATCCGCCACCACCGGGCGCCAGTCAGGTGCTGGGCCTTGAGTGTTCTGGCGTGATCAGCGAGGTCGGCGCCGGGTCGTCCTGGCAGGTCGGAGACCGGGTCTGCGCACTGCTGGCGGGCGGTGGGATGGCCGAAGAAGTGGTGGTCGATGGCCGTCACGTATTGCCCGCTCCCGAAGGCTTGTCGCTGGTCGAAGCGGCAGCGTTGCCCGAGGTCTACAGCACCGCCTGGCTGAATTTGTTCCAATTGGCTGCGCTCAAACCGGGTGAGAAAGTTCTCCTGCACGCCGGGGCAAGTGGGGTTGGTTCAGCTGCCATTCAGCTATGCAAGGCGTTCGGCAACCCGTGCTGGGTCAGCGTCGGTTCGGCGGACCGGCTGGCCTACTGCGAGGCGCTGGGTGCGCAAGGCGGGGTGGTGCGCACTGATGGGCTGGACGGTTTGCGTGACCTGGGGCCGTTCGATGTGATCCTCGACCCGGTCGGCGCCAACTATGCCGCGCTGAACCTGAAGTTACTGGCGCTCGACGGTCGTTGGCTGTTGATCGGCTTGATGGGCGGCCGTGAAGCGCCGCTGGATCTGGCGCAGGTGCTGGCCAAACGGATTCAACTGCTGGGTTCGACCCTGCGTAGCCGTGACGAGCAGTTCAAGGCCGATCTGTTGAGTGATCTACGCCTGCATGTCTGGCCGCTGTTCGCCGAAGGGCGCCTGAGCCCGCAGCTGGCCAGGACCTTCCCGATCAAGGACGCCGAAGCGGCGTTTGCCGAGCTTGCGACCAATCAGGTGTCGGGCAAGTTGGTGCTGGTGATCGACGAAAGCCTGATTTGACTACTGAGAGATCGTTCCCACGCTCCGCGTGGGAATGCAGCCCGTGACGCTCTGCGTCACAGCATCAACAGCGGACGCAGAGCGTCCATTGAGGCATTCCCACGCAGAGCGTGGGAACGATCCCCATGAGAACGATCATGGGTTACTTCCAGATGTGGATCGGCCAACCGGCCTTTTCGGCATGTTCACGCAGTACCGGATCCGGGTTGACCACATGCGGATGGTCGACTTTGATCAGCAATGGCAAATCGTTGCGTGAGTCCGAATAGAAACTCGCGCCTTCAAGGTTCTCCTCTTCGGCGTCGAGCCATTCCAGTAAGCGAGTGATCTTGCCTTCGCGATAGGTCAGGGTGCCAACCGTGTTACCGCTGTAGACCCCGTGAGTCACTTCCAGCTCTATAGCGAGGATCTCGTCGATACCCAGGCGTTCGGCGATGGGTTTGACCAGGTGTGTGCCCGAAGCGGAGATCACCAGAATCCGGTCGCCGGCCTTGCGGTGTTCGGCGATGGCTTTGCAGGCGTCGCTGAAGATGATCGGTTCGATCACGTCCTCGACCCACGGCGCCACAAGGTGCTCGACTTCTTCCGGGGTGCGTCCGGCCATCGGCTCCAGGCTGAAGGCCATGTAGTCCTCCATGGCCAGGTGACCCCTGCCGTAGGAATCCATCAATTCCTTGTCGCGGCGCAGGAACGATTCGCCGTCGACCCAACCGAGGCGGACCATCTGCTCGCTCCACAGCGAGGCGCAGTCGCCGTGGATCAGGGTTTCGTCCAGATCAAAAATTGCCAAAGCCATCAGTGCTGCTCTCTCTTTAACAGTGTGCACAGCGAAAACATCAGGCTACCTCACACAGGGCCGTCGGATCGATGGAAAGTGCCAGCCGTTGACCATCGGCATGCAGGTCAGCCGCCGAACGGTTCAGCACGTCCACCACCAGTTCAACGCCGCGAGCCTCGACCCGATAGCGGATCACGTTGCCCAGCAGGCTGTGGCTGCGGATAAGCGCATCCGGTTCGCCATTGCGGCTCAGTTCGATGGCTTCCGGGCGAATCGCGATGCGGCCATTGATCGGACGTTGCAGCAGCTTGCTGGCGCTGGCGGCATCGAGCAGGTTGTAGTTGCCGATGAAGCCAGCGGCAAACACGTCGACCGGCGCGGTGTAGAGCGTTTCAGCATCGCCGCTCTGGACGATCCTGCCCTGGTTCATCAGGAAGATCCGATCGGACATGGTCAGGGCTTCTTCCTGATCGTGCGTCACGAAAATCGTGGTCAGCCCCAGCTCGCGCTGGATCTGCCGGATCTGCTCACGCAGGTGCTTGCGGATTCGTGCATCGAGTGCCGACAGCGGCTCATCGAGCAGCAACAGGCGTGGTCGGGTGACCAGCGAGCGGGCGAGGGCCACGCGCTGGCATTGGCCGCCAGACAGTTGATGCGGATAGCGGCTGGCAAAGTCGGTCAGTTCCACCAATTGCAGCACTTCGAGCACCCGCTTGCGGCTGTCGTCGGCGTTGACCTTTTGCATGCGCAAACCGAAGGCGACGTTCTGCTCCACGGTCATGTTGGGGAACAGCGCGTAACTCTGGAACACCATGCCGATTCCGCGTTTCTGCGGGCTCAGCGGCACCAGGTCATGGCCGTCGAGCAGGATCTTGCCGCCATCCACTGCGGTCAGCCCGGCGATGCAGCGCAGCAGGGTCGACTTGCCGCAACCGGACGGGCCGAGCAGGGTGACGAACTCGCCTTTCTGGATTTCGCAGTTGATGTCGCTGAACACCGGAGTGCCGGCGGAGCCCGTTTGCGAGTAGCTTTTTTGCAGGTGTTGGACGCTGACATAGCTCATTGGCTTTTGTCCTTGTTCAAGATATTGGCAGCCCAGGTCAGAACCAGCACAAAGAAAAAGTAGGAAATCACCAGCGCGCTGGTGAAGTGACCGCTGCTGTTACGCATGTTATTGAGGTAGACCTGCAGGGTTTCGTAACGCGTGCCGACGAGGATGTTGGCGAACACGAACTCACCGAAAAGGAACGAGAACGATAGCAGCAACGCGACCATCAAGCCTTTGCGCAGGTTCGGCAGCACCACCAGGAATGCCGCTTGCCAGGTGCTGGCACCGAGCAGTTGGGCGGAGTCCATCAGGTCGCTCAGGTTGATCGCTTGCAGGTTGTTGGTGATCGCCCGGTACATGAACGGCAGCGCCACGGTGAAGTAGCATCCGACCAGAATCCACGGTGTACCGACCATCGCGAACGGTCCCGAACCGTAGAGCTGCAACAACCCCACTGAAGACACCACAGGTGGCACTGCAAACGGCAGCAGGATCAGGATGTTCATCAGCGCGTCGAGTTTCGGGAAGTGGTAATGCACCACGAACAGCAGCGGCAGGATCAACACCACCGACAGAATCAGCGCACCCACGCAGACCAGCAGTGACTGGCCAAAGGCACCGAGAAAACGCGGATCGCTCCACAGCTGGATATACCATTTGAAGGTAAAGCCGCTGGGCAGAACGGTGGCCGACCAACTGCTGGCGATCGAGTAGATCAGGGTCCCGGCCAGCGGCAGCAACAGAATGGCGAACAGCAGGTAAACCACGACCCGGTGATAGACACCGACGGGGCCCAGTTCAGCGCGAGACATGGTAGCTCCTCTTCAACAGCAACTGATGGACCACGGTCACCAGGGTCATCAACGTTACCAGCACAACGGCCAGGGCACTGGCCATGTTCGGGTCCAGGGAAATGTCGCCCGAAACCATCGCCGCGATGCGGATCGGCAGCACGTTGAAGTTGCCGGTGGTCAGGGCGTAGACCGTGGCATAGGCGCCGAGGGCGTTGGCCAGCAGAATTACGAAGGTGCCGAGCAAGGCCGGGGTCAGCACCGGCAAGCCGATGTGTCGCCAGAACTGCCAGCCATTGGCGCCGAGCAGGGACGCCGATTCACGCCAGTCTTCACGCAGGGCGTCGAATGCCGGGTACAGCAGCAGTACGCCGAGGGGAATCTGGAAGTAGGTGTAGAGGATGATCAACCCGGTTTTCGAGTACAGGTTGAAGTCCTGAATAATCCCGGCCTGTTTGAGCATGATGGTGAAACTGCCGTTGAAACCCAGCAGGATGATGAACGCAAAGGCCAGCGGGACGCCGGCGAAGTTGCTGGTCATGTTGGCGAAGGCGTTGACGAAGTTGCGCAGCTTCGAATCGACCCGGCGCAGCGAGTAACTGCCGAGGATTGCGATGACGATGCCGAACACGCTGGACCAGAAGCTGATCTCGAGGCTGTACTGGATCGCCTGCATGTAGAACTTCGAGCTGAAGATCTTGTTGAAGTTGGCCAGGCCCCAACCGAACTCTTCCGATTGCACACTGTTGATCAGCACCCAGCACAGCGGGGCGATCTGGAACACGATAAAGAAAATGGCGAAGGGCACCAGGCACAACGCCGCCAGCCATTTGCCACGGGTGATTGAATTCACTTGAGCAGCTCCCGGCACACCGGTTTGTCGTGGGCAACACCCAACAACTCGCAGACCGTGCCGCACAGTTCGGTTTGTTTCGGGGCTGCATGGGGATTGACGCTGAAGGCATCGCCGATGACGAACAGCGGCACTTCGCGTTCTTCGGCGAGCAGGCCGTTGTGGGAGCGGTCGTTGTTCATGCCGTGGTCGGCGGTCACCAGCACCTGATACCCGGCGTCTAGCCAGCCTTGCAGGTAATCGGCGAGGATGATGTCGGCCGAGCGGGCACTGTTGCGGTATTGCGCGGTGTCGAGGCCGTGCTTGTGCCCGGCGTCGTCGATGTTCATGGGGTGAACCAGCAGAAAGTTCGGCGCATGGCGCAGACGCAGGTTCTCGGCGTCGGCGAACAGGTGCGAATCGGGGTAGTGATCGGACCAGTAGAAATGCGCGTGCTGGATTGGCAGTTCGGTGTTGTCGGTGTGGCGGTCGCGGGCAGCCATGAACGGTGAGCGGTTATACAGCTCGCTGACCCAATGGTAGGCCGCAGCAGCAGTGCTGAGCCCGGCGTCAGTGGCGTAGTGGAACACGCTGCGCTGGTTGGACAGGCGCGACACGTTGTTGTGGACGATACCGCTGTCGATCGGTGTGACGCCGGTCAGAATGCATTCATAGAGCGGGCGCGACAGGGACGGCAGTTCGCATTCGAGTTTGTAGAGGGCTGCGCGTCCTGCGCCGACATAAGCCTGAAGATGTCCCATGGCATGCCGCGCGACCTCGTAGTTCAGGCCATCGAGCACCACAAGGATGACGTTGTGCTTCATGGGGGAGGAAACTCCAAAATCAGGTGGTAGCGTCAAAACCTGTAGGAGCAAGGCTTGCCCGCGATGGTATCGCCGTGCTCGTTAGACAGATCGCGGTGCCTGCATCGCGAGCAAGCTTTGCTCCTACGGATGCAGCATTACTGCATATTGATGATGACTTCTTCCTGCCACTTCTGCGGCAGGGCCTTGGAGGTTTTTTCCCAGGCATCGGCGTCGGCGATCGGCTTGGGCTTGGCGGCTTCATACTGCGCTGCCGGGATCAGGTTTTTCTCTACATCAGCCGGTAGTTTCAGACCTGTTTCAGCACGAATCGGACGGGCATTACCGCGCGCCAGGTTGATTTGGCCGGCATCGCTGAAGATGTACTCACGGGTCAGTTTGGCGGCGTTCGGATTCTTGGCGTATTTGTTGATAATGGTGGTGTAACCGGACTTCACCGAACCATCGGACGGAATCAGCACGACGTAATCATCCGGGTTGACCATCTTGGCTTTATAGCTCAAGCCGTTGAAATCCCAGACCACGCCCACTTCGATTTCACCCTTTTCCATGGTGGCAATGGTTGTGTTGGATAGTGACAGGCGACCTTGCTTGGCGATTTCGGCGAACATCAGCAGTGCTGGCTGAATGTTCTTTTCATCACCACCGTTGGCGATGGCGGCGGCCAATACACCGTTGGCGGCTTGTGCAGCGGTGCTCACGTCACCGATGGAGACCTTGTATTTACCGGTCTTCAGGTCAGCCCATTTTGTTGGGGCTTCGGAACCGTGGAGCAGCTTCTTATTGACGATAAACGCGATGGTGCCGGTGTAGGCCAGCGCCCAGTTACCGTCCTTGTCCTTGGCCCAGTCCGGAATCTGCGCCCAGGTGCTTGGTTTGTACGGTTGAACCACACCTTGCTTGACCGCGATCGGACCGAAGGCGGCGCCGACATCGCCGATGTCAGCACTGGCATTGTCTTTTTCGGCAGCGAACTTGGCGACTTCCTGGGCCGAGCTCATATCGGTGTCGATGTGCTTGAGGCCGTAGTTCTTCGCCAGATCGTCCCAGGTGCCTATCCAGTTGGCCCAGTTATCGGGCATGCCGACGCTGTTGACGGTGCCTTCCGCTTTCGCAGCGGCTTCCAAGGCTTTTAAATCGGTGTCAGCCGCCATGGCTGCGGTGCACATGGCAATGGTCGAGCCTAACAGTGATGCCAGGAAAAGCTGTTTCATCCGAAGCTCCTTTGGGCGTATTCAACGCTGCGTTTTGCGGTTTGTTGGTCTAGGTCAGCAATACCTGAGCCAATTTAGGTGAGCGGGATGACACTTTGATGTCGGTATCAGGCGCGCTCGCATTCTTTTCGCTCGGTAGTGGTGGCTGCGAAGTAAGCGTAGACCATGGCCAGAAGGCCGGTTTGCAAGGACTTGGCCGCTTATTTGCACAGGTCTGGATCAGCCGTTCGGCGGCTTTGTCATCGATCAGTCATATGTATTGCCTAGGCTTGCAATACGTTTCAGGACGCGTTTTTTGGCGCAGTCCTGCCCCGATACAGTGCTGGTCTAGTCCAGATAGGTAACGTTGATGCGCGAAGAGGCAACGAAAGCGGTGACAGCCATCGGTCAGGTGCTCCAGGAGCAGATCGACCACGGTCTGCTGGCGCCCGCGAGCAAGCTGCCGGCCGAGCGCAAGCTCAGTGAGTTGTTCGGGACCACGCGGATCACCGTGCGTGAGGCGTTGTTGCAACTGGAAGCGCAGGGGCAGATTTATCGCGAGGAGCGGCGCGGCTGGTTCGTTTCGCCACCGCGTCTGGCGTACAACCTGATGCAACGCAGCCACTTTCACGCGATGGTCAGTGCGCAGGGGCGGGTGCCGTCGACCGAGGTGATTTCGGCGCGGTTGCAACCGGCGTCAGCGGCGGTGTGTGCCTGGTTGCAGCTACCGGCGTTGTCGAGCGTGATTCAGATCTGCCGTTCGCGGCGTATCGATGGGCGGTTGGTTTTGTATGTTGAGCACTATCTGAATCCGCAGTTTTTTCCGGGGATTCTGGCGTTTGATCTCAATCAGTCGATTACCGAGTTGTATGCGCGGCATTACGATTTGCACTATGGGCGGGTGCGCTTCGAGATTGTGCCGACGGCGTTGTCGGTGGATGCGGCGGCCGCACTTCGGGTGTCCGTGGGCAGCCCGGGGTTGCGGATTGCGCGGGTCAATTATGATCAGCATGGGCGGTTGATCGATTGTGATCTGGAGTTTTGGCGGCATGATGCGATTCATGTCGGGGTGGATGTCTTGTAGGAGCCGAGCTTGCTCGCGATGGCGGCCTGACAGCCGACCAACCTCTTGCAGGTGTACATATCCATTGCTGCGGTAACGGCCGCTTACGGTTTCGCTCTTACAGCGACTCCCTTTGGCAGACGCCCCAAAGGAAGCAAAGGTCTTCGCCCCAAGCGTACGGCACCTCGCCTAGGCTCGGCGTTCCCTCGCTCCGGTGTCCATCAGGGGGCATCGCCTACGGTCTGCTACGCGACGACCTCCTCTCGATGTGTCCGGCTGCGCCGTACGGCGCTGCGCGCCCACCCCCTGATGAACACCTGCGCTCGGCCTCCCGATGGGGCGGGTGGATCAAGATCAGCGGCAACAGCACGGCGGCCTGCCGGCCGGCCTGAGTGGTAAGAGCGCGAACGGCTTTAGATCGTTCTCACGCTCTGCGTAGTAATGCAGCCCTGGAGGCCGCGCGTCTGCTTTTTGCGTTATTCCTTCTCCAGCCCGCCGGCCGCCGTGACTACTTGAATGCTCATCCTCGGTGTCGCCAGATCCAGCCCGGCTTCATCCAGATGTCGTTTGAGTGACAGGTTGAACGCTCTTGAAACTTCCCATTGTTTGATCGGTGCGGTCTTGAACCGTGCGCGCAGAATCGCGCTGCCGGACTCGAAACTCTCGACGCCCTGGATCTCCAGCGGCGACCAGATGTTGCGACGTTGTATCGGGTCGGTGCGCATTTTCTGGCCAACGTCGCGCATCAATTTGATCGCGTCATCGATTTCCATGTTGTACGGCACTGCCACGCGGAAGATCGCGTAGCCGAATTCCCGCGAGTAGTTCTTGATGCTTTTGATTTCACTGAACGGGATGGTGTGCACGATGCCGTCGATGTCGCGCAGGCGCACGGTGCGGATGGTCAGGCCTTCGACGGTGCCCAGGTGGCCGCCGACGTCCACGTAGTCGTCGATGGCCAGCGAGTCTTCAATGATGATGAACAGCCCGGTGATCAGGTCGGCAACCAGCGACTGTGCGCCAAAACCGATGGCCAGGCCGATCACGCCGGCACCCGCGAGCAGCGGCGTGACGTTCATGCCCATGTTGGCCAGGGCGACGATCAGCCCGATGATGAAGATCGCCACGAACAGTATGTTGCGAATCAGCGGCATCATGGTTTGCGCCCGCGCATTGGCTTGGCCTTTGCGTGAGCGGGTGAGGGCGTGATGCACGGCGGTGTCGCTGAGGATCCAGATCAGCCACGCGAAGATCAGCGTACCGCCCAGGCTGAACAGTTTGACGCTGACTTCATGGCCTTCGCCTTCGGTGAAGCGGATCAGCGACATGCCCCAGACCCGCAAGCCGAGTTCGATGAACACCAGCCACACCGCCAGATGCGCGAGGGTATAGAAGAAGTTCTTCAGGCGCTCCGAATACAGCGCGTGACGCTTTGCCCCGCGTTGTGGCTTGAGCGCGTGGCGGCGGACCAGGCCGTTGATGACCATGCACAACACCAGCAGCACGGTGCAGATCAGTGATTGGCGCAGCGCGGTGCTGGTGTCGCCGGCCGAGACGAAGGTGGCGAACAGCGAGATCCCCACCAGCACCAGTGCAGGCAAGAACCAGAAGGTCCCAAGAATCTCGATCGTGTCGCTCAGCGCACGGCGGGTCAGTCGCCGCGACAGCGGCTGGTTGCGGATCAGGTGGGCAATGGGCCGACGGAAACGCAGGATGAACAGGCCGGTGAATATCGCTGCCAGCACATTGGCGATGGTCGCGGTGATGTGGGCCAGGTGAATGCCGAGGCTGGTGACCAGTCGCGGGTCGTTCAAGGCTTCGCCGAAGGCCGCAAAACTGCCGATCAGCCACAGGGGGCGAAAGGCTTGGTGCCGCAGGATGTACAGGGCGCGATGGCGGTGCGGGCCGTCGAGCACGGAGAATGCGATCACGCAGATCGCCGAGAAGCAGGTACCGACCACCAGTGCATAAGCCAGCACCATGGCCAGGTATTTACCCAGCGATGATGGCAAGGCATAGCTCATATAGACAGTAATCAGCAGCGCGATCAGCCAGGGGCCGAGTTTACGCAGGGCAAAGCGCAGCATGTCCCAGGTCTTGGGGTGTTGCGGCAGTTCTTCGGTCAGGCCGAAGCGCGTTCGAACGCGATGACCGAGCCAGATCAGCGCAGCGGCGAGCAGGCTCCAGAGCATCAGGATCAGGGCGAAGGCAAAGAGCATCGGCAGCCATTCACTGGCCGGCAGCATCAGTGCGCTCAGTTCGTCCTTGGCCAGTTCGAACTCATCGGACCAGCGAGTGAGCGGGCTATCGGCGCCGGAAAACTGCTTTTCGAGGCCGGCCAGGGTGCCGCCGATCAAGCCCAGCACACCGTCTTCTTCGGGGGGCTGGGCTTTTTTGCTGACGTCGCGCAGTTTCTTCAGGTCGGCCAGCAACCTGGCTCGTTGCTGATCGTTTTCCAGTGATTTGATCACCTCGTCCAGCGATTGCCCCAGCGGTGCGGTCGCTTCCGGTTGGGCTTTTGGTGATCCGTTGAGCAGGCTCGGCAGGCCGACGGCCTGAGCAGGCGCCAGGGGAAGCAGCATCAACAGGCAGATGAACAACGTAGACTGCAGGGCAAAAAGACGAGCGAACACTAGGCGGTCAACCTCAACGGGTACAGGTCGACCGAGTGTACGAGCGGGGCAAAACCAATGCGAGCGCAGTCAGTGCTTTTATTCGTTCAGCTTGGCGAGGATTTTGTAAATCACGGTGGCGAGGATCAGCAGCATGCCGATCCACATTGAGAGCACCCCGGCGTTCTTGTCACGAAAGTTGAAGCCAATGGCCA
Organism: Pseudomonas sp. CVAP#3; assembly: GCF_018986375.1. Classification (NCBI taxonomy): domain Bacteria; kingdom Pseudomonadati; phylum Pseudomonadota; class Gammaproteobacteria; order Pseudomonadales; family Pseudomonadaceae; genus Pseudomonas; species Pseudomonas sp. CVAP#3. The sequence goes on from NZ_JAHMSC010000005.1 coordinate 227,878, forward strand.
GCAGGATCATTCCCGAGAGAATCGGAATGAGCATGGAGTTGAACACAGACATCGAGATCATGACGACAGCCTTGTCGGGGAAGGTGATGTAAGTCTAGGTGGCTTTTGTGCGACGTGGGTTGATGCGTGTCAGAAATGGTTCAGCAGCATCGCGTAATTACGGTGGCGAGGGAGCAAGCTCCCTCGCCACAGGGATTGCGTTACGGCAACTCGCGACTGGCGTAGAAAGCGCTCAGCACTTTGACCAGGTGTGCCAGGTCATGGCTGCCGCACAGTTCACGGATCGAGTGCATGGCAAATGTTGGCAGGCCGATGTCCACGGTGCGCACGCCCAGATGGCTGGCGGTGATCGGGCCGATGGTCGAACCACAGCCCATGTCGCTGCGCACCACGAAGCTTTGTACCGGAACTTCTTCGGCCATGCACAGATGACGGAAGAACCCTGCGGTTTCGCTATTGGTGGCGTAGCGCTGGTTGCTGTTGACCTTGATCACTGGGCCGGCATTGAGTTTCGGGCCGTGGTTGGCGTCGTGCTTGTCGGCGTAGTTGGGGTGCACGCCGTGGGCGTTGTCGGCCGAGACCAGCAGCGATTTCTGAATGGTGCGGACGAACTCGTCACCTTCAGGCAGCAGGCGACGCAGGGTCTGTTCAAGCATTGGGCCGTCGGCACCGCACGCCGAGCAGGAGCCGACTTCTTCATGGTCGTTGCACACCAACACGCACGTCTCATCGGTTTCAGCCGTCAACAAGGCTTGCAGGCCGGCGTAGCACGACAGCAGATTGTCCAGGCGCGCACCGGCAATGAAGTCGCCGTGCAGGCCGATGATGGCGGCGCTTTGGGTATCGTAGAAGCTCAACTCGTAATCGAGTACCACGTCGGCATTCAAACCGTGTTCCCGGGCCAGCTGATCAGTGAGCACGGCGCGGAAGTCCACGCGCTCGTCACCGGCAAATTGCGCAAGGATTGGCGGCAGTTCGGTTTGTGCGTTGATTGCCCAGCCCATGTTGGCTTCACGGTTGAGGTGAATGGCCAGGTTGGGAATGGTGGCGATCGGTGCCTTGAAGTCGATCAGCTGGCTTTCGACCTTGCCGTCGCGGCGAAAGGTCACGCGACCGGCCAGCGACAGGTCACGGTCAAACCAGGGGGCGAGCAATGCGCCGCCATAGACTTCGACGCCCAACTGCCAGAAACCCTGACGTTGCAGCTCAGGTTGTGGCTTGACCCGCAGGCATGGGCTATCGGTGTGAGCGCCGACCAGGCGGATGCCATCGTACAGTGGGGAATTGCGGCCCATCTTGATCGCAACGATCGAGGAGTCGTTGCGCGTGACGTAGTAGCGACCATTGGCTTCGGTGGCCCAGGGCTCGCGCTCGTCAAGGCGCTGATAACCCGCCGCTTCCAGACGCTGAACAAGGCTGGCGGTGGCATGGAATGGGGTAGGGGAGGCCTTGAGGAAGTCGATCAGGCCTTGGTTCAACTCTTCGCGCATAAGTAGCTCCAGACAGCAGTGCCGCGAGTTTAACGTATTGGCTCGGGGCATTGGGCAAGTGCTTTGATAACACTGTCACGAGGCAGGCCCGCTAGCTCGTTTCGGACAATCGCTTTTTCAGATAAGCAATGATTGCCTGCTTGTCTCCTGGCTTTGTTGGCTTGGGTAATAGTTTTGGCCAGTGCCCCTGGCCCAGTGGCAAGAGCTTTTTCTTTTGGTTCTCGTCCCAACGCAGAATTTCCCGAGACGCGCTTTCCCACCACTCATGTCGACAGACCGCGTAATACGGGTGATCTGGCGCGGCACTTCCATACAGAAGATCGCGACCGACTTTTCTCAAGCTTCCACGCTTATTGCGCAGTTTCCATTTGATTTGCAGGCGCCGCCAGGCTGAAGGGAACGGTTTGCTGCGAGGGACCTCAAGGCAAAGCTCGAGCAACTGCGGGCGAAACTGTTCGCCATGCAAGGCAAAGAAGTGCTTTTGCATGGCATGAAAGAATCTTTTTTCGGCAAAGTAGTGGTAGATGAACTTCTTCGCCTCCTGCACGGGTTTGTCACGCATGGCGAATGACAGGGCAATTTGTTCGATTGTATGGATATCGAACGAGCCTTGAGTCCATTCGTCGATCAGCTTGATCGTCTCTTCCAGTAACGGCGTATCGCTGTCCGTGACGCCGCACAGACCACTGTTGTAAAGCTTGAAACTGTTGTCGGAGTTGATGCCATGGGCCTGCAGGCACATGCCGAGCTTCACGTAGTCCGGGCGTTTGCAGACGTAGCTCCAGTCGTACTCGAAACAATCCATCAGATACTGCTGAGGCTGAATTCGTTTGAGGATCAGATTGGGGTCTTCGAGGAACAGCGTGTCGGTATCAACAAACAGGGTTTTTTCCGCCAGCTTCAACCCGGCAGCAATGGCACAGGCCTTGCGACGATGGTGGTAACCGTTCTCGCCTTGCCATGAGGTCAAGGTCTGCTGATTCAGGGCCAGGGTTTCAACGGGCCAGCCGGCATAGTCTTCAGGTCTGTCGGTAAAGATCCTGATGCACAGGGACTTGCCTTTCTTGAGCTGCGACAAAGCGGTCAGAATACTGAATTTGGCTTCTCTGCGGTAAACGTCCTGGTCGCCATACACCAGGTACAGCAGTTGCTGTGGCGTTTTTGCGAGAGTAGTTGAGTCGGGGGCTTTATGCGTCACCGGGTTCCATGTCCTTACGATTATCGATGGCTGCTGCGACGGGCTGCTCACTAGTGTTCAAAACGGTGCCGGGCACTCGAAGCGCAAGCGTTCGCCACTTTGCGGGTGGGTGAAGCTGAGCATGCTGGCGTGCAGGCACAGGCGCGGCCAGGCAGCCAGGGCTTGCGGGTGAGCGTAAAGCCCGTCACCCAACAACGGATGACCGATGGAGAGCATGTGCACGCGCAACTGATGCGAGCGGCCGGTAATCGGCGTCAGTTCCACCCGGCACCAGTCGCCGCAACGTTCCAGCACGCGCCAGAAGGTCAGCGCATGCTTGCCGAATTCATGGTCCACCACGTGGCGGGGTTTGGTCGGCGGGTCGTAGCGCAACGGTAAATCAATGCTGCCGCTGTCCAGTTCCGGTTGGCCCCAGCACAGTGCGGTGTAGGCTTTTTCGGTTTCGCGGTCGTGAAACTGTCGAGACAGTTCGCGATGGGTATCGGGGTCGCGGGCCAGCAGGATGATCCCGGAGGTTTCCCAGTCCAGTCGATGGACGATGCGCGCTTCCGGGTAGCCGTTTTCTTGCAGGCGGGTGATCAGGCAGTCCTTGTTGTCATCGGCGCGACCGGGCACGGAGAGCAACAGAGTAGGCTTGTCCACCACCAGTACGGCGGCGTCCTGATGGATGATGCGGATATTCGACAGCGGCATTAAAACAGCCTCGTAACAAACGCCAACGGCGGCTCAGGTCCTCTCCGTTGCTGGAAAGGACCTGAGCCGCCGTGGCTCCCGTCGGATCGACTAGCGATCAGGCAGGGTGATATTGAGTTCCAGAATCGAGCAGCTGCCCTGGTTTTCCAGTGCGACGTGCACGTCATCGGACCCGATATTGACGTACTTGCGGATCACCTCGACCAGTTCCTTCTGCAAGGCCGGCAGGTAATCTGGGGTACTGCGCTGGCCGCGTTCATGCGCCACGATGATCTGTAGACGCTCTTTCGCTACCGACGCGGTGCTTACTTTTTTGTTGGCACGAAAGAAGTCAAAAAGATTCATTATCTACCTCCAAACAGGCGCTCGAAGAATCCCTTCTTCTCAACGTCAAGGAACCGGTGTTGCACGGTTTTGCCCAGCAGACGATCGACGGCATCGCTGTACGCCTGACCGGCGTCGCTTTGGTCGTCGAGAATCACTGGCACGCCTTGGTTGGAAGCCTTGAGTACGGCTTGCGATTCCGGAATCACACCCAGCAGGGTGACCGCCAGAATCTCTTTGACGTCTTCGACGCCGAGCATTTCGCCGTTGCTTACGCGCTCTGGGTTGTAGCGGGTCAGCAACAGGTGTTCCTTGATCGGGTCTTCGCCGTTCTCGGCGCGACGCGACTTGCTGGCCAGCAGGCCAAGCATGCGGTCCGAGTCACGAACCGAGGAGACTTCCGGGTTGGTCACGACAATCGCTTCGTCAGCGAAATACATGGCCAGGTGGGCGCCTTTCTCGATACCCGCCGGAGAATCGCAGACCACGAATTCGAAGTCTTCTTTAAGTGCCATGAGCACTTTTTCCACGCCTTCTACGGTCAGCGCGTCTTTGTCGCGGGTCTGACTGGCGGCCAGCACGTAGAGGTTTTCCAGGCGCTTGTCTTTGATCAGGGCTTGCTGCAGGTTGGCTTCGCCGTTGACCACGTTGACGAAGTCGTACACCACGCGACGCTCGCAACCCATGATCAGGTCGAGGTTACGCAGGCCGACGTCGAAGTCGACGATAACTGTTTTGTGACCGCGCAGAGCGAGGCCGGTACCGATAGCGGCGCTGGTGGTGGTCTTACCCACACCACCCTTGCCGGATGTAACCACGAGAATCTTGGCCAAGGTGTTTCACCCCTAAGGAAAAAGGACTTTTAGCCCCTGAAAAACATCTCCTGAAAACTACTGCAGTCGGACAGCCTTGGCTGGAATCCGGTGTTGGGCGGAGTTTACCTCGGGTAAACGCTGCCTTGTGCCTTTTTCCTACTTCGTTTGAGCCGTTTTCGCTACGTTTTAGAGATGCTTGGAAAATGCGGCAGTATCCGTTAAAGCCGAATGATGTTCAACACGTCACCCGACAGGCTGACTTGTACACCGGCCCCCCACAGCGGATCGCGGCGCAGATCTTCGGAAACCTTGTAATGACCGGCGATAGAGAGTAGTTCAGCGCTCAATTGCTGACAGAAAATCCGTGCCTTGGAGTCACCCTTTACACCGGCCAGCGCACGACCGCGCATCGGTCCGTATACATGGATGTTGCCGTCGGCGAGAAGTTCCGCCCCCGGGCTGACGGAGGAAACCACTACCAAATCGCCACCCTGGGCATAAATCTGCTGGCCACCACGTACTGGCGAAGTGATTATTCGGGTCGGTTTGATGGTCGGCTCAGGCGGTTTTTCCGGTTTTTTCCTGACTTCGCCTTCATGCGGGTCAAGTGCTCGTTCGCGCGCGCCAGACGGCGGCAGCACCGGCAGGTCGACGGCAATGGCGGCGGCGATGTCTTCGATGCGACTGGCGCGGATGGCCAGCGTGCGCAAGCCATGGTGTCGGCAAACACGCATCAGCGCAGGCAGGTCGACCGCGCCTTCAGTGGCCGGGAGTTTGTCCAGGGCCAGCACCAGCGGCGCATTGCTGAAAAAATTAGGCGCCAGGGCGACCTTCGCAGCCAGTTGTCGGTCGAGGCTTTCGAGGTCATTGCGGGCCAGTTCCAGCACCGTAATGGCGAGCATGCTGCCCTTCAACTGGAACACGGGATCTTGGTCTAGCGGTTCGGTTTGGCTCATGGTCGGCATAAAACGGCTTGTCACTAAAAGTGCCGAGACTTATAACGAGAACGCCCGTAAGCCGCAAGCCGGGTCGAACCGATGTAGAATGCGCGGCCTTGTTGTCTGTCCGGAATCGTTAATGGATCGCCCGCAATTTCGAGCTGCATTTTTTCTTCCGCGTTTTTGGCCGCTATGGTGCGGTCTAGGGCTGTTGTGGCTGATCGTACAGCTGCCGTATCCGTTGCTGCTGCGTATTGGTCGCCTGCTGGGTAGCGGGATGTATCGGGTTGCCACCGATCGTCGGCGCATCGCCAAACGTAACCTTGAACTGTGTTTCCCGGAAAAAACACCTGCCGAGCGCAAGCGTCTGCTCAAGGAAAACTTCGCCTCGACCGGCATTGCCTTCTTCGAGATGGCCATGAGCTGGTGGTGGTCCCGCGCGCGCCTGGCACGCCTGGCCCATGTCGAAGGGCTGGAGCACCTCAAGCAGGCTCAGCGCGACGGCAAAGGTGTGATCCTGATGGCGTTGCACTTCACCACGCTGGAAATCGGCGCGGCGTTGCTCGGCCAGCAACACACCATCGACGGCATGTACCGCGAACACAAAAACCCGCTGTTCGATTACATTCAGCGGCGTGGTCGCGAGCGGCATAACCTCGACTCGCTGGCGGTCGAGCGCGACGACGTACGCGGCATGCTCAAGTTGCTGCGCGCTGGCCGGGCCATCTGGTATGCACCGGATCAGGACTACGGCGCCAAGCAAAGTATCTTCGTGCCGTTATTCGGCATTATGGCGGCAACCGTTCCCGCTACCAGCAAGTTTGCCAAGCTGGGCAAGGCGCTGGTGGTGCCGTTCACCCAGGAACGCCTGGCCGACGGCAGTGGTTACCGTCTGGTGATCCATGCGCCGCTGAACGACTTTCCAGGTGAAAGCGACGAGGTCGATTGCATCCGGATCAACCAGTGGGTCGAAGGTTGCGTGCGCAATTGTCCTGAGCAATACCTCTGGACCCATCGACGCTTCAAGAGCCGTCCGCCCGGCGAGCCGAAATTGTATGCCAAGCGCGGTTGAATCCATTTCGTCAGACTAGATTGAAAGCCCCAAGCACCATGGAGTGTTGCGATGAGTTCAGCTGAGCCGGTTACAGGTTTGATTCTTTCCGGCGGCGGGGCTCGGGCGGCGTATCAGGTCGGGGTGCTGGCAGCGATAGCCGAGCTGCTGCCGGCAGGTTCCGCCAATCCGTTCCCGGTGATCGTCGGCACTTCGGCCGGGGCGATCAATGCGGTAAGCCTGGCCAGCGGGGCGACGGACTTTACCGCGGCCATCCAGCGGTTGACCGCGTTCTGGCAGGGCTTTCGCAGCGACCTGGTGTTACGTAGCGATTGGCCAGGAGTCATCAGCCAGGCGACTCGGTTTGTCAGTCACAGCCTGTTGGGGATTGGCGCAAAAGTGCCGGTGGCGCTGGTCAACAGCTCACCGCTGCGCAATTTGTTGAACGACAAGCTGCAGCTGTCCGGCATCAGTGAAGCCATCGCACAAAAACAATTGCACGCAGTCGCCGTTACCGCATTCGGTTATGAGTCCGGGCAAGCCGTGACCTTCTATCAGGGTGGCCGGAGCATCGATGCCTGGCTGCGCCATCGGCGTATCGGCGTACCGACTCAATTGACGGTCGACCATTTGCTTGCCAGTTCGGCGATCCCGTTGTTGTTTGCACCCGTGAAGATCGGCAACGAGTACTTCGGCGATGGTGCGGTGCGTCAGTCGGCGCCGATCAGCCCGGCCCTGCACCTGGGGGCGAGCAGGGTGCTGGTGGTTGGCGTCAGTGGTAACCCGCGCGGCGTTGATCCCGATAATCCGTTGCAGCGCACCTACACCGGTCAGCAACCCTCGTTGGCACAGATTGGTGGGCACCTGCTCAACAGTACGTTCATTGACAGCCTGGAGAGCGACATCGAGTTGTTGCAACGCTTGAACGAGTTCAGTCACTTGTTACCGGCAAGTACCGCGGCCCGCAGCCTCGGCGTGGCACCGGTGGACGTGTTGGTGATTGCTCCGAGTCAGCCAATCGATGAAATCGCCGCACGGCATCGCCAGGAACTGCCGGCAGCGTTGCGACTGTTCTTGCGCGGGCCGGGTGCGACCAGGACCAGCGGTGCCGGGGTGCTGAGTTATTTGTTGTTCGAGGCGGGGTATTGCAGCGAGTTGATCGAGCTTGGCCGCCGCGATGCCTTGGCCAAGCGCGAAGAGCTGTGCCGATTCCTGGGGTTGGAAGAGCCTGCTATCCCGGCTTGAGATCGGCGGCGCGGCTATCGCGGGCAAGCCTTGCTCCTACAAATCTAAGTCACACCCCTGATCCGTAGGAGCAATGCTTGCTCGCGATGGCGTCCTTGTGGACGATGCAAAACTCAGGCAGTCAACCGATCATCGCGAAAATCGCGCAACGCTTGTTCGATCTCCTCCCGGGTATTCATCACGAACGGCCCGTACTGCACGATCGGCTCACCCAGCGGTTTACCGGCAATCAACAACACCCTGGCTCCGGACTCGCTGCTCAGTTGCAGCTCACCTTCATCCGACAAACGGACCAGTTTGCTGACGCCGACGCTCTGAGTTTGCCCCGGCAATTCAACGCTGCCGTCATACACATAGAGCAGTGCCCGATGCCCATCAGGCAGTTTCGGCGTGATAGTGGCGCCGGCCGGCAGATGGAAATCGAAGTAATGCGGTTCGGTGTCCGGCCGTTGCACTGCGCCAACCTGTTTAACCGCACCGTCGTCGAATAGACCGGCGATCACTACCACCTCGACGCCTTGCGCGGTTTTCAGCCGTGGAATGTCCGCCGGCTGAATGTCCCGATAGCTGGCCGGATCGAGCTTGTGCTTGCCCGGCAGGTTCAGCCACAGCTGGAAGCCGCGCATCACGCCTTCTTCCTGCTCCGGCATCTCGCTGTGGATGATGCCCTTGGCGGCGGTCATCCATTGCACGCCACCGCCTTCCAGCAAGCCGACATTACCCAGATGGTCTTCATGGCGCATGCGGCCTTCAAGCATGTAGGTCACGGTTTCGAAGCCACGGTGCGGGTGGGGTGGGAAGCCGGCAATGTAGTCGTCGGGATTTTCCGAGCCGAACTCGTCAAGCATCAGGAACGGGTCGAAGCGTTCGACGCCTGCGCCACCAAATACCCGGGTCAGCTTGACCCCGGCGCCATCGGACGCAGGTTGGCCGGTATGCAGGCTAAGCACTTTGCGAAATTGAGTCATCGGTGCAACTCCTCGATCAGAGTGGAATGGCGCCATGCTATGCCAGATGGATTGATCAATGGTTGCGAATTTTGCGGGGGTTTAATCGGGTTGTTCGATGTGTTGGCGGCAAAGCAAAAGACCGCACCCGGCGCCGGCCCCTACACTCGATGCGCTTATGTAGGAGCTGGCGAAGACTGCAATCTTTCAATCCTGGATCAGAAGTGGTACTTCACCAGCAGGCTCGTGGCGCTCTGATTGGTGGTGAAGTCCTTCGTGTCTTCGATGGCGTATTTGTTTTTCCAGTAATCGTACTCGACACCGACGTACAGCTGCTTCTCGCCCCAATGCAAGGCTTTGCCCAGGTCGTACTTGATCTGCGGGTTGAAGTGCAGGTTGGCGTGGTAGGTGCCTTGGCTGTTCTTGTCGTTATCGACCACCCAGTCCATGTAACCGTCGATCAGCACGCTGGAGCTGCCCACCGGGATGGTGTAGGACCACACCGGAGTGATCTGCCAGATGTTGTTACCCGGGCGTTTATCGTCGGTGTGGCGATTGTAGAAGTTCAGCTGGAAGTAATCGAAACCGGGAATGGCCAGGTCGAAACCCGGACCGATCAGGTAAGAGTTGACGTCGCCTTCACCGGTCTCGTAGGTCATGGCCAGCAGGACGTCCTTGATCGGGCCGAACTCGAGTTTCTGGTCGAAGATCTTGCCGAACGACAGACGCGGGCTGAACTCACCGTAGTACGTGTTATTACCGAGGTAAGCGTCAGGTTTACCGTTGTAGAAAACCTTGTCGATGAACAGGAAGTTGTCCCCGTATTTCCAGGCATCGGCGTGCTCGAAGGTCACGGTTTGCTGGATGCTCGGGTTGACTTTGAAGTCTTTGCCATAGAGATAGGTCAGGCTGTTGTTCTGCCACTGCAGCAGGTCGCCGGCCATTGCCTGCCCCCCAGCCAGCAAGGATCCAGCGAGCATCAGGCTAGTGCACGTACGGTTCATTCGGTTGCTCCCAAAGTAAGTGGTTCCACGTTTTTTTTTGAGTCGGCGCTCTGCTGTGGCGCCTGTTTTTCGTTGCTGTAAACGATCATCCGGTCGGTCGGTTTCAGTGCTCCGGCAAGCGCTGAGCCAAGGCTTTTAAAACGCGAAAGAACGCCCGCTCGGCTGTTCGGAAACAGTCGATCAAGCGTCCGTTCGGTTTTTATTGGAGTGTGCCGTGTGACCGTCAAGAGCCGGGATAAGCTGGCTATCTGGTCAGGAATTAATCCCGGGCTTTTTTTTAGAGCCGATTCAGGCGGCCTCGGAGAATACTGACTCGCGCACCATGGCTCAAGCGCCCCGCAACGGAGCGCCGCTATCAAGTTTGTCACCGTGTTGCTCCTCGAATGTTTTTATTGTTAAGGCGCAGACAGCCGCTGACGGCGACCGGACGTATCGCCGGCCGGTCTGTCATGCGGGTATTTCGTGTCACGGGTGAAGCCGGATAACGATGGAAGGACGGGCGGACCGTCCGCTTATCCGTCAGTGCTGATGAGCGTGGCACTCGTTGTTGGCGGCTCGTTCTGCGCCGCCGAGGATGTTGAACAGCAGGTTCAACGAGAGGGCGCTGAGGGTCGCCATGGCTCCGCCGTACATCAGCAGGACGTGTTGCAGACCGACCAGAATCAGTTGCAACAGCGGTAGTCGTTGAATCGCAGGTGCGTCGGGGATGCGTGCTTCGGATGACACGGACATGCAACACCTCGGATCTTTTTTATTCTTGTGATTTTGTGCATCAGGTAGACCTGTGGCGAGGGAGCTTGCTCGCGCTGGGTCGCGAAGCGGCCCCGCTTTTCTCCAGGAAGAAAGGGGACTGCTGCGCAGTCCAACGGGAGCAAGCTCCCTCGCCACAAAAGCCCGCTTGTCACAGGCTTTTGTATTGCTTAATTGGTCCGGGCTCCCTGATTGATCCAGGCGCCGATCAGGTCGCGTTCCTGCTGGGTCATCTGCGTGATGTTGCCCAACGGCATGATCTGGCTGGCGACAGCCTGGGCCTGAATCCGCGGGGCCAATTGCTGGATCTGTTGCGGGGTATCGAACATCACGCCAGCCGGTGCCGCGCTGAACAGCGGGCTGGTCGGTTTGGCCGAATGGCAGACCGCACAACGTTCCTGAATCACGCTGTGTACCTTGCTGAAGTCCGGACCGCTTGCCGTAGAGGCTTGCGCCGGTGCGGCGGGGGCGGCCGGAGCAGCAGGTGCAGCATCAGCGGGTTTGGCGCCACCGCCGAGGGCGGTTTCGGGCAGCGGTTGGTACTCGATCTTCGCCGGTGCCTTGGCCACTTCCGGGGTGTTCATCGGCGCTGGGCCGGTGACGTAGGCCAGGCAGATCATGCCCACTGCCGCGACGGGCAGGGTCCAGGCGAACTTGTGGCTTTCATGACGAGTGTTGAAATAGTGGCGCACCAACACCGCGAGTACCGCGATCCCGGCCAGGATCAACCAGTTGTACTGGCTGCCGTAAGTGCTCGGGAAGTGGTTGCTGATCATGATGAACAGCACCGGCAAGGTGAAGTAGTTGTTGTGACGTGAACGCAGCAAACCCTTGGCTGGCAGTGCCGGATCCGGCGTGCGGTTCTCGGCGATGGCCGCCACCAGTGCCCGTTGGGCCGGCATGATGATGCGGAACACGTTACCGACCATGATGGTGCCGATCATGGCGCCAACGTGCAGGTACGCACCGCGACCGCTGAACACTTTGCTGAAGCCGTAAGCGGCGCCAATGATCAGCACGAACAGAATTCCACCTAGCAGGGCAGGGCGTTTACCCAGGGCCGAGTCGCACAGGAACGAGTAGATGAACCAGCCGATGAACAACGAGCCAAGACCGATGGCCACGCCTTCCGGTCCGCTCAGGCTGCTGCCCGGTGCCAGCAGGTACAGCGTCGGGTTGGAGTAGAACACCACGCACAGCAGCGCGATCCCCGACATCCAGGTGAAGTAGGCTTCCCATTTGAACCAGTGCAGGTTGTCCGGCATGGTCGGTGGGGCCAGTTTGTATTTCTCCAGGTGGTAGATCCCGCCACCGTGAATTGCCCAGAGATCGCCCGCCAGGCCGTTTTTCGGGTTGACCCGATTGAGGTTGTTTTCCAGCCAGACAAAGTAGAACGACGCGCCGATCCAGGCCACGCCAGTGATCATGTGAACCCAACGCACGCTCAGGTTCAGCCATTCCAACAGATGTGCTTCCACAGTCTTTACCTCTCGCCTGTCACTCTTGTTGTCGAGTGATCAGACCTTCTCTTATTGGTGGGGGGCGAGGATCAAACGCTCATCCTCTTTGAAAAAATGCTCATCGCAGTTATTGCCTGTGCCACTGCGATCAACCACCAGGAAGTCATCCCGCTTTTCGATCGTCAGCACCGGGTGGTGCCAAACGCCGCGATGGTAATTAATGCCCTGCCTGCCGTTGGTGACGAAGGCGCGGACCAAGCCCGATACAGGTTCATCGCCAAGTGGCGCGACCACGATCAGAAAGGGGTTGCCGAGCAGCGGAATGAAAGCCTGGCTGCCCAGCGGATGGCGCTCCAGCATGCAGACGGTCAGCGGCATGTCCTGCGCGTCGGCGCGGAAGATGCTGATGATCGCCTTGTCTTCTGGCGTGGCGGTTTCCACCGTCGCCAGTTTGTGAAAGCGCATGGTCGAACCGTTGTTGATCATGAAGTGATCGCTGCCATCGGTTTCGATTACGTCACCGAAAGGGGCGAAGGCTTCTTTGGTCAGCGGTTCAATCGTCAATGTGCGCATGCTGGTCTTCTTATCCAAAATTCTGTGTTGTTTATTGTGGCGAGGGAGCTTGCTCCCGCTGGACTGCGCAGCAGTCCCTCTTTTCTTGGGGGCCGCTTCGCAGCCCAGCGCGAGCTTGTTCCCTCGCCACAGGTTCAGGTCTTATTTCGCGACCTTGCCCAATACGCGCAGGCGGCTCACACCACCATCCGGGAACACGTTGAGGCGGATGTGGGTGATCGGGCCCAGTGCCTTGATCTGCTCGGCGAAGGTGTGCTCGGCGTGCATTTCCAGTTTCTGCGCCGGCAGCAGTTCGCGCCAGAACAGCGATTGGGTTTCGATCTGGCTGTCGGTGCCGCCCTTGACGAACGCGCCCTGGATCGAGCAGGTGTCCGGGTAGTTGCCCTTGAAGTGCAGGGTATCGACGATGATTTTTTCGATCTCGCCCGGATGGCCCAGCGCGACGATCACCCAGTCATTGCCCGGGGTGCGACGACGTGCGGTTTCCCAGCCATCGCCCATATTGATGCCACGGCCCGGGTTGAGGATGTTGCTCATACGACCGAAGTGTTCATCGGAGCAGGCCAGGGCGCGACCGCCGTTCAGGGCTGCGGCCAGGTCAATTTGCTCGTTGTCGCCAACCGCCGACCAGTCGCGGTACGGAATGCCGTACACGCGCAGACGGGCGACACCGCCGTCCGGGTAGATGTTGAAGCGCAGGTGGCTGAAGGCCTGGTCGTTGTTGATTTCGTGGTAGTGGTGGCTGTTGCCTTGCAGCTCGACGGCCGACAGCACTTCAACCCACTGGGTGGTTTCAGTCGGCTCGCCGGAGGCCACGAAGCAGGCTTCCAGGGAGGCGGACGGTGGGAAGTTGCCGGTGAAGAATGAGGTGTCGATGTCCACGCCCTTGATCGAGCCCGGCACGCCGAGGCGGATCACGGCGCTGTCGTAGCCTTCGAAGCGCTTGCGACGCGATTCCCAGCCATCCATCCACTTGCCGTTGTCATCGAACACGCCTTCTTTCCATACGGCCGGGGTCGGCTGGAACAGGCGGTTGGCATCAGCGAACCAGTCATCGGTGACCGAGATGATTTTGGTGCCCAGGCGGGCGTCGGCCAGGTTGACGAACTTCTCGAAAGGTACGGCGTAAGCTTTCATTCTTCTTGTCTGCCTTTAATTAAAGTGGCTTGGGATGCTTGCAGGGCCCAGGGCGTTTTTCACGTTCATTCACGCTCGGGTCATGTTCGCTAAAGAGTCAGTAATCGGAACAGCGCAATCTTGTTGATCTCTGCCAGTGCGCATTTGAATTCGGTGTCTGCCGAGTTGTGAATGCGCGTTTCGAACGCAGCGAGGATCTGATGCCGGTTGCTGCCTTTTACCGCCATGATGAAGGGAAACTTGAACTTGGCTTTGTAGGCGTCGTTCAACTCGGTGAAGCGCTGGAACTCTTCGCTCGTGCATTGGTGAATGCCGGCGCCAGCTTGCTCATTCGTGCTGGCTTCGGTCAGTTGGCCCTGGACGGCGGCTTTGCCTGCCAGGTCCGGGTGAGCGTTGATCAAGGCCAGCTGGCTGGCGTGATCGGCACAGAGCAGGATATCGCTCATGCGCTGGTGCAGGGTTTCAATCTCGTCGATCGCCGCGTCCTGGCCCAGGTCGAAGGCTTTTTCGGCGACCCATGGCGAATGTTCGTAGATGTCGGCGAAGGCGTTGACGAAGGCGTCGCGGCTTAAGGTCGATGGCCTCAAGGTCTGGAAGGCAGTCATTTCGAAGCCCCTGGGTACGGATGGGTTGCGTGCCAGTGGCGGGCAATATCGACCCGGCGGCTGAACCAGACCTGCTCATGGCTTTTCGCGTATTCGATAAAGCGTTTCAGCGCGGCCAGACGGGCAGGACGGCCGATCAGGCGGCAGTGCAAACCGATGGAAAGCATTTTTGGCGATTCGGCACCTTCGGCATAGAGCACGTCGAACGCGTCCTTGAGGTACTGGTAGAAATCGTCGCCCTTGTTGAACCCCTGAACCTGGGTGAAACGCATGTCGTTGGTGTCCAGGGTGTACGGGATCACCAGGTGCGGTTTGCCGGTCGGGTTGTTCGGCTCCCAGTACGGCAGGTCGTCGTCGTAGGTGTCGCAGTCGTACAGGAAACCGCCTTCTTCCATCACCAATCGACGAGTGTTCGGCCCGGTGCGGCCGGTGTACCAGCCCAGTGGGCGCTCGCCGCTGATTTCGGTGAGGATGCGGATGGCTTCGAGCATGTGCTCGCGTTCTTGCGCTTCGTCCATGTACTGGTAGTCGATCCAGCGATAGCCATGGCTGCAAATCTCATGGCCGGCTTGAACCATCGCGCGGATCACGTCCGGGTGGCGTTGGGCAGCCATGGCCACGGCGAAGATGGTCAGCGGAATGTCGAATTCCTTGAACAGCTTGAGGATCCGCCAGACGCCGGCACGGCTGCCATACTCGTACAGTGACTCCATGCTCATGTTGCGCTCGCCTTGCAGCGGTTGCGCCGAGACCATTTCCGAGAGGAAGGCTTCCGACTCTTTATCGCCGTGCAGAATGTTGCGCTCGCCGCCTTCCTCGTAATTGAGCACGAAGGACAAGGCAATGCGGGCATTGCCCGGCCAGTGTGGGTGGGGAGGGTTACTGCCGTAACCGATCAGGTCGCGTGGGTAGTCAGCGCTCACTGCAGTCTTCCTTCTTATTCGGGGTTACTTATTCGCGATAAGGGGTGTGTGGCGGCCTGAAGGTGAGGTGACAGGCTGGCGTCACAGCGATGGGCTGATTGTATACAACTTTATATTCACTTTGTAAGCCTGATTTTTTGCATTTTTCATCAACTGTCATCTTTTGAGGGAGCTGCAAGAAACCTGCCTGAGTGGTCAGCTAATGGATGGAAGGTCCTCTGATCTTATGGTTCAGCGTCAGATTCGCCGAGAAACCATGGATGGCGGGTGCCGTGGTAAAAATGTCGTTTTTATTGTGTACAATTTTTTTAAAAAGTGTCTTAATCAGTCGCTCGCCGCCGCTTTTCGTGCTCCGAAAAGGTGCGGTCTCCTTTTTAACTGACTCCGGGAGGCGCGAGGCCTGACTGCTGTAAACGCAGGCGGGCGCGCAGAATCAATGGGACGTTTGACTACACACGTTTTGGACGCAGCACACGGTTGCCCGGGCAGCTCGATCAAGGTCGAGTTGTACCGCGTTGAAGGTTCGCAGCTGGAATTGGTCGCCAGTGCACTGACCAACAGCGACGGCCGTTGCGACGCGCCCTTGTTGCAAGGCGATGACTACCGTTCCGGGGTTTATCAGCTGCAGTTTCATGCCGGCGATTACTACCGCGCACGTGGTGTACAGCTACCGGAGCCGGCCTTTCTGGATGTGGTGGTGCTGCGCTTCGGCATCTCGGCAGAGCAGGATCACTACCATGTGCCATTGTTGATTTCGCCCTACAGCTATTCGACCTACAGAGGAAGCTAGGACTTTCCCCCAGCTACCTTTCTCAGAAGCGACTGCGCATATAGCTTCTTTGGTCTTTCGCCCGCTCACACTGCGGGCTTTTTTTCGTCTTGAGAAATGTGGTGTGTCTGATGACTTCATCGCGGGCAAGAACTAGGCGTCCCCCCGCTCCTACGGATTTATGTCGTTCGCGTGCATTGAGAGCGACTCAGGACCTGTAGGAGCAAGGCTTGCCCGCGATGCTCTTAGCGGCTCAACAGGGATGCAGCACCCGCGCCACTGAAAAGCCCGGCACTGATCCGGTTGAACCAGCTCTGGCCCTTGCCGCTGCGCAGATACCGCGCCGCACCATGCGCACCGAGGCCGTAAGCCAGCTTGCAGCACAGATCCAGCACGGTCCAGGTGGCGATCATGATCAGCAACTGCGGCAGAAAGGGCTGCTGTGCGCTCAAGAACTGCGGCAGGAAGGCGGCGAAAAACAGGATGTCTTTCGGGTTGCTGGCACCTAGCACGAACGCGCGCCCGAACAGTGCACGAAAGCGCGGTGTCGGCGCGGTCCGGGGCACTTCGGCACCGACCGATGGCTGATGCGATTGCTGCCAGCTTTGCCAGGCGAGGTAGAACAGGTACAGCGCGCCGACAATCTTCAGCGCACTGAAGAGTTGCTCCGAAGCCAGCAGCAGGGCGCCCAGACCCAATGCCGATGCGCTCAGCAGGCAGATCGAGGCAAATACGCCGCCGAGAAACGCCGGGTAAGAACGCCGCAGACCGTAATTCAGGCTGTTGCTGATCATCAGCAACGACAGTGGCCCCGGGATCAGGATCACCACCAGTGCAGCACCGCTGAACAGCAACCAGGTTTCCAGACTCATCACTTTCCTCCCTATGTACAAAAGCCCCACCCGAGGGGGTGAGGCTGGTTTGAAACGCGTACTGCGTAACGCTTACAAGAAAATGAACTTGGCGATAAAGATCGCGCAGAGCACCCAAAGACTGATGGAAATTTCCTTGTGTTTACCCGTACCGGCCTTGAGCACTACGTAGGTGATAAAGCCCAGCGCGATACCGTCGGCAACCGAGAACGTCAGCGGCATCATGATGGCCGTGACGATCGCCGGAATGCTGTCGGTGGCTTCGCTCCACTTGATGTGCTCCAGGCCGCTCATCATCAGCATGGCCACGTAGATCAGCGCACCGGCGGTGGCGTAAGCGGGGATCATGCCCGCCAGCGGCGCGAAGAACATCGCAGCAATAAATAGCACACCTACGGTCACTGCGGTAAGACCGGTACGACCACCGGCGGCCACACCCGCGGCACTTTCCACGTAACTGGTGACTGGCGGCACACCGACCATCGCCCCGAACACGCTCGACGCACTGTCTGCTTTCAATGCTCGGGAGAGGTTTTCGATCTTCCCGTCCTTGCCGACCAAACCTGCCCGTTGCGCCACGCCCATCAGGGTCCCGGCGGTATCGAACATGTGCACGAAGAGGAACGCCAGCACCACGCTGATCATGCTGACGTTGAACACGCCGGCGATGTCCATGGCCATCCAGGTCGGTGCCAGGCTTGGCGGCGTCGACAGAATGCCGCCGTAGTGCACCAGGCCCAGACCCCAGCCTGCCAGGGTCACGGTGATGATGCTGATCAGGATCGCGCCGAACACGCGGTGGTAACTCAGCACTGCAATCATCAGGAAACAAACGGCTGCCAGCAGAGGAGCAGGATCACGCAGATTGCCCAGTTTGATCAGCGTGGCCGGGCTGGCGACAATGATTCCAGCTGTTTTCAGACCGATGATCCCCAGGAACAAGCCAACACCTGCACCCATGGCGTGACGCAAGCTCACTGGAATGCTGTTGAGCAGCCATTCCCGCACACGCGACAACGTCAGGAACATGAACAGCACACCGGAAATGAACACCGCGCCCAGCGCAGCTTCCCAGTGGTAGCCCATGGTGCCGACCACGGTGTAGGTAAAGAAGGCGTTCAGGCCCATGCCTGGCGCGAGGCCGACGGGCCAGTTGGCGTACAGACCCATCAACAGGCAACCGAGGGCAGCCGCGATGCAGGTTGCGACGAAGGCCGCGCCGTGGTCGATCCCGGCGTCCGCCATGATGTTGGGGTTGACGAAGATGATGTAGGCCATGGTGATGAAGGTAGTAATACCTGCGATCAACTCGGTCTTCACCGTGGTGCCATGCAAGCTGAGTTTAAAAATGCGCTCCAGCCAGCCAGTGCGTAACGGCGGCGAGAGTTCCAGCGTCGAGGCTTCGGATTTGCGGCTTTCCACAGCGAGTACTCCTCAAGAGTTTTATTGTTATTTCCAGAGCCGGACACATGAGGTGGGCAGCGGCTCTTTGAGGTACTTGCGAATTTGTTGACCGCTTGGTCAGGAACTCGCACGAAACGGATTATGCTTTTGTATACAAATAAAGCAAATAATGTTTTTGATTTTGTAGACGAAAAGATTGGCAATAGGGATATATCGCCTGCGGATGATCGTTCCCATGCTCTGCGTGGGAATGCATCCCGTGACGCTTTGCGTCACATCAACGGCGGACGCAGAGCGTCCATGGCGGCATTCCCACGCAGAGCGTGGGAACGATCAGTCAGCCAGCGCCTTATTCACCGCCAACCAACCATCCACCGCCGCCTCGCCAGCCTCGGCAAACACTCGCTCAAGCAATTTCACTTGCTCACGTCGCAGCGACTCCTCGAACCGCGCGCCGTCGACGGTCAGTTCCAGCAGGCGTTTACGCTTGTCGGTCGCTGACGCCACGCTGTCCACCAGGTGCATTTCCACCAACTGACGCAGCGGAATGTTCAGCGCCTGCTTGCTCACACCAAGTAGCGCGAGCAATTCCTTGACGCTCAGGGCCGGGTAGCGGGCGATGAAAAACACGATGCGCTGATGCACGCGGCTCAAACCGCGCCGCTCAAGCATTTCGTCGGCTTTGGCGGTGAAGGCCTGGTAGCCGAAGAAGAACGCTTCCATGGCGGCTTGCTGGGTGGTCTGGTTTTTAAGGTCAAGCATATTGACGTATCTGCTCGCGTTGTCGTAATTTCGGTCAAGTAGTTTGACTTAATTCCCTTGGCCTTCGCTACCGGTGACCCCCATGGCTTTTTCCGAACGTGTCTCGCGCCTTAAAAGTTCTTTGATTCGTGAAATCCTTGCCGCGGCTCAGCGCCCGGAAGTGATGTCGTTTGCCGGTGGCCTGCCTGCCGAAGCCATGCTGCCGAAGGTCGAGTGGGCTGGCATGCCATTGTCCATGGGCCAATACGGCATGAGCGAAGGCGAACCGGCATTACGCGAAGCGCTGGCGGCTGAGGCCCGGGCCTTGGGCGTCCCGTGCGAGGCGAGTCAGGTATTGGTGGTCAGTGGCTCCCAGCAAACCCTCGATCTGGCGGCCAAGCTGTACATCGACAAAGGCACCGAGATCATGCTCGAAGCGCCGACCTATCTGGCGGCGCTGCAAATCTTCCAGCTGTTCGGCGCTGACTGCCTGACCGTGCCGCTTGCGGCCGACGGCCCGAACCTGAATGAGCTGCGTGCGCGCCTGGAAAAACATCACCCGGCATTCATCTACCTGATCCCGACGTTCCAGAATCCCTCGGCAGTGCGCTACAGCGAAGCCAAGCGCGATGCGGTGGCAGCGTTGCTCGATGAATTTGGCGTGACCCTGATCGAAGACGAACCCTACCGTGAACTGACTTTTGATGGCGGCAGCGCGACGCCCATCGTCAGTCGCTTGAAGAAGGCCAGCTGGATCTACACCGGCACCGTGTCCAAGACCTTGCTGCCGGGCTTGCGCGTCGGCTATTTGATTGCCAGCCCGGACCTGTTCCCGCACCTGCTGCGGCTCAAGCAGTCGGCTGACCTGCACACCAACCGTGTCGGCCAATGGCAGGCGTTGCAATGGATCGGCACCGAGAAGTTTCGCGATCACCTGAGTGAACTGCGGGACTTCTACCGGGTTCGGCGCGACGCTTTTCAGTTGGCACTGGAGACCCATTTTTCCGATCTGGCCGAGTGGAATGTGCCGCAGGGCGGGCTGTTTTTCTGGTTGACCCTGAAGCAGCCATTGGACACTCGAACATTGCTGAACGAGGCGTTGGCGCAGGACGTGGCGTTCATGCCGGGAGAGCCGTTCTTCTCTGAACCGGACAACAATCCGGGGCATCTGCGGCTGAACTTCAGCCACATCGATCCGGCGCGGCTGGACGAAGGGCTTAAACGATTGGCTGGAGTAGTGCGTCAGGCACAGGCTGCCAAAGCGGCGTGAGGGAAGGCTAAAAACCAATAAACCGGCGAATGGGCCGGTTTATTTTTGTCCAGGTTTTGCGCTGGCTGGGAGGGCCTCATCGCGGGCAAGCCTTGCTCCTACAGGTGAGGGGCGTCCACAAATGTTGTGATCACCGCTGCCTTTGTAGGAGCAAGGCTTGCCCGCGATGGCGCCCTCAAGAACACCACAAAACCATCAGGCTGCAGCGAAGCGCTTGTCCAGATAATCAATGATCACCTTGGATTCATACATCCAGGTAGTCTGGCCATTCTCTTCGATGCGCAGGCACGGCACCTTGATCTTGCCGCCTTGCGTAAGCAATGTTTGGCGATCCTGTTCGTTATTCTTCGCATCACGCAAAGCCACCGGCACATTCAGGCGGCGCAGGGTGCGGCGGGTTTTCACGCAGAACGGGCAGGCGTGAAACTGATACAGCGTCAGGTCTTTCGCTGCGTTTTCGACCAGGGCCTGAGCGGCGGCGGGGCGCTTCTTTTTGCTCGGGCGGGTGAGGAAGTCGATGAAAATGATCAGCTGGCCGAGGCCGACACGAAGCGCTTTTACTAACACGGTATAAGCCTCACGGGCGAATGAAGAAAGGCGCGCAGCTTACCTGATTTTTCACAGGCGAAAAAAAACCGGCGATGAATGCCGGTTTTCTTCGTACAGCGGATTACTTGATCAGGCTGAGAAACTCGCTGCGGGTCGCCGCGTTTTCGCGGAACTCACCGAGCATCACCGAGGTGATCATCGACGAGTTCTGTTTCTCTACACCGCGCATCATCATGCACATGTGCTGGGCTTCGATCACCACGGCCACGCCCAGGGCGCCAGTCACTTGCTGGACCGCCTCGGCGATCTGCCGGCTGAGGTTTTCCTGGATCTGCAGGCGGCGGGCGTACATATCGACGATCCGCGCGACTTTCGACAGGCCCAGCACCTTGCCACTCGGGATATAGGCAACGTGGGCCTTGCCGATGAATGGCAGCAAGTGGTGTTCGCACAACGAGTAGAGCTCGATGTTCTTGACCAGCACCATTTCGCTGTTGTCGGAGCTGAACAAGGCACCGTTGGTGACTTCTTCGAGCGTCTGCTCATAACCGCGGCAAAGGTACTGCATGGCTTTGGCGGCACGCTTCGGCGTGTCGAGCAGACCTTCGCGGGTGGCGTCTTCGCCAAGCTGGCCGAGGATCGCCGTGTAATTCTGTTCCAGGGACATGAAACTACCTGTGGGATTTTACGCAAAGGGCAAGGGTACGGCGGCGGACACGGCGCTGCAAGCGTAGCGCATCAGCTTTACTCGTCGCGACCTTCCATCATGGTCCGTTTGAGCATCACATAAACCGCTCCGGCACCGCCGTGTTTGGCCTGGCACGAGGTGAAGCCAAGCACCTGCGGATGCTGACGCAGCCACGTGTTGACGTGACTTTTGATCATCGGCCGCTTGCCGTCCAGGCGTACAGCCTTGCCATGAGTCACGCGCACGCAGCGGATTTCGAATTTTGTTGCTTCGGCGAGAAAAGCCCACAGCGTCTCGCGGGCTTTTTCGACGGTCATGCCGTGCAGGTCGAGGCTGCCTTCGAACGGGATCTGCCCGACCTTCAGCTTGCGCATCTGGCTTTCCTGCACACCGTCACGCGCCCACATCAACTCGTCTTCCGGACCGACATCGATCACGAACTGATCGGACAGACCGTCAACGGTGGTGGCATCGGTGCGCACGGTGGCAGCCTGACGCAACTTGGCGATGTGCGCGCGGTCAGCCTTGGGTTTACCGGTTTCAGCGCGATCGTGCTTGATCCGCTTGACGCCTTGGATCGCGCTTTTGAACAGGGAAAAATCGTCGTCTTGCATGTCAGCCTCCGCGAAGGGCGGCCAGTTTACCCAAGTCGAGGTGAATCGGGCGCGTCAAAACGCAACGCGCGCCACTCAGTCATGTTTTTTCATCAAATGCGGAGCCAGGTTCAGCTCGCGCGGTTGGCGCATCCGGCGGCGGCAGCGACGCCACAACGCAACACCGACATACAGCAGCAACAGGCCAATCGCCAAGACCACCGCCGCGCCGGCCGGGCTGGCGTTCAACTCGCCGAGAGCCGGCGGGTGGCCCAACAGGCTGGCAACACCCGCCAGCGCCAGCAACACGCCGAGGGTTGCCAGCAGCGCGGAAAATGCCGCGCCAAAACGATAACGCCAGTTGCGCGGGCCTTTGGGCCGCAAGCGGCGAGCGTCAAAACCATCGGATTTCTTCATTCCGACCTTCCTCAATGGGTATCGGCCCTTCGACCGGGAGTTGACCGGGTGGTTCCTGAGGCTAAGGCAATTGCGGGGAATGAGAGGTTTTTGCGGATGAGCGGCTGCGTTGGCCGCTCATCAAGCGCTCGATCAGATCAGTTCCTGAGTCTGGGCGAGGGTCGCGAAGTTGTCGGCCATGATCGCCATTTCAGTCTGCTGGACATGTTCGGCGCTGAGGACTCCACCTTTGTAAGGCAGGTCCCGGGTGGCACAGGCGTCTTCGACCAGGGTGCAGCGAAAGCCCAGGTTTTTCGCGGCGCGCACGGTGGTGCTGACGCTGGAGTGACTCATGAAACCGCAGACGATCAGGTCCAGCGAGCCGAGGTCTTGCAGGCGTTTTTCCAACGGGGTGCCGTGGAATGCGCTGGGCAGCAATTTACCGATGACAGTTTCGTCAGCCAGTGGCTCAAGGCCCGGGATGAACTCACCGCGTTCGCCTTGTGGGTCGAACAGGCCACCGACGGTGCCGAGGTGGCGTACATGGACGATCGGCCGACCCGCCTTGCGGGCAGCCGCGAGCAATTGCTTGATATTGTCGACGGCGGCGTCCATGCCGGAAAGGGCCAGGGGGCCGCTCAAGTATTCTTTCTGGGCATCGATGATCACCAGCGTCGCATGGGCCAGATTGGCCGGCGCGTAACCACGACCGCTGAGTTGAAACATCGTTTTTGGAACGGACATTCTGGGGCTCCTTCGAGTGGGGCTTTTGCGACATTGTCCTCTGGCTGAGCGCTTCTGTGAATCGCTACCATCGTAGGCACCGTCGTTGCTGGCCTGCAGCCTGTCAAGAGCTGGGCAGATGTTCAATCAAAAGCTGAAAATCAAGATCAATCCTACATCCGTCCGGTGATTTTCTTGCGTCGTCGGGGCGGGTTTAGGCTGTTAGAATCGCCAGTCGTTTTTTCAGGAGTTTGCCCCCGTGATCACTTCCCGCCTGCGCACCTTGCGCGACCACATTCGTTGGGCTGTCAGCCGTTTTCATGGGGAGGATCTGTTTTTCGGCCATGGGACCGACAACGCCTGGGACGAAGCCCGTCAACTGGTGTTGGGGGCGTTGCACCTGCCGTGGGAAATCGCCGATAGCTACCTCGATTGCCGTCTTGAAGAAGACGAACTGGTCAACCTGCAGCGCTTGCTCAAACGTCGAATCGAGGAGCGCATCCCGACGGCTTACCTGTTGGGCGAAGCCTGGTTCTGCGGGATGTCGTTCATCGTTGACGAGCGTGTATTGATTCCGCGCTCACCGATTGGCGAACTGATCGAAAAACGGTTTGCGCCGTGGCTGGGTAGCGAACCTGCACGGATTCTCGACCTGTGCACCGGCTCCGGTTGCATCGGCATTGCCTGCGCCTACGAGTTCCAGAACGCTGAAGTGGTGTTGGCGGATCTGTCCTTCGAAGCGCTGGAAGTGGCCAATCAGAACATCGAGCGCCATGGCGTCGATGAGCGCGTGTACACCGTTCAGGGCGATGGCTTCGACGGGTTGCCAGGGCAGCGTTTCGATTTGATCGTGTCCAACCCGCCTTACGTTGACGCCGAAGATTTTGCCGACATGCCGGACGAATACCAGCACGAGCCCGAGCTGGGTCTGGCCTGCGGCGACGATGGTTTGAACCTGGTGCGGCGCATGCTCGCCGAAGCGGCGGATCACCTGACCGAGAAGGGCTTGCTGATCATTGAAGTCGGCAACAGCCAGGTTCACGTCGAGGCGTTGTACCCGGAAGTCGATTTCGCCTGGCTGGAGTTCGAGCGCGGCGGTCACGGTGTGTTCATGCTCAGCGCCGAGCAATGCCGCCAGCATCAGGCACTGTTCGCTTCACGCGTCTGAACGCGGTCAATGTGGCGAGGGGGCTTGCCCCCGTTGGGTCGCGTAGCGGCCCTAACATTGGCAACTGCAGTTTGTCAGTCAAGATTCGGTTGAATCGTTTCACGACTGCTTCGCAGCCGAACGGGGGCAAGCCCCCTCGCCACAAGAATCTCATCGGCCGCAGGTTTTTAGCGGTGCGTAGCGATCCAGATCAGCAGTCCCGCCTGGAACACCGAAAACGCCACCAGACAGGTGATGGTGAAGCGTAGCCCGGTGTCCTCGCGTTTGTATTTGCTGACTTTTTCTTCCTGCTTTTGCAGTTTGACTTCCTGTTCCGCCAGATTCTGCTCGGCTTGCTGCAGCATCTGCGCGGCTTCGAGGATTTCCACGAACTGCAGCTTTTCGGAGTTCCAGTCGCCGAGCAGATCGCCGACCTTTACCTCTTTGACGCTGCCCTTCAAATGCTGGGCGTCGGCGTAGACCACGTCAAAGCCGTGCACTCGCAGGAAGTGGTCGCGGCGCAGGCGGGTGTCTTCGTTGAGGGCGTCCTTGTTGTTCAGGTCCGTACCGTCGACGGTGTAGCTCGACCACTTTTTCTTCGCCCACGTAATGCCTTGAGCGGCCAGAAAACGGCCAATGCCACGGTTCAGCGGTTCAATCTGCAGACCGCTGTCGGGACCGAAGTGCACACGACGGGCCTCATGATCGACCCAGACGTCCAGGTGGTTCTGTTCTTTGCGCACCCGTTGACCGGGCAGTGAAATGCTCATGCGCAGCAGGCTGCGTTCTTTGCTGTTGCGCTCGGCATAGCCGAACTCGACAAAGCGCAATGGCCGCCCACCGGTCGCTCGATCGGTTTTCAGCGGCGCCAGGCGAAGCATCTTGTGGTGCTCGACCTGGACGTCCGACCACGGCAGGTCGACCACTTCAGTCGCGGTGGTTTCTGGCACGGTGTCGGGTGAATTCTGGGTATCAGTCATAACGGCGAGATCCTGTCCAAGCCCTGCATGGCGGTAGCCAATGGGCTACCGACACACAGGCTTATCGGCCGTTTTTTCCAGGACTGGAGGGTAATACCGGCTTAACTGGCGCGAAGTCCGTCAATAAAGCTCAGGATACTCGAGCCGAGTTCGACAGCGAGGGGCAGTTGCGGGTCTTTGTAGGAGGCCAATTGCCGTTTGATGTCATTGGGCACGATGCGCATCACGTGGTTCATGCCTTCGATCAGTGCCAGTTGGGCATCCGGTTTCGCCGCTTTAAGCATCCGTGCGTCACCGACACCGACCTGCATGTCGTTGCTGCCCTGGATGATCAGTGCCGGCATTTTCAACTTGGCGAAAGCCGCTGCCGGGTCCTGGCGAAACAGGCTGATCAGGTACGGTTGCACGCTGGGACGGAAGATCACCTGCAGCGGCGTCGGAACATGTTCATCGACATGCCCGGCCTTGAGGCTGTCCAGCAGCTCATTGCTGCGCAGTAGCAGATCGGGTGGCATTCGATTGCTCAATTGTTGACGCAAGACCTGGTCTACCGGTCGAGCACTGCCGGACACGGAAATCACTGCGGCGGCATCGACTTGCGGAGCGGCGAGTGTGGCCACCAGTGCACCTTCACTGTGCCCGAGCAGAATCAATGGCCCCATACGCGGGTCGGACTTGAGTTTCTGGCCCCAGGCCACGGCATCGGCAACGTAGGCCTCAAGGGTCAGATTGCGTTCATCCGGGGTCGCCGCGAGGCTGGCCGCCACGCCGCGCTTGTCGTAACGCACGCTGGCGATGTTGTGTTTGGCCAATACCCAGGCCAGGCGCTTGAGGCTGTCGTTGTTGCCGCCGTCCGGGTTATTGCCGTTACGATCAGTCGGGCCCGAGCCGGAAATGATCAGCACAACCGGCACCGGGCTGTCGGACTTTGGCAGCAACATCGAGCCGAAAAGCTCACCGCTGCCGGTATCCAGACTGATTGGCCGTTGCAGAACAACAGAGGCCTGGGCTGCATTGGAAAGCAGGCCAGTAAACAGGGTAAGGCTCAAGGCAATAACTCGCAGCATCATCACGCCATCATTCAGAAGGTGTCGGTTGGACTCGAAGGCACCAATAAGGTTCGAGGATGAACTAGTTGGATAGCCTGCGTATACTGGCGCGCATTACGAATTCAGGTTGAGTCACTCAGCGATTTCACGGAGCGCCCTGCATGTCCGGCAATACCTACGGCAAGCTGTTCACTGTCACCACCGCGGGCGAAAGCCATGGTCCGGCGTTGGTCGCCATTGTCGACGGCTGCCCGCCGGGCCTTGAGCTGTCCCTGGAAGACTTGCAGCGTGATCTGGACCGCCGCAAGCCCGGCACCAGCCGCCATACCACCCAGCGTCAGGAAGCCGACGAAGTCGAAATCCTGTCTGGCGTGTTCGAGGGCCGCACCACCGGTTGCGCGATTGGTCTGCTGATCCGCAATACCGACCAGAAATCCAAGGATTACTCGGCGATCAAGGACCTGTTCCGCCCGGCCCACGCCGACTACACCTATCACCACAAGTACGGCGAGCGCGATTACCGTGGCGGTGGTCGCAGCTCGGCGCGGGAAACCGCCATGCGTGTGGCGGCGGGAGCGATTGCGAAAAAATACCTGGCCACCCAGGGCATCGTCGTTCGCGGCTACATGAGCCAGCTTGGCCCTATCGAAATCCCGTTCAAGACCTGGGACTCGGTCGAGCAAAACGCCTTCTTCAGCCCCGACCCGGACAAAGTGCCAGAGCTTGAGGCCTATATGGATCAATTGCGCCGCGACCAGGATTCGGTCGGCGCGAAGATCACCGTGGTCGCCGAAGGTGTGAAACCGGGTCTCGGCGAGCCGATCTTCGACCGTCTTGATGCGGAACTGGCCCATGCGCTGATGAGCATCAACGCGGTCAAAGGCGTGGAAATCGGCGCCGGTTTCGCCAGCGTCGCCCAACGCGGCACCGAGCACCGTGACGAAATGACTCCAGAAGGTTTCCTCAGCAACAACGCGGGCGGGATTCTGGGCGGCATCTCCTCGGGTCAACCGATCATTGCGCACCTGGCTCTCAAGCCGACATCGAGCATCACCACGCCGGGCCGTTCGATCGATATCCACGGCAACCCGGTGGACGTCATCACCAAGGGCCGTCACGACCCTTGCGTCGGCATCCGCGCCACGCCGATTGCCGAAGCGATGATGGCTATCGTGTTGATGGATCATCTGCTGCGCAATCGTGGGCAAAATGCCGACGTGCGCGTCAGCACCCCGGTGCTGGGCCAGCTGTGAAGCCATGCCCTGATGTCGCCGCGGTCTGACGGCCGTGGCGGCGCTTCCATACTGGCGGTTGTCCAGCTTCTATCTGTTCTATTTCGCCTTGCTCGGTTCGACCGCGCCGTTCCTGGCGCTGTACTTCGATCACCTGGGGTTTTCCAGCGCGCGCATTGGCGAACTGGTGGCGATTCCGATGCTGATGCGCTGCGTCGCACCGAATATCTGGGGCTGGCTCGGTGACTACACCGGCCGGCGCCTGGCCATCGTGCGCTTCGGCGCGATCTGTACGCTGCTGACCTTTTCGCTGATCTTCGTCAGCAAAAGCTACGCCTGGCTGGCGATGGTCATGGCGCTGCATGCATTCTTCTGGCACGCGGTATTGCCGCAGTTCGAGGTCATCACCCTCGCGCATTTGCAGGGCCAGACTTCGCGCTACAGCCAGATCCGCTTGTGGGGATCGATCGGCTTCATCATCACTGTGGTCGCCTTGGGGCGGCTGTTCGAATGGTTGAGCCTGGACATCTACCCGGTGACGCTGGTGGTGATCATGGGCGGGATAATCATCAGCAGCCTCTGGGTGCCGAACGCCCAGCCGGCGCAAGGCAATCGGCTGGCGGGCGAGGGGTTTCTCAAGCAACTGCGCAGTCCCGGCGTGTTGGCATTTTATGGCTGCGTGGCACTGATGCAGATGAGCCATGGGCCGTATTACACTTTTCTGACCCTGCACCTTGAACACCTCGGTTACAGCCGCGGCGTGATCGGTATGCTCTGGGCGTTGGGAGTGGTCGCCGAAGTCCTGATGTTTTTGTTCATGAGCAAGATCCTTGCGCGCTTCTCGGTGCGCCGGGTACTGATGGCGAGTTTCCTGCTGGCGGCGTTACGCTGGCTGCTGCTCGGCTCGTTCGCCGAATTCCTGTGGGTGCTGCTGTTTGCGCAGATTCTGCATGCAGCGACCTTCGGCAGCTTTCACGCCGCTGCCATCCATTTCGTGCAACGTAGCTTCGGTGCACGCCAGCAAGGGCAGGGCCAGGCGTTGTACGCGGCACTGGCCGGCACCGGCGGCGCGTTGGGCGCGTTGTATTCCGGTTACAGCTGGAATGCCCTGGGCGCTACATTGACCTTTAGTATTGCCAGCCTCGCAGCGTTCGCTGCAGCCGTTATCATTGCCACACGTATGCAAGAGGACAGGCCATGAGCCTTACCCGTGAACAGCTCGCCCAGCAAATCATCGACGCCGGGCGTTTTTTGTATGGCCGTGGCTGGTCGCCCGCCACCAGCAGCAACTATTCGACGCGACTGTCGGCCACCGAAGCCTTGTTGACCGTTTCCGGTAAACACAAAGGGCAGTTGGGGATGGATGACGTGCTGGCCACGGATATGTCGGGCAACAGCCTGGAGCCGGGCAAAAAGCCGTCTGCCGAAACCCTGCTGCACACCCAGTTATATAATTGGCGGGCCGACATCGGTGCGGTGCTGCACACCCATTCGGTCAATGCCACGGTGTTGTCGCGGCTGCTGCAGGGGCCGGTCATTACGTTTGAAGACTACGAACTGCAAAAAGCCTTCAGTGGGATCTCGACCCATGAGTCCAAGGTGCGGGTGCCGATCTTCGACAACGATCAGGACATCGGGCGCCTGGCGTCCAAAGTCCAGCCATGGCTCGACGACCATCCCGAGTGTGTCGGTTACCTGATTCGCGGTCATGGCCTGTACACCTGGGGCCCGAAGATGAGCGATGCACTGCGGCAGATCGAAGCGTTTGAGTTCCTGTTTGAATGCGAACTGAAAATGCGCGCGTTGATTAACCGTTAAGGCCTACTTCACTTGAAGTCGCCAACCGCCTGATGAAACGCACTGCCTGACCGGCCTGTAAAAGCTGGATGGCAGCGCCGCTAACGAGGAATTGCCAACATGAGCAGCCTGTCCGTTTACCACGTTTCAAGCCCGGACCTGCCGAACAAGGTCCTGACCCACTTCGACGATATCGCCTCGACCCTGGCCGAAAAAGGCGTTCGGTTCGACCGTTGGCAAGCCGCGGCGAAGATCCAGCCCGGTGCCCGCCAGGAAGAAGTGATTGCCGCTTATCAGGTGCAGATCGACCAGTTGATGACCGAGCGCGGTTACATCACCGTCGACGTGGTCAGCCTCAACAGCGATCACCCGCAAAAAGCCGAATTGCGCGCCAAGTTTCTGGAAGAGCATCGCCATGGCGAAGACGAAGTACGATTTTTCGTCGCGGGCCGTGGCCTGTTTACCTTGCACATCGACGACTACGTGTACGCCGTGCTCTGCGAGAAAAACGACCTGATTTCGGTGCCCGCCGGCACTGCACACTGGTTCGACATGGGCGAGCACCCGCACTTCGTGGCGATTCGCCTGTTCAACAACCCCGAAGGCTGGGTGGCCAACTTCACCGGCGACGACATCGCCAGTCGCTTCCCGCGCCTCGAGGACTGATGGCATGACGATCAAAGCCATTCTCACCGACATCGAAGGCACCACCAGCGCGGTGAGTTTTGTGTTCGAGGTGCTGTTTCCCTACGCCGCCAGACATTTGCCGGACTTTGTCCGTCAGCAGGCGCAACGGGCCGACGTAGCCCGGCAGATCGACGCCATTCGCCAGGACAGCGCCGAGCCTGGCGCTGACGTTGAACGGGTAATTGAAATCCTGCTGGGCTGGATTGCCGAAGACCGCAAGGCCACGCCGCTCAAGGCGTTGCAAGGGATGGTCTGGGAGCAGGGTTATCAGGCCGGGCAGTTGAAGGGCCATGTTTACCCGGACGCGGTCGATGCGCTGAAACGCTGGCATCAGTCGGGGTATCAACTGTTTGTTTACTCGTCCGGTTCGATCCAGGCCCAGAAGCTGATCTTCGGATGCTCCGAGGCCGGTGACCTGACGCCACTGTTCAGCGGCTACTTCGACACCACGTCAGGGCCCAAGCGTGAGGCGCAGTCCTATCAGCGCATTACTCACGCCATTGGCTGCGAGCCTGCGCAGATCCTGTTTCTCTCCGATATCGTTCAAGAACTGGATGCCGCCCGTGAAGCCGGCATGGCCACTTGCGGACTGGTACGCGAAGGCGGTGAGCTCGCCGGGCATCTGAACGTCAGCAGCTTTTCGCAGATCGATCCCGCCACGTTCTGAGTGGCTACGGCTGACTGCAACTCACGCGGTCAGCCGACTTTCCACCACGGACTAACATCACGGCCAACACACGTCTGTAGGACGTGTAGGAAGTTGCCTGTTGATAAGTCGGCCATGCCTGTTTGTGGTTTTCCTTACTTGTTTAATCTTGTCCCTGTGTAACTCTTCGGCCCTTAAGTTTGTTCGCTTATCCAGGCACTTTTCGCGCTTGGCAATGGTGCGGACCCCTGGTGAGAGGGCTAAGGATGAAAACACCAAAGCGACAGCGTCCGGATCCGGCAGGCAAACCGCTGAGCGAAAAGGAACTGGAGATTCTGTATTGGGCCAAGGCCGGCAAAACGGTGTGGGAAATCAGTGTGATTCGGGACATTTCCGAGGCGACGGTGAAGTTTCACCTGAGCAACATCTACTCCAAGCTCGAAGTCACCAACCGTGCCCAAGCGGTCGGCGAGGCGGTTAATCGTGGCTTGTTGAGCTGAGCTCAAAACGCACTCAGGCCGTGCAGCGCAAGGCTTGCACGACCTGAAGGGTTTGAGCGGTTGGTGCTTATCTCGAGTGATAGGTCGGCAAGGCGAAACGCTGCTGGCTTTGCAGCATTGAAATCTGCGGCAGTTCGCTGGCCTGTTCGGCCAAGTCACGGCGAATGGCACTGATTACCCAGGACAGTTGATCGCCGGCGTGCAATTGAGCGTAGGAAATCGAGCGTTTGAACACTCGGCCATCGCTGCTATTGAGCGTCAGCAGAATACCGCCGTCAGGGCGTGCTTGCGTGGTGACGTCGAAGTTGGAGAACAGGGACGAAAATTTTTCCTGGATCAGGCTCATGTCGATCAGCTCCGTTTGCACTTGAATGGCAAGCATGGAGTGATAGGTGCACTGATTGTGCCATTATGAGAATTTATAAAAGCCGTTATAAATCAACGGTATAGAAAGCGCGTAATTTTTCGGTATCGTGCATTTTGCATGAGTGGCCATCGTGCATCCTGCATTTTGCGTGCTTGCCGCAGTATCGACCCGGATACAAAACATTTCAAAAACCGCGTGTACAGCGACACAAGCACGGGCGTACTTTTTGGCTTGAATCAACTCTTCCACGCTTATTTTTATCTCTAACGATAGGTTATTTGCTGTCTCTCATTACAGGGATGAAGTTGCCTGAACACCTGCGACTAAATGTTCGCCCGACAATAACAAAACAGGCCTGACATCAAGGGCCGAACGGGAGCAACCATGAGTCTCGCGTCAAACGACATGATCACCTGGGGCATGATGCTCCGTAAGTTGCCGTCCATTGCCAAAGCCCTGCCACGGGTGGTCAGGGGGCTTAAAGTCGCCAATGTCAAACAGCCGGATCAACCCTGCGGCCTCGGTTGGAGCTTCGAGCAAGCGACGCACCGCAATCCCGATGGCCCGGCGCTGCTGCAAGGTGAGGTCAAACTCAGTTATGCACAGGTCAATCAGTGGGCCAACCGCATCGCCCACTATCTGATTGGCCAGGGTATTGGCAAAGGTGATGTGGTCGGCATTTTCATCGAAAACCGCCCGGAACTGCTGGTCACGGTGCTGGCGGTGGCCAAGGTCGGCGCGATCAGTGCCATGCTCAATACCTCGCAAACCCAACAGGCGCTGGTGCACAGCGTGAACCTGGTCGAGCCCGCGGCAATCGTGGTGGGTGGGGAACTGGTCGAGGCGTATTCGGCGATCCGTGAGCAGGTTGCAATCGATACCGCGAGAACCTGGTGGGTGGCCGATCAGGACACCAGCGGTGACCCCGGCGAAGCTCCGTCAGGTTTCATCAACCTGATGCGCGCCAGCACCGATTGCCCGAGCGACAACCCGCTCAGCAGCCAGCAGGTGTATTTCGACGACCCTTGTTTCTATATCTATACCTCCGGCACGACCGGGTTGCCCAAAGCCGGGGTGTTCAAGCATGGCCGCTGGCTGAAGACATCCACCGTTTTCGGCTTGGTCGCCCTGGATATGCGCCCCGACGATATCGTCTATTGCACCTTGCCGCTGTACCACGCCACGGGGTTGTGCGTGTGCTGGGGCTCGGCGATTTACGGGGCATCGGGCTTTGCCATACGGCGCAAATTCAGCGCCAGCCAGTTCTGGAGCGACGCACGCAAATACCAGGCGACCACCATCGGTTACGTTGGCGAGCTGTGCCGCTACCTGATCGATCAACCGCCGAGTGCCGACGACCGTGATAACGCGGTGGTGAAGATGATCGGCAACGGTTTGCGCCCCGGCGTCTGGAGCGAGTTCAAGCGGCGCTTCGGGGTCAATCACATTTGTGAGTTGTACGCCGCCAGCGACGGCAATATCGGTTTCAGCAACATCCTCAACTTCGACAACACCATCGGCTTCTCACTGATGTCCTGGGCGTTAGTCGAGTACGCCCACGACAGCTGCACGCCGATCCGCAACAGCAAGGGTTTCATGCAGAAAGTCGGTAAAGGACGGCAAGGCCTGTTGCTGGCAAAGATTGATGACAAGGCGCCGCTCGATGGTTACACCGACCCGCAGAAGACCGAAAAAGTTGTGCTCCACGATGTCTTCGAGAGGGGCGATCGCTACTTCAATACGGGTGACTTGCTGCGCAGCATCGGTTTTGGTCATGCACAGTTTGTCGACCGCCTCGGCGATACCTACCGCTGGAAGGGTGAGAACGTGTCGACCACCGAGGTCGAGAACATCCTCTTGAAACACTCCCACATCGCCGAGGCGGTGGCCTATGGCGTCGAGATCAACAACACCAACGGCCGCGCTGGCATGGCTGCGATTATCCCGGCTGAATCCCTGGCGACCCTGGACTTCAGTGAGTTGCTGAGCTTTGCTCGCCAACACCTGCCGGCCTATGCCGTGCCGTTGTTTTTGCGGGTGAAGGTGAAAATGGAGACGACCGGCACCTTCAAGTACCAGAAGACCCGTCTCAAGGATGAAGCGTTCGATCCGGGGAAAACCGGCGACGATCCGATCTACGCCTGGCTGCCGGGCTCGGACACGTACGTGCAGGTCACCGAACAGCTGCTGGCGGATATCCACACTGGCAAGTTCCGTTATTGATTCTGGCTATGGCTGGGCGAGAGAAAAAAGGGGTGACAGGGGTAAGGCCGCTTAAGGAAACTAGCGGCTTTGCGATTGACCGAATGTGGAGTGCCCAATGACAGACAAATCCCGCCAGATGACCCCGGAAGAAGCCGCGGAGTTTGCCGAGCAGGTGTTCAACAAGGCCCGTGATGGCGACGCGGCGATGCTCGCCGCACTGCTGAGCAAAGGCCTGCCGCCGAACCTGCGTAACCACAAGGGCGACACCTTGCTGATGTTGGCCGCCTATCATGGCCACGTCGATGCAGTGAAAGTGCTGCTTGAGCACAAGGCCGATCCAGAGATTCGCAACGAAAATGGCCAAAGCCCGATTGCCGGCGCGGCGTTCAAAGGCGATCTGGCAGTGGTGACCGCCCTGGTTGAGGGTGGCGCCGAGGTTGAAGGTTCTTCCTTTGACGGCCGCACCGCGTTGATGATGGCCGCGATGTTCAATCGCAGCGCAATCGTCGACTACCTGATCAGCAAAGGCGCGGATCCCAAGGCCAAGGACGCCAACGGCATCAACGCTCTGGACGCGGCCAGGACCATGGGCGCGGCAGATACCACCGCACAGTTGCAGAAGCTGCTCGGCTGATCCCGAACCCTGTGGCGAGGGAGCTTGCTCCCGCCCGACCGGGCTGGCGCACCAGGGCGCAGCACTCGCAAAATTGGCAGTTGCTGCAAAAGCTTTGGGGCCGCTACGCAGCCCAGCGCGAGCAAGCTCGCTCGCCACAGGTTCGCGCTTGACCTCGGGCTCGGTATCCATTCGCGAATGCGCTATCCTTCGCGCCCTCAAATTACCCTCGCTACAGGATCCGCCCATGAAAGCCGCACTCATCGAACTCATCAGCAAAATCAGCTCCGGCTGCATGAGCGAGGCGGAAATTGTGCAGATCGTGGATGAAGCCGCCCAGGCCTATGCCGATCCCGAGGCATTCCTGGCGGCCAACCCGGACATCAACTACGACGACACTTTCCCGATCCCGCTGGGTGAATGGGTGGTGGTCGGCAGCCTGCCGGAAACCGTGCTGTTCCAGGCCGACACCTACATGGACCTGTTCGCACAGATCGTTGCGTCTTTCGGCCCGGGCGTGGCATTCAACATCAAGCCCAAGCAACTGGCCAAGACCGAAGCGTTGGCTGCACTTAACCGCATCCAGATCCAGATGGGCAGCATGAACCCGGAAAACGGCGGCTACACGCTGATGAACTTCAGCCAGCTGCTCGATGACGAGATTCAGGTCGTGCTGGTCTATGGCAACGATGTCCCGCGGGTGCTGGAGTTGTGTGCGCACATCGGGATTGCTGCGGCGCCGTCGCTGGAAGCGCTGAAAGTGGCGATTCACGTTTAAGGCCATTACGGCGCCAAACGTAATAAAGCGGAGCTATCGTCAGGCCCGACTATCCTAAGGGGGAAATTCTTCTCCTGGGAGTGACACCATGGGTTCCACCTTCAATGGCCTGGTTGGCCTGATCATCCTCGCGCTGGATATCTGGGCGATCATCAACGTGCTTAAAAGCGGTGCAGAAACCGGGATGAAAATCATCTGGGTGCTACTGATTCTCCTGCTTCCGGTGCTGGGCCTGGTTATTTGGGCAATTGCGGGGCCCCGGGGCAACGTGCGGTTCTGACACTGCCCTCTATGTCGACACGTCACCCTGTGTGAGCGAGCAAGCTAGCTCCCACAGGGTTCATTGTGTGTTTGAGTGATCTTTGGTCTGACGAAGGTTCGACCTGTCATGTTTGGCGACGTAGAATGCGCGCCTTTCCGTGGACAATCGCCTGCCCGGCGCCTGCGATTGTCCATCATGGGCGGGTGACCGTCCGTTGCCACCAGCATTCACCGGGGGACTTCCCATGAGCACCACCAAAACCTGCGAGTACCTGGAAACCCTCTACGAAGGCTACGGCCAGCGTTTTCGCATGGAAAAACTGCTGCACGAAGTGCGCACCGAGCACCAGCACCTGGTGATTTTCGAGAACCCGCGCATGGGCCGGGTCATGGCGCTCGACGGTGTGATCCAGACCACCGAAGCCGACGAGTTCATCTACCACGAGATGCTCACCCACGTGCCGATCCTGGCTCACGGCTCCGCCAAGCGCGTATTGATCATCGGCGGTGGCGACGGCGGTATGCTGCGTGAAGTGGCCAAGCACCGCAGTGTCGAACACATCACCATGGTCGAAATCGACGGCACCGTGGTCGATATGTGCAAGGAGTTCCTGCCGAACCACTCCAAAGGTGCGTTCGATGACCCACGCCTGAACCTGGTGATCGACGACGGCATGCGTTTCGTCGCCACCACCCAGGAAAAATTCGACGTGATCATCTCTGACTCCACCGACCCGATCGGTCCGGGTGAAGTGCTGTTCTCGGAGAACTTCTACCAGGCCTGCCGCCGCTGCCTGAACGAAGGCGGTATTCTGGTGACCCAGAACGGCACGCCGTTCATGCAGATCGAAGAAGTGAAAACCACCGCCGGGCGCTTGCGTAGTCTGTTCCCGGACTGGCACTTCTATCAGGCTGCGGTGCCGACCTATATCGGCGGTGCCATGACGTTTGCCTGGGGCGCGACCAACACGGCTTACCGCAAGCTGTCGCGCGAAACCCTGAGTCAGCGTTTTGCCGGCAGCGGCATCATCACCCGCTACTACAACCCGGAAATCCATATTGGCGCATTCGCTCTTCCGCAGTACGTGCTGCAAGCGGTGAACAAGCCGAGTAATGATTAAGCCGGGCTGACCGAAAAGGGCCGAGAGGCCCTTTTTGTGTTTCCAGATATACGTTGCACGAAATTTTCACAAACACTCCAAGACAATTCACCCACGCCGATTTAACACTCAACCCCCTGTGACTCTTGTTCCAGAGCCCTGGAAGCCAGGCTTTGGGGGGGTGTTTGCCAGTAATGAATGGTAATGCCGTGAGTGATCGTGCAACATTTGCGCATCGCGCACGCTCCCGGCCACTTCCTGCAAGTAATCGCAACGGAGGGCAGGGCGCCGCAACATCTTTGAAACTTCAACTTCCAATGAGTCCTATAAACGACATGGCTAACCCGGACGCCCTGAGTCAGCAGCGAGCTTCGAATCGCTTGCTGCAACCGACCGTCAAATCGCATCTGGCGTACACACTGCTCTGTGCCGTGGTCATGATGGCAATGCTCTCCCTGCTGCGCGTTGCGCTGCTGGTGTACAACCGGGAGATGATCCTCGACACACCCGCCTCGACCTTCCTTGAAGCGTTCGCCAACGGCTTGCGTTTCGACCTGCGTCTGGTGGTCTACCTCAGCATTCCACTATTGCTGTCCCTGTTCAGTGTCCGGGCGATGGCAGCCCGCGGTCTGTTCCGGTGCTGGCTGACCATTGCCTCGAGCATCGCGCTGTTCCTCGGCCTGATGGAAATGGACTTCTACCGTGAGTTCCACCAGCGCCTCAACGGCCTGGTCTTCCAGTATGTGAAGGAAGACCCGAAAACCGTCATGAGCATGCTCTGGTACGGCTTCCCGGTCGTCCGTTATCTGTTGGCCTGGGCCGTTGGCACCTGGTTGCTGAGCCTGGCGTTCAAGGGCGCCGACCGTGCAACCCGCCCACGCGGCCCGTTCAGCGGTGGCGCCATCAGCACCCGTCAGGTAGCCCCGTGGTACGCGCGCATCGCGGTATTCGTGGTTTGCCTGTTGATCTGCGTCGTGGCTGCCCGTGGCACGTTGCGTCAAGGTCCGCCGCTGCGTTGGGGTGACGTTTACACCACCGAGTCGAACTTCGCCAACCAGTTGGGCCTGAACGGCACGTTGCAGTTGGTTGCTGCTGCAAAGAGCCGCATGTCCGAAGAGCGCGACAACATCTGGAAGCCGACGATGGAGCAGTCTGAAGCCCAGAAAATTGTCCGCGATATGCTGGTGATGCCGGACGACAAGCTGGTTGATGCCGATATCGCTGCGGTACGCCGCGATTACACGCCACCGGCCGACAAGACGCTGCCGATCAAGAACGTCGTTGTGATCCTGATGGAAAGCATGGCCGGTCACTCGGTCGGTGCCTTGGGCGCGCCGGGCAACATCACGCCCAACCTCGATAAATTGTCGAAAGAAGGCCTGTTGTTCGACCGCTTCTTCTCCAACGGCACTCATACCCACCAGGGTATGTTCGCCACCATGGCCTGCTTCCCGAACCTGCCAGGTTTCGAATACCTGATGCAGACTCCGGAAGGCAGCCACATGCTGTCCGGCCTGCCACAGTTGCTCAGCGCCCGTAACTACGACGATGTGTATGTCTACAACGGTGATTTTGCCTGGGACAACCAGTCGGGCTTCTTCAGCAACCAGGGCATGACCAACTTCATCGGGCGTAACGACTACGTCAACCCGGTGTTCTCCGACCCGACGTGGGGCGTGTCCGACCAGGACATGTTCGACCGTGGCCTGCAGGAACTCAAGGCGCGCGAAGGCAAGCCGTTCTACGCACTGCTGCAAACCCTGTCCAACCACACTCCCTATGCCTTGCCGACGCCATTGCCGGTCGAAAAAGTCACTGATCGTGGCAGCCTGAACGAGCATTTGACGGCCATGCGTTACGCCGACTGGGCGTTGGGGCAGTTCTTTGAAAAGGCCCGTAAAGAGCCGTACTTCAAGGAAACCCTGTTTGTCATCGTGGGCGACCATGGTTTCGGCAACGAGCGTCAAATCACCGAAATGGACCTGGGCCGCTTCAACGTGCCGATGCTGATGATTGCACCGGGCATCCAGGAAAAATTCGGTCAGCGCGACCACACCGTGGGGACTCAGATCGACATCGTGCCGACCATCATGGGCCGCCTCGGTGGCGAAGTGCGTCAACAGTGCTGGGGACGAGACCTGCTCAACCTGCCGCAAGGCGATACCGGTTTCGGCGTGATCAAACCATCGGGTACTGAACAGACCACCGCCATCGTCACGGCGGACCAGATCCTGATTCTGCCCAAGGAAAAGGAAATGGACCCGAAGATGTACCAGTACCAACTGGGTGCCAACCCGCATGCCGAAATCGTCCCGAATGCACCGCGT
This sequence comes from Pseudomonas sp. CVAP#3, assembly GCF_018986375.1. Lineage (NCBI taxonomy): Bacteria > Pseudomonadati > Pseudomonadota > Gammaproteobacteria > Pseudomonadales > Pseudomonadaceae > Pseudomonas > Pseudomonas sp. CVAP#3. The sequence continues at coordinate 266,725 of NZ_JAHMSC010000005.1, forward strand.
ACCGCTGAGCTGAAGCTCAAGCTGGAAGCGTTCCTGCAAACCGCGACCAAGAGCTTGCTGGATAACACCGCGGGTGTGACTGAAAGCATGCAGACCAAGTAAAACGTCAATAAAAAAGAGGCCCGCGAGGGCCAATGCTGTTCACTTAAGCCGATGTTTCAGGCACAACCCCAGTTGTGGCGAGGAGCTTGCTCCCGCTGGGGCGCGAAGCGGCCCTGAATTGGGCCTGCTACGCAGTCCAGCGGGAGCAAGCTCCCTCGCCACAGATACTTCTCAGGCCTCCAGACTTCCTTAAGTGAACAGCATTGCCCGCGAGGGCCTTTTTTTCGTCTGCCGAATCTGTCGGCGGGCGGTTGAACCCTGCCGACAACCCGGTCGGCTCGGCGCGTTTCCGTGCCATGCAACCGCTACGGTTTGCCTGGGGTATTCAGCAATCTGATGGTCATGGGTGTAGGAAAATCCTTCGCTACACTGCGAGCATCTTCCCCCGGAACATCAAGGCAACTCCCTATGCAAAATCGCATGATGATCACTGGTGCCGGGTCCGGCCTGGGTCGTGAAATCGCTCTGCGCTGGGCTCGAGAAGGGTGGCAGTTGGCCTTGTCCGATGTCAGCGAGCCAGGCTTGAAAGAAACCCTGAAACAGGTCCGCGAGGCGGGTGGTGACGGTTTCATTCAGCGTTGCGATGTGCGCGACTACAGCCAGTTGACCGCCTTCGCCCAAGCCTGTGAAGAGAAGCTGGGCGGCATCGATGTGATCGTCAACAACGCCGGCGTGGCCTCGGGCGGTTTCTTCAGTGAGCTGTCGCTGGAAGACTGGGACTGGCAGATTGCGATTAACCTGATGGGCGTGGTCAAAGGCTGCAAGGCGTTCCTGCCGCTGCTGGAAAAGAGCAAAGGCAAGATCATCAACATCGCCTCGATGGCCGCGTTGATGCAAGGTCCGGCCATGAGCAACTACAACGTGGCCAAGGCCGGTGTCGTGGCGCTGTCCGAGAGCCTGCTGATTGAACTGGCACATCAGGAAATCGCTGTGCATGTGGTCTGCCCGTCGTTCTTCCAGACCAACCTGCTGGACTCCTTCCGTGGCCCGACCCCGGCCATGAAAGCCCAGGTCGGCAAGTTGCTGGAAAGCTCGCCGATTACCGCCAGCGATATCGCTGACTACATCTACCAGCATGTTGCCGCAGGCGAGTTCATGATCCTGCCCCATGAGCAGGGCCGTATGGCCTGGGCACTCAAACAGAAGAATCCGCAGTTGTTCTACAACGAGATGACCGTGATGGCCGACAAGATGCGCGCCAAGGCCAGGCAAAGCGCCAGCTGAGCTTGCGAGTATCGGGCTGCGTCGTTAGGGTTGCCGCTTCTGGCCGCCCTGACGAGATGTGTGCATGCTCAATTACCTGTGGTTTTTCCTTGCGGCGCTGTTCGAAATCGCCGGCTGTTTCGCTTTCTGGATGTGGTTGCGGCAGGGCAAAAGCGTCTGGTGGGTCGTGCCGGCGCTGCTCAGCCTGACGCTGTTCGCCATTGTGCTGACCAAAGTCGAATCGACCTACGCGGGCCGTGCTTATGCAGCCTATGGCGGCATTTACATTATTGCGTCCATCGGCTGGCTCGGCGTGGTCGAGCGGATTCGACCGCTGGGCTCGGACTGGCTGGGCGTTGCACTGTGCGTATTAGGCGCGAGTATCATTCTGTTTGGCCCGCGTTTCACTACGCCTTGAGTCATTGGCGTTGCCGTGAAAGGGAAGTCTGTAAGAGGAGTCGCTTTGCCGCGTAGGGGGGGACTGTTTTGCCTCCGTTGCATTGTAGACCCGGCGTCAGCCGGTCATCTTCAAGGCCCGGTAATCTCAAGGACTAGAGCCATGCTCGTACTCAGCCGCGTTGTGGGCGAAATGATCTCCATTGGCGACAACATCTCTGTGCGTATCCTCGCCGTGAACGGAAGCAACGTTCGGTTCGGTGTCGAAGCCCCGCAAAACATCAATGTGCATCGCGCCGAAGTTTATGAGCGCATTCAGGCCAAACGGGTACACGGCAAACGCAGCTGAAGCCCTCGGTCAAATAGCCACCCGGTCAAATGGCTGCTCAGTCAAACAGGTGCTTGGGCACATCGTGCTTGAGCATCAGTTGGCATTGCTGGCTTTCAGGATCGAACACTATCAGCGCCTGACCTTTGCTCAACGCATGGCGCACCCGCAACACGCGGGTTTCCAGCGGGGTTTCGTCGCCATTGTCGGTACCGTCACGGGTGACGAAGTCTTCGATCAGGCGGGTCAGGGTGTCGACTTCAAGTTGGTCGTGGGGAATCAGCATAGGCACCTCGGGTCATCAATCCGGCGATCCTACGGCGCTTCACGCCGCAGGACCAGCCTGTCCGCCTTGATCCCATCATCACGAACCGCGAATCAGCTTGCGCAAGGCAAACCGGTTGGGATGGCAGGCCTCGGCGACGCTTCGCGGCAGGGGCAACGGTTCGTTGTCCAGCCACGCCGCCAGCAATTCGCCGGACAGCGGTGCGGTGATCAATCCGCGTGAACCGTGCCCGCTGTTGATGTACAACCCGTCGAACCATGGACACGCGATGTCTGGCACCTGCCGAGCGTCTTTGCTCAGTGCGGCGTAGGCCTGGGCGAACGCCTGGCTGTCAGCCAATGGGCCGACGATCGGCAGGTAGTCGGGGCTGGTGCAGCGGAACGCGGCGCGACCTTGTAGCTGTTCCGGGTCCAGCTGTCTGGCGTGCAGACGAGTGACCAGGTCGCTGGATATTTCCTCGAGCAGCTCCAGGTTGCCAAGGTGTTCGGCAGTCGTCGGAGTCAGGTCGTCGCTCTTGAAGTCGAAGCTGGCGCCCAGGGTGTGTTCACCCAAGCGTGCGGGGGCGACGTAACCTTCAGCGCAGACCACCGTCGCCAGACACTGGCTCTCAGCGGTTTGCGCCAAGCGGGTGATTTGCCCGCGAATGCGTTTGAGCGGCAGCTCGGCACTGTGCGCGAAGCGTTTGATTTCCGCCGCGCCGGCCAGTACCACCACGGGCGCGCTGGCGAGCAGGGTCTCGCCATCCCAGGCTTGCCACTGATCATCGACCTTGCGCAGTTCCAGCACATCGCGGTGCGTCAGCAGTTGGACATTGGGGGGCGATGCTTGCCACTGGCACAGGGCCGGCGGATGAACCCAACCACCCTCTGGATAGAACAGCCCGCCATGGGCCAGTTCGATTCCGGCCTGGGCCTGCGCGTGCGGCTGGTCCAGCAGGTGCAACAGATCGGCGGGGAAGGCCGCCGCCAGTTGCGCCTGACGCTCGGCTTCCTTGGCATTGAATGCCAGTTGCAGCACCCCGCAATCGTCCCAGTCGACGCCGCGCTGCAAGTGTTCAAGCAAGCGCCGGGTGTGACCGAAACCGCTGACGATCAATTGCGAAAGTGCGGTGCCGTGGGCCGAGAGTTTCAGGTACAGCACGCCTTGCGGGTTGCCGGAGGCTTCTTGGGCCAGGTCGGCATGCCGTTCCAGCAGGCTGACCTGCCAACCGCGTGCGGCGAGGCTGGCGGCGCTGGCGCAACCGGCCAGTCCGGCGCCGATCACCAGCGCACGACGTTCGCCGCTCAGTTGATTCGGGCGAGCAAACCAGGGTTTGGCGGTTGCCGGGGCCGGTGTTTCCTGCGGCCAGCCGACGAACTCGCCCCGCAGGATTTCCCATTTGTGTCCGATGCCCGGCGTGCGGCGCATTTTGAAACCCGCCGCATTGAGCAGACGGCGCACCCAGCCGGTGCTGGTGAAGGTGCTGATGGTCGAACCGGGCGCCGACAGACGCGCCAGTTCGGCAAACAGTTCGGCGGTCCACATGTCGGGGTTTTTCGCTGGAGCGAAACCGTCGAGAAACCACGCGTCGATCTGCGCGTCCAGCTGTGGCAGTTGTTCCAGCACGTCACCGATCAACAGCGTCAGGGTCACGCGGCCATTGTCCAGCACCAGCCGCTGAAAGCCCTGGTGGATGGCGACGTACTGCGCCAACAACTGATCGGCAAACGGTTTGAGGTCAGGCCAGAGTGCCAGGGCCCGTTGCATATCTGCGGGGCTCAGCGGGTACTTCTCGACGCTGATGAAATGCAGACGTGCGCCAGCCACAGCCTGTTGCTCGAACAACTGCCAGGCGCAGAGAAAATTCAGTCCGGTGCCGAAACCGGTCTCGCCAATCACCAACCTTTCGCCGGCCGGCAGTTCGGCAAAGCGTTCGCTCAGGCGGTTTTGTTCGATGAACACATAACGGGTTTCATCAAGGCCCGACTGGTCGGAGAAATACACGTCGTCAAACACCCGCGAGCGCGGGCGACCTTGGTCGTCCCAGTCGAGCTGGGCATGCGGTACGGGGTTCGGCAGTGTTTCAGGGTTCATGGTCGGCTCAGGCGAGGCAAGGCGACCATTCTAGCCGATCGCGACAAAGCCGATTGATCCATGGCAACCCGAATGGCATGGCACAGACAAGTGCTCGACCAATCCGCTAGTCTTGCTCAATCCGGGAAGGGAGCTGCTCATGTTCGAATCTGCCGAAATCGGTCATGCGATTGATAAAGAAACCTACGAAGCTGAAGTGCCGGCGCTGCGTGAGGCGCTGCTCGAAGCCCAGTTCGATCTCCAGCAGCAGGCCCGTTTTCCGGTGATCGTGTTGATCAACGGGATTGAAGGCGCGGGCAAGGGCGAGACGGTGAAGTTGCTCAATGAGTGGATGGACCCGCGACTGATTGAGGTCCGCACCTTCGATCAGCAAACCGATGAAGAGCTGGCGCGACCACCGGCCTGGCGCTATTGGCGAATGCTCCCGGCCAAGGGGCGAATGGGGGTGTTTTTCGGCAACTGGTACAGCCAGATGCTGCAAGGGCGGGTCCATGGTTTGTTCAAGGATGCGGTGCTGGACCAGGCGATCAACCAGACCGAGCGCCTGGAGAAAATGCTCTGCGATGAAGGCGCGGTGATCTTCAAATTCTGGTTTCACCTGTCCAAGCAACAAATGAAAGCGCGCCTCAAGTCCTTGCAGGACGACCCGTTGCACAGCTGGCGCATCAGCCCGCTGGACTGGCAGCAATCGAAAACCTACGACAAGTTCGTGCAGTATGGTGAGCGGGTGATTCGCCGCACCAGCCGCGACTACGCACCCTGGCATGTGATCGAAGGTGTGGACGCCCATTACCGCAGCCTGACCGTGGGCAAGATCCTGCTTGACGGTCTGCAAAATGCCCTCAAGCGGCCCAAGATCAACCCGGATAAAGTCAGCGCCGCGCCGCTGTCGACCAGTGTCGATCAACTGAGCCTGCTCGGTAGCCTGGACATGAGCCAGCGTCTGGAAAAGGACGATTACGAGGAGCAACTGATTACCGAGCAGGCACGGTTATCTGGCCTGATGCGCGACAAGCGCATGCGCCGACACGCACTGATCGCGGTATTCGAGGGGAATGACGCGGCAGGCAAGGGTGGAGCGATTCGTCGCGTGGCCGCCGCACTCGACCCGCGCCAGTACAGCATCGTGCCGATTGCCGCGCCGACCGAGGACGAGCGCGCCCAGCCGTATTTGTGGCGCTTCTGGCGACAGATCCCGGCGCGGGGAAAATTTACTGTCTTCGACCGTTCCTGGTATGGCCGGGTGCTGGTGGAGCGCGTCGAGGGTTTTTGCAGCCAGGCCGACTGGCTGCGCGCCTATGGTGAAATCAACGACTTCGAAGAGCAGATCAGCGCCTCTGGGGTGATCGTCGTGAAGTTCTGGCTGGCCATCGACAAACAGACCCAGCTGGAGCGTTTCCAGGAGCGCGAAGCCATTCCCTTCAAACGCTTCAAGATCACCGAAGACGACTGGCGTAACCGCGAGAAGTGGGATGACTACCGGACGGCTGTCGGCGATATGGTCGACCGCACCAGCACCGAGGTTTCGCCCTGGACCCTGGTGGAAGCCAACGACAAGCGCTGGGCCCGGGTCAAAGTACTGCGCACCCTCAACCGCGCGCTGGAAGAGGCCTTCGAGAAATCCGACAAGGACCAGAAGAAGCTGAAGAAGGACAAGAAGTAGCCCGATGGGTTTGCATGCGCGGGGTGAATGATTGTCGCCGTCGGCCGGGAGCTGACAGGGGCGATGTCGTGGGCACACGTGGTTAACTGATCAACGGTAAACGTCAACTTCTCGGTGCGACCGATACAGTCTCATTTACGGCTTGTCGCCAACTGTCCGTGTGTGATGCCTCGTCGGCAGCCTAGAATGGCTTTTCTCGCCGTCAGCCTTTTGGGGTTTCCATGCACATTTCGTCCGGTCGCTGGGTTTATGGTCTGTTCCTCGCCTTGCTGACCGCGTTTTTGTGGGGAATCCTGCCGATCAAACTCAAGCAGGTGTTGCTGGTGATGGACCCGGTCACGGTGACCTGGTTTCGGCTGATCGTGTCCGGCAGCTTGCTGTTCCTTTATCTGGCGGCGACCAAGCGTCTGCCGAGCCGACGGGCGCTCGGGCCTAAAGGTGGCTGGCTGGTGCTGATGGCGGTACTCGGGCTGGTGGGCAACTACGTGTTGTACCTGATGGGCCTGAACCTGCTGAGCCCGGGTACTGCGCAACTGGTCGTGCAGATGGGGCCGATCCTGTTGCTGATCGCCAGCCTGTTTGTGTTCAAGGAGCGTTTCAGCGTGGGGCAGGGGATTGGCCTGCTGGTACTGTTGTTGGGTTTCGGGCTGTTTTTCAATCAGCGGCTCAGCGAGTTGCTGACATCGTTGAGTGATTACACCGCAGGCGTGTTGCTGGTACTGGCGGCGTCAACCGTCTGGACCTTCTATGCGCTGGGCCAGAAACAATTGCTGACGGCGTGGAATTCGTTGCAGGTGATGATGGTGATCTACCTGTTTTGTGCCTTGTTGCTGACGCCGTGGGTGCATCCATTGGAAGCTTTGCAACTGAGCCCGCTGCAAGGCTGGTTGCTGCTCGCGTGCTGCCTGAACACGCTGATCGCTTACGGCGCTTTTGCCGAGGCGCTGGCCCATTGGGAGGCCTCGCGAGTCAGTGCGACACTGGCGATCACACCGTTGGTGACCTTCGCTGCCGTGGCGCTGGCCGCCTGGTTGTGGCCCGATTATGTGCATGCCGAACAGATCAACAGTCTGGCGTATGGCGGTGCAGTGCTGGTAGTGCTGGGGTCGGCACTCGTCGCGTTGGGGCCATCGCTGATCGCCGGGCTCAAGGCCCGGCGTATGCGGGCTGCGGTCAGTCGATGAAAGATCGTTCCCACGCTCCGCGTGGGAATGCAGCCCGTGACGCTCTGCGTCACATACCAAAGCGGACGCAGAGCGTCCATTGAGGCATTCCCACGCAGAGCGTGGGAACGATCAGTATCAGACGATCAGCCTTTGCTGCCAGCCTCCAGCATGTTCTCCGGCCGCACCCAGGCATCGAACTGCTCATCCGTCAGATAACCGAGCTGCAACGCCGCCTCACGCAGTGTCAGCCCTTCGCCATAGGCTTTCTTGGCAATCTCGGCGGATTTGTCGTAGCCGATGTGCGGGTTCAGCGCCGTCACCAGCATCAAACCGCGTTCCAGGTGAGCGGCCATTTGCTCGGCATCCGGCTCAAGGCCTGCAATGCAATGCTGCTGGAAGTTACTGCAGCCATCGCCAAGCAAGCGGATCGATTGCAGCAGGTTGTGAATGATCACCGGCTTGAAAACGTTCAACTGCAGGTGGCCCTGGCTGGCGGCGAAGCCAATCGCCACGTCGTTGCCCAGCACCTGGCAGGCGAGCATCGACAGCGCTTCGCACTGAGTCGGGTTGACCTTGCCGGGCATGATCGAACTGCCGGGCTCGTTGGCGGGCAGCTTGACCTCGGCGAAACCCGCCCGTGGTCCAGAGCCCAGCAAGCGCAAGTCGTTGGCGATTTTCATCAGGGTCACGGCGAGGGTTTTCAGCGCGCCGGACAGCGTGGTCAACGGTTCATGCCCGGCCAGTGCGGCAAACTTGTTCGGCGCGGTGATAAACGGCAGACCGGAGAGCGCGGCCAGCTCGGAGGCAATCGCTTCGCCAAAGCCATGGGGCGAGTTGAGGCCGGTCCCCACTGCAGTACCGCCCTGAGCCAGCTCGCAGACGGCCGGCAAGGCGCTGCGGATCGCACGTTCGGCGTAATCGAGCTGGGCGATGAACGCCGAAAGCTCCTGACCGAAGGTGATCGGCGTGGCATCCATCAAGTGCGTGCGACCGGTCTTCACCAGTTTGATGTGCCGTGCGGCCTGCTCGGCCAGCCCGGCGGAGAGTTCAGCGATGGCCGGCAACAGATGCTGTTGTACGGCCTGCACCGTGGCGATATGCATGGCGGTGGGGAAGCTGTCGTTGGAGCTTTGCGAGCGATTGACGTGGTCGTTGGGGTGCACCGGAGCCTTGCCGCCACGGGGGTTGCCGGCCAGTTCGTTGGCACGGCCGGCGATCACTTCGTTGACGTTCATGTTGCTTTGGGTGCCACTGCCGGTCTGCCAGACCACCAGCGGAAACTGGTCGTCATGCTGGCCGTCGAGCACTTCGTCGGCGGCCTGCTCGATCAGCCGGGCGATGTCGGCCGGCAGATCGCCATTGCGACTATTGACCCGTGCCGCGGCTTTCTTGATCAGGGCCAGGGCATGCAGTACGGCCAGCGGCATGCGTTCATTGCCAATGGCAAAGTTAATCAGCGAGCGCTGCGTCTGAGCGCCCCAGTAGGCTTCATCCGGGACTTCTACTGGGCCAAGGCTGTCGGTTTCGATACGGCTCATCGGTTACATTCCTGTAGGTCTGATAGCGAAGTTTAGGTCGTGAATGACGCTTGGGGTTCCATCAGTCGTTTTTTTAACCGTTCGGTCCTGAAAATCAGGCCTGGCAAGGGGGAGGGGTTGAGCGCATGAGTTTTTTAGGCGCAGAATGGCCACCCTTGGGGTTTTACCTCGCCTGCTAGAATAGGAAACTCGATGACTCGTCTTCGTGCCATCTGTACCGCGGTTGCTCTGGTCTGTGCCAGCGGCCAGGTTTTCGCCGATACCGCCAGCCACAACGCCAGTGCCGAAGCTTTCCTGACCCTGGCGCATGCTGACAAACTGGGCACACCGGTGTACATGCAAGTGCAGCAAATGTTCGCCCAGCGCTTTGAACAAACCAAAGCGCCGGAATCGAAAAAAGCCTTGCTGGAAACCTACCAGGCCAAGGCCAACGCCGCTCTGGACCAAGCCATTGGCTGGAACAAACTGAAGCCGGACATGGTCAAGCTCTACACCACCAACTTCAGCGAATCCGAGCTCAAGGACCTGGTCGCGTTCTACCAGTCGCCACTGGGCAAGAAAGTCCTGGAAAAAATGCCTCAGCTGACTCAGCAATCGGCCCAGATGACTCAAGCCAAGCTGGAAAGCGCGGTGCCTGTGGTCAACAAGCTGCTGGCTGACATGACTGCCGAGCTGACGCCGAAAGACGCCGCTGCTCCCGCCAAGAAAAAGCCTTGAGCGGAGCCCCGCAATGACCATGCAACAACGTATTGAATCGGCACTGAACGCGTTGCAACCTGCACATCTGGAGGTGCTGGACGAAAGTCATATGCACAGCCGCGGGCTGCAAACCCACTTCAAGGCCGTGGTGGTCAGCGAGCAATTTGCCGGGCTCAACAGCGTCAAGCGTCACCAGAAGGTCTACGCCACGCTGGGTGACCTGATGGGCGAATTCCATGCGTTGGCGCTGCATACCTATACGCCTGAGGAATGGGCAAAGACCGGCGCGGCACCTGCCTCGCCGACCTGTGCTGGCGGTAGCAAGCACTGATTGTGAGGGCTGTTGTGGCGAGGGAGCTTGCTCCCGCGGGTCGGTCCGCGCTCGGGCGAAGCGACCCTAATATCAGCCGCCGCGAGTATTCAGATGGAACGCGATTGCCGGATTACGACCGCTTCGCGGCCGAGCGGGGGCAAGCCCCCTCGCCACAGAGATATCTGGCAGTCCATTAATCTCTTTGTTTTTGTTAGAATCCGCAACGCGCCGCTTAGCCGGCGCGTTTTTTTTCGTATCCGGTTCACCCCTTACGCGGGTAGCCACCTGGAGAATCACCCATGACACAACAGATTGTCGTGGCGGCACTGTATAAGTTCGTCACTCTTGAAGATTACGTCGCCTTGCGCGAGCCACTGTTGCAGGCAATGGTCGACAACGGCATCAAAGGCACCTTGCTGATTGCCGAAGAAGGCATTAACGGCACGGTTTCCGGTAGCCGCGAAGGCATCGACGGGCTGATGGCCTGGCTCAAGAACGATCCGCGCATGGACGACATCGACCACAAAGAGTCGTACTGCGATGAGCAGCCGTTCTACCGCACCAAGGTCAAACTCAAGAAAGAGATAGTCACCCTGGGTGTTGAAGGCGTTGACCCGAACAAGAAGGTCGGCACCTACGTTGATCCGCAGAACTGGAACGCGTTGATCAGCGACCCTGAAGTGCTGCTGATCGATACCCGCAACGACTATGAAGTCTCGATCGGCACGTTCGAAGGTGCGATCGACCCGAAAACCACCAGTTTTCGCGAATTCCCCGACTACATCAAAGCCAACTTCGACCCGGCCAAACACAAGAAAGTCGCGATGTTCTGCACCGGCGGCATTCGTTGTGAAAAGGCTTCGAGCTACATGCTCAGCCAGGGCTTCGATGAAGTCTTCCACCTCAAGGGAGGGATCCTGAAGTACCTCGAAGAGGTGCCGCAGGAAGAAACCAAATGGCAGGGCGACTGCTTCGTGTTCGATAACCGCGTCACCGTTCGCCACGACTTGAGCGAAGGCGACTACGATCAATGTCATGCCTGTCGTACGCCAGTGAGCGTTGAAGACCGTGCATCCGAGCACTATGTCGCTGGCATCAGTTGCCCGCATTGCTGGGATAAGCTGAGTGAGAAGACCCGCCGCAGTGCGATCGACCGGCAGAAACAGATCGAACTGGCCAAGGCCCGTAATCAGCCGCACCCGATTGGTTACAACTACAAGCAATCCAACACCGAGGCCTGAACCATGTCCGCGCGCCTGCTCTATGTAATGGATCCGATGTGTTCCTGGTGCTGGGGCTTCGCTCCGGTAGCCGAGGCCCTGGTCGAGCAGGCGCAGGCCGCGGGCGTTGAAGTGCATCTGGTGGTCGGCGGTTTGCGCACAGGCAGTGGTGCGGCGCTGGAACCCACCACTCGGCGCTACATTCTCGAACACTGGCAGGCGGTCACCGAAGCCACCGGCCAGCCGTTCAAGTTCGAAGGCGCGCTACCCGACGGTTTTGTCTACGACACCGAGCCGGCCTGCCGTGCGCTGGTGACGGCGCGCAGTCTGGCACCGGATTGCGCCTGGAAACTGCTCAAACTCATCCAGCAGGCTTTTTATGCCGAGGGTCGTGACGTCACCCGCGCCAGCGTGTTGGTGGAACTGGCCGAACAAGCCGGCTTGCCGCGTATCGAGTTCGCGGCAGTGTTCGACCGTGCCGATCAGCACGCGGCGACGGCGGCCGACTTCACCTGGGTTCAGGATCTGGGCATCGCCGGCTTCCCGACCTTGCTCGCCGAGCGCAACGGTCAATTGGCGCTGTTGACCAATGGTTATCAACCGCTCAGCGAACTGGCACCGTTGCTCGGCCGTTGGCTGGAGCGCGCTGCCTGTGTATGAGCAACCCGATGATGCACCGCAACCCAAGCGGGTCGATCGGCTGAGTTGGGCGGAAATCCGTCGACTGGCACTTCAGCATAAAAAATCCTTGTGGATCGCCAACGGCGTCGCCGTATTGGCGACCCTGTGCAGTGTGCCGATCCCTTTGCTGCTGCCATTGCTGGTGGATGAAGTGCTGCTGGGGCATGGCGACGCCGCACTGAAAGTGATGAACCACGCGCTGCCCGCTGGCTGGCAACGTGCTGCCGGTTACATCGGTTTGATGTTGCTGGTGACGTTGACCCTGCGTTGCGGCGCATTGATGTTCAACGTCTTGCAGGCGCGTCTGTTTGCAAGTCTGGCCAAGGACATCGTTTATCGTATCCGTGTACGGCTGATCGAGCGGCTCAAGCGTATTTCCCTTGGCGAATACGAAAGCCTGGGCAGCGGCACGGTGACCACGCACCTGGTCACGGACCTGGATACGGTCGACAAATTCGTCGGCGAAACCCTCAGCCGCTTTCTGGTGGCGATGCTCACACTGGTCGGCACGGCGGGGATTCTGGTGTGGATGCACTGGAAGCTGGCGCTGCTGATCCTGCTGTTCAACCCGCTGGTGATCTACGCCACCGTGCAGTTGGGTAAGCGGGTCAAACACCTGAAGAAACTCGAGAACGACAGCACCTCAAGGTTCACCCAGGCGCTGACTGAAACCCTGGATGCGATACAGGAAATCCGCGCTGGCAATCGTCAGGGGTTTTTCCTTGGACGGCTCGGCTTGCGGGCGCAGGAAGTGCGCAACTATGCCGTCAACTCACAGTGGAAAAGCGACGCATCGAGCCGTGCCAGCGGTTTGCTGTTCCAGTTCGGCATCGATATCTTCCGCGCCGCCGCGATGCTCACCGTTTTGTTTTCTGACCTGTCCATCGGTCAGATGCTGGCGGTGTTCAGCTACCTCTGGTTCATGATCGGGCCGGTCGAGCAGCTGCTGAATCTGCAATACGCCTATTACGCGGCCGGTGGTGCACTGACGCGAATCAATGAGCTGTTATCACGTGCCGATGAGCCGCAGTACCCAGGTGGCGTCGATCCGTTCAAAGGGCGCGAGACGGTGGGTATCGAGGTGCAAGGCTTGAGTTTCGGCTATGGCGGTGAGCTGGTGCTGGATCAGATGAACCTGTCCATCGCACCCGGCGAAAAAGTCGCCATCGTGGGCGCCAGTGGTGGCGGTAAAAGCACGCTGGTGCAGTTGCTGCTGGGGCTCTATACGCCGCAGTCGGGCAGTATCCGTTTTGGGGGCGTCACTCAACAGGACATCGGCCTGGAAACCGTGCGCGAGAATGTTGCCGTGGTGTTGCAGCATCCGGCACTGTTCAACGACACCATACGGGCCAACCTGGCCATGGGCCGCGAACGCAGTGACGAAGCCTGTTGGCAGGCACTGGAAATCGCCCAGCTCGAGGCAACGGTCAAGGCGTTGCCGCAAGGTCTGGATAGCGTCGTTGGCCGTTCCGGTGTGCGCTTGTCCGGCGGGCAGCGTCAGCGCCTGGCGATTGCGCGCATGGTGCTGGCCGAACCCAAGGTCGTGGTCCTCGATGAGGCGACTTCGGCGCTGGACGCCGCCACCGAATACAACCTCCATCAGGCGCTCGCGCGGTTTCTCAGCGGTCGCACGACACTGATCATTGCTCACCGGTTGTCGGCGGTAAAACAGGCGGACCGTGTGCTGGTGTTCGATGGCGGGCAAATTGCCGAGGATGGCGACCACCAGCAACTGATTGCTGATGGTGGCCTGTATGCCAAGTTGTATGGGCATTTGCAGCAACATTAGATCAGTGCCACAAGACGTTCAGCGCATTTTCACCGCCGTCGAAACCGAATTCCTTGATAACAATCGAACAGGATTCGCAGGGTGGCATGGTGGTGGCGACGTTAACCGTTTCGATCGATCCGGGATCCGGGTATTTCTCGCGAATCACGCTGATCAACTTGCTTTCGCTGTCCAGCGACGTGGGCTTGAGAGTTAGTGCCGGGCGATAGCTTTCAATATCCTTTATTGTCGCTGGCACAGCGAGTAATTTGCCTTCATCAGACACATGGAGTGATGTGCTGGGAAAAACTTCGTTCATATCAACATTGAAGTAGGTCGTTTCACCAACCCTGACCTGATCTGCACCAAGATTATGTCTGAACAAAGGCAGATGTCCGGTCGCCCCCTGCGCTCCCGAAACACTGACATAAACCTCCCTCCTCCCCGTGGCGGTGACTACTTCGGCATAGGCGATGTTTCTAGCTTTGAACGGGCGCTCGTGACGAGGGATAAGGTTTTGAAGCTTATCCATCGTGCGGTCGATCCTCAGTGCGCTGTCGGGATTTTTCAGTACGATGCTCGACTCACGGAACAATGCATCGAAAATTTCCACTGTTCTTTGACGGAAGGCTTCTGGTGCGTCCTTGCTGCGCGACCAGCTTGTCGCCCCAGCCTCCAGTTTGGTGACAATCATTCGGGTCGAGTGATCGAACAGCACCGCTTCGCCTGGACTGGTATCGACCCTGAGCAGCTTGAGCGTATCGGGCGGGTTCAGGTGGCCACCAATCGGAATGGCAATTTCGTCCATTGTTCTCAACGCACGTTCCACCGCTTCCGTACCGTGAATCCTTGCCATATTGTTGGCATTCAACGATCCGGTGTAGACAGTCAGCAATTCTGCTTTGAGATCTTCCGGCAATGTGGAAGTTTTCTTGAAATTCAGCGGGTCTCTTATGCTTTGACCTTGTGCCAGTTCGGCGACGTAAAATGTTCCACTCTCCATCCGGGTGAACACATAGCGCTTCGAATCATCTATCGCCGGGATGATGATGGCACCGGCCTCGAAGGTATCAAATTGATCCTTGGTCCCGTAGGGAAGACTCACCTTGATCCTTCCATACATCCCTTTTTGGAACTCTACCGTAGCCGGGAGCCGATTTTTTTTCTTCAGGGTTTTAAGCAACATCGCCCGATCCGCAATGGCCGGCGTATAGAGAGTGTCTCCGAACCACGGCGCCCAGCCTTTGCTTTCGTCGAAACTGCCAATGGCCGGCGTCGGTGCCGGATCACGGGTGACGAATGTGCTCGTGCATACCTTGGCACCCGGGCTACGTCGTACCCGGCAAGGCAAGGATCTGAACATTGCCTGATCATCAATCAAGTCGGCACGGCGCAGTTGGTTGCCGTCCAGACGATAGGCAATGTCATCAACGAACAGTGTGGTTCGACCATCGACCTCAAGTACTTCACGGACATGGGCGTCTTTCGGGAGTTCTACCAGGGCGTGGGATTCGGTAGGAGATAACGTTTTGAAGGTTGATCGGCCTTGTATGAGGTTGTCGCTGTGATTGTGCAGGCGGGGGCCATAGGGCAAGGACGTCACCGGGTCGACGGGGTGGAATCGGGTCAGGTCCGATGGGCTGGTATTGCGCACGAGTACGTCATCGACGCCATTGACCGTTGCCAGTCGATCGCTGTTTGCCAGCGGCTTCCAGCGCCCCGGATCGGTTGTCTGGGGCAGGTTGTGCACCAGTCGGTAGCTGTCGGCGTGTCCTGTCAGTTTCTTGAACCCGCTAACACCAAGGCGTCCCGCCGTGTGCAGTCCTTTCCACGCACCGCTTCCCATCGACTTGAGTAGTGTCGGTACCCCGTCCAGCGGATTGAGGTTGCTCAGCGAGGCGGTCAGGAGTTTTCGGGTCAACGTTGAAAAGGAAGGCAGACTTGCTTTGACGGTCATACGCGAGGCTGTGGCCCCGGCCCTGATCAACCGCACCGAACCCGACATGAATTTCCCGACTGGACTGATGAATGAGGCCAGGTCCAGCACGAGTCCGGCTATGCCTATGAGTATCTGGTCAGTTTTGCCCGACAAAATGTCCTCGATATTGCCCCAGAAGGGCACAAACCCTTTGGCTATTTCCAGGGTCGTACTGATCCTTTGTTCGCTTCTGGTCCTGACGGTGTCGAATGCCGTCGCGCCGCGAGCCCGGGTATGCAACTGCTGTTCGTCGACGTACAGAAAATTCGTTGCAATGTAGTGGGCCATTGCATTCAAACGGGAGGATGCCAGCGCTGTTACTTCGCTATCGCTATCGGCTGCGATTGGCGATACGACTGTGGGCAGGTCGCCTACCACGCCGAGGATCGCCATGCAGTACGCTCTGTCAGCAGGCTGTGTGCCATCTAAGTGAGCGGCCCAATCGACAAGCAGCGTAGTGCTGATTTCAGCAGTATATGTTTGTCCGGGGATCGAGGCGTGCAACGGAAACGTGGTGCGAACCCCGTTGACTGTTGAAACTCGCAGGTGGGGTCGACAACGAATGACGCCAGCACTCGGGATCAGTTCGTAATAGGTAATTTCATGATTGTGGGTCACCTGTAGAACGAAACCTTTTCTTGGCCGGATGTCCCCCCTTACCTTGATGAGTTTTTCGTCCAGGTGCAGGCTCAGCAAGCGGACGTCACCCCGTTCAAGGGCCTGGCGGTCGGTCAGTGGCAGTGAGGTCAGCAGACTGGTAATTAGGGTTTGATAGGCCGTCCTGATTTTCGAGAGGTAGTTTGTGAAGTCTGTTTCAAACTGCGTGTTGATATCAGGCAACGTCTCGCCTCCATATCTGGTAATCACACGCGTTTCGATCCCCTTATGATCCTTGCGAAAGAATTCCTCATGACGCAGGGTTCGCTTGTCGTCGATCTTGATCCAGTGACTGGTTCGTGTTTTCCCGTCGGACCGGGTAACAAACCATTTTCTCTTGTCATCGAATTGGCCGTCGGCATAGACATCCAGGAATGCATAGCCTGGCAGCTTCAATGAGGGCGTGTCTCTGGGGCCGCCGCTCGGTGGATCATCGCGCAGCAACTTGCACCCGTCCGATTCGAACATTGCCTCGCCAAACAGATCATCCTTTACCCGTTTGGCCATCTTGAGTCTTTCAGGGGGCGGCAAATCCAGTGTCATAACGGCGTTGTTCAGGCTCTCGCTGTGGCTTTCCAGAGCCGCCATCGCCCGCCTCATATCGTCCTCGTCGTAATCGGATTTTGTTCGCGATTGAACGATGCCGCAGCAGACCGCCCATTCCAGTGCTGGCCCCATCCTCAGTCGAGTAATCTGCTCAAGTTGTTCGGGCGAAGCGTCGGCGCTCCGGGCCAGGGGCAAGTCGACGAGTTGTTGAAAGGACAGCGCTTGCAATCGATCAAGGCCGAGTTCATCTGCCAGCAGCACGCCGTGCATGAAGTTCACCCACACCACCGAACTCTTGTAAGGAAGGTCAGACGGGATATCGCGTACAGCGAAGTCCTTTGAGAGGCGGGTCTCGAACACCCGCGCGAGAAGGGCCGCCTCTTTTGCATCAGTGACCCGTTTGGTGCGCAGCAAGTGCTGTTCAAAATCGCTGCGCAGGGTCTGGTAGCTTTTGCCCCAGTGAGCCGGATCATGCCAGCGGAATCCGGCGAGTTCCTTCTCATCGGCTGACGGAGCGTGCAGGTAAAGGCATATGGCTTTGCAAACCAGTTGATGGCGTACGGATGCCGAAGTCTGTTCGCCAGGGCGTGCGCCATACCACTTGAGTGCCTTGAGCAGCCTGTCGCCCAGGTCTTGCGCTTCGACCGTGTTCAACATTCGCTGGAGGAATACAGATGGCGTCGCACGCAGTTGATCCATGGAGGCGGAAGCCAGTACAGAGGCGCCGAGATAACCGATTAAGGAATTCTTGCCGTTCAGGAACGCCTTCACGATGTCGGTGATTTGAGCATCGATGCGTTTTGCCGTGAAAGTGTCGATGGTCATGTGTTGCGCGAGGTCCGGGGCCGCGCGTTGGATAGCCTTGAACCCTCTTCGATCCTGGGCAGTGGGGCGCAGGCCCAAGTCTTCGATATCCGGGCCGTCGTCGAGTTCCAGAGCCTGTCTGGCGCGAAACTCTTCGTCCGCCGGTGACGGGGGGCGTTGATCAGGTGAAGGTAAAGACGTCTGTGTCATGTTGCACTCCTTTGAAAGGGTTCCCCCAATGGATAGGGGGAGCCCGAAGTGCCCAGTAAACAGATCTCGAAACCGGTATCGGCGGTATATACATATGTGGGTCGTACGTGGGCGGCATTGAGGCCGATCCTCTGCTTGCCGGAACCGGGAACGCACCCTAGTCTAGCTGTAGCGATCTGGTCCGGACGACAACCGGGCAGTGCGGCGCAAGGAATCTCATGAAGCAAAAGCGGACTCTCGGAACGCCACGGTTGTTGGGCATCGTCTGGCCATTTATCGCCGTCGTATTATTTCAGGCCCTGTTGGGCGGCGTCAGCCTGTACGTTTTGTCGGCGGTTCGCGGCTATGTTGCCGGAGAAAGCCTGTGGTCCAAGGGTCAGAAAGACGCTATCTATTACCTCAATCTCTACGCTGACAGTCGCGACGAGTCGATTTTCCTAAAGTATCAGAAGGCTATTTCAGTCCCCCAGGGCGGGCATGAACTGCGGGTCGCGCTGGATCTTCAACCGCCTGATCTTGAGGCCGCCAGGCGGGGTATCCTCAAGGGCGGTAACCATCCCGATGACGTTTCAAGCCTGATTTGGCTATACCTGAACTTCCGGCACTTCAGTTACCTGGAAACCGCTATCGATCGCTGGACCGTGGGCGATGCCTACCTGGTGCAGCTCGATAACGTCGCCCTTGAAATGCATCAGCGCATTGTCGGCAACCAGGCGAGCGACGCCGACATTCAGCGCTGGAAAGCCCGGATATTTGCCATCAACGAAGCGGTGACACCCGCTGCCAAAGCATTCAGTGACGCATTGGGCGAGGGTTCGCGGCTGATTCTGCGGTTGTTGCTGTTCACTAACCTGACCACGGCGTTGGGGTTGATTGCCCTGGCGCTCTTGCGCACCCATAAGCTACTGGCTCAGCGCCACGCGTTTGCCAATGCCTTGCAGCTGGAAAAGGAGCGCGCGCAAATCACCTTGCAGTCCATTGGCGATGGGGTGATCACTACCGACGTTGAAGGCGCCATTGCTTACATGAACCCGGCAGCCGAGGAGTTGACCCACTGGAAGGCTGAGCAGGCAATCGGGCTACCGCTGGCAGCCTTGTTCAATCTGCTGGATGAAAATGCCCAGGCGGATGGCTTCACGCTGATCGAGCATATTCTCAGCGGTCAGCTCAGCGGCGGCAGTGAACATTCCAAACTGATTCAGAGGCTTGATGGCAGCACGGTTTCGGTCACGCTGGTGGGGTCGCCGATTCGCAATGCCGGTAAAGTCAGTGGCACGGTACTGGTGCTGCATGACATGACCCAGGAGCGGCAGTACATCGCCAATCTTTCCTGGCAGGCCACCCACGACGCGCTGACCGGGCTGGTCAACCGCCGCGAATTCGAATATCGCCTGGAGCAGGCGTTGCACAGCCTGACGCGCCAGCCCGCCCGACATGCCTTGATGTTCCTCGATCTGGATCAATTCAAACTGGTCAACGACACTTGCGGACATGCTGCGGGTGATGAGCTGCTGCGGCATATCTGCGCACTGTTGCAATCGGGTTTGCGCGAAGGTGACACCCTGGCCCGATTGGGCGGTGACGAGTTCGGCATTCTGCTGGAAAACTGCTCGCCGCAAGCCTCGGAAAAAATCGCCGAGGGCCTGCGCCAGACGGTACAAAACCTGCACTTTGTCTGGAAAGGCCGGCCATTCGTGACCACCATCAGCATCGGTCTGGTGCACATCATTCAAGCTCCGGCCACCCTAGAGGCTTCATTGCGTGCTGCCGACATGGCCTGCTACATGGCCAAGGAGAAGGGCCGCAATCGGGTGCAGGTCTATCATGCTGACGACTCCGAGTTGTCCCTGCGCTTTGGCGAGATGGCCTGGGTACAGCGCCTGCACATGGCGCTGGAAGAGAACCGCTTCTGTCTGTACTCCCAGGAAATCGCTGCGCTGGGGCATATAGAGCGGGGCGGTGGGCATATCGAAATCCTGCTGCGTCTGCACGACGAAGCCGGGCGGATGATTCTGCCGGACAGCTTCATTCCTGCCGCCGAGCGTTATGGACTGATGACGTCCCTGGATCGTTGGGTGGTCGAGAATGTTTTCAGGATCATTGCGCAGGGCATCGCACAAGAGCGCAAAGGGCCGTTGGCCATGTGTGCGATCAATCTGTCAGGCACTACCATCGGTGATGAGGCTTTTCTGCACTTCCTGCGTGAAAAATTCACTGCCTATGCCATCCCGCCTGAAATGATTTGTTTTGAAATCACTGAAACCAGCGCGATTTCCAATTTGGGCAGCGCAATCAGATTTATCAATGAGCTCAAAGGGTTGGGATGTCATTTTTCGCTGGATGACTTTTGTGCCGGTATGTCCTCATTCGCCTATCTAAAACATTTACCTGTAGACTTCTTGAAGATCGACGGGAGTTTCGTAAAGGATATGCTGGACGACCCGATTAACCGTGCAATGGTCGAGGTGATCAATCACATCGGTCATGTCATGGGTAAGCGCACCATTGCCGAGTTTGTTGAAACACCCCAGATCGAGCAGGCATTGCTGGAGATCGGGGTGGATTATGCTCAAGGGTATATCATTGAACGCCCGCAATTGTTTACCTGTGACAGCCTGCAATGTCGGCCCGCCAGACCGCAGCCTCTGTTATTCAGGGCGCCTGGCACGTTCCGTTGAAATCTCTTGCTGATCCGTACCATCACAATCAAAAGGAGTGCGACAGTGATCGATACATTCAACAGATCCGGCCCGCTTATGGAAGCCGCAAGTTACCCCGCCTGGGCTCAGCAACTGATCCGGGATTGCAGCGAGAGCAAGCGTCGGGTTGTCGAACATGAACTGTATCAGCGGATGCGTGACAACAAACTCAGTGCAAGGACCATGCGTCAGTACCTGATTGGTGGCTGGCCGGTCGTTGAGCAGTTCGCGTTGTACATGGCGCAAAACCTGGCGAAGACCCGTTTTGCCCGCCATCCCGGCGAGGACATGGCGCGTCGCTGGCTGATGCGCAACATTCGGGTTGAGCTCAATCATGCCGACTATTGGGTGCACTGGAGTCGCGCGCATGGCGTCAGCCTGGAAGATTTGCAGGCACAGCAGGTTGCACCTGAACTTCATGCATTGAGTCATTGGTGCTGGCATACCAGCTCGGCGGATTCGCTGATTGTTGCCATTGCAGCGACCAACTATGCCATTGAAGGGGCGACCGGGGAGTGGTCGGCGCTGGTGTGTTCCAGCGGGGTCTATGCGGCAGCGTTCCCTGAGGACGACCGCAAGCGCGCGATGAAGTGGCTGAAAATGCATGCTCAATACGATGATGCCCATCCATGGGAAGCCCTGGAAATCATCTGCACGCTGGCAGGCCTGAACCCCACCAGATCCCTGCAAGCTGAACTGCGTCAGGCGATCTGCAAGAGCTACGACTACATGTATCTGTTCCTGGAACGCTGCATGCAACTGGAACACTCCGAAAGGGTTCCGGTAGCCCGGGAGCGGATGGCGCTGGTCGAAAGCTAAACAATCACAGCCAGGTGGCAGTTCCTACATTCGGCGGGGTGTCATGACAGACCGCAGTCTGTAGGAGCTGCCGCAGGCTGCGATCTTTTCCGGAGCGCTTGAGTTCAAGCTTCAACCCGCCATCGTCAACCGGTTACGCCCTTCGCGCTTGGCCACATACAACGCACTGTCGGCGCGTCGCAACAAGCTGTCTGCGGACTCGCCCGGCAGCAGCGTCGAGCATCCGAGGCTGACCGTTAAGCCGATCAGCGTCCCATCGGCCGAATACTCCCCGGCTTGTGCGGCATAGCGCAGGCGTTCGCCTACCATTGCAGCGGCTTCGCGGCTGGTGTTGGACAGCAGAATCAGAAACTCTTCTCCACCGAAGCGAAAGACCATGTCTACGTTGCGCAACTGGTCTTTGATCGAGGTTGCGACAGCCTTCAACACGTCATCGCCGGCGCTGTGACCGTAGTTGTCATTGATCTGTTTGAAGTGATCGATATCGAGCATCAACAGCGACAGCGGCTGCATGTGTCGCCGGGCCATGTCGATCTCCCGTTGCAGGGTCTGATCCATGGCAATGCGATTGCCGGTGCCGGTCAGCGGGTCGCGCAGTGCACTTTGAGTGGCCGCTCGATAGAGCAGGGCATTGCGCATCGGGAAGAGCAAGGTGGATAGCAGGGATTCGAGGTTACCCTGATCCTTTTCGCTGAAGCGCTGATTGCGACGGAACACCAGATCGCCCAGGTGTGTGCCTTCGTGGCTCAGGCTATAGCTCACCGAGTGATGTCCGCGCTGACCGAACTCCAGGCGCAGATCGCTGGTTTTGTGTTGATAGTTCAAGGCGTCCAGTGGCACAAGGCGCTGAATTTCGCGGAAAAACAGTCCCAGAATGCGCTGCGGCTCAAGGCTGGTTTGCAGTTGCAGGCCCAGCTGCTGGCGCAATTGACCGAGGCTGGCAGGACGCTCCAAAAGGGGGGGCAACTGGCCAAAGCCCAGCCGCTGCATTTTGGCGCTATCGAAGTCAATTGCGTTGGTCTGGGTTGGAGATTTCATATGGCGTGAGCCCCTAAGCAGGAATGCTGTCTTACAGGCTGGGTGAGAGCGGCTTTGGGCTGCGCGTCATACTGGTCCATCAGTCCCGTAGGACATGTGGCTAGATTTTAGTCTGCTTTGTCGAGCAAAAGTAAGCTCGACATGGCGCTGCCCGATCGCTAACACGCTGCGTGTTTCAACAGGATTAGAGCGAAAGTCATGCCATTCGGTTCAGACGAATAAAATTCGTTTTAAATCAGCTTGTTGGCTTGTGTGTCGGTGACTGGTGGCTGATTCGGCGGCATTTGATTGACTTCAAACAGGCGCTTGAAGGGGGGGGAGGCACGTGCCGCGACAGTATGCCGTCGCGGCAGTGGGGTGCAGCGAGGGCCTTACTGAGCGTCGAACGCCTGACCGTTGATGCCAGTGCTGTCCGGCCCCATCAGGTACAGGTAGACCGGCATGATTTCTTCAGGCGTCGGGTTATTGGCTGGATTTTCTCCCGGGTACGCTTGAGCGCGCATGCTGGTGCGGGTAGCGCCTGGGTTGATGCTGTTGGAGCGAACCGGCGCGACGCTGTCGACTTCGTCGGCCAGGGTTTGCATCAGGCCTTCGGTGGCGAACTTCGACACGCCATAAGCGCCCCAGTACGCACGACCTTTGCGGCCGACGCTGCTGGAGGTGAAGATTACCGAGGCGTCTCGAGACAGCTTGAGCAGTGGCAGCAGGGTGCTGGTCAGCATGAACATGGCATTGACGTTGACGTGCATCACACGCATAAAGTTTTCGCCGGAGAGTTGCTCCAGTGGCGTGCGCGGGCCAATGATCGAGGCGTTGTGCAGCAAGCCATCGAGGTGACCGAATTCGGTTTCGATCATGGCCGCCAGTTCGTCGTATTGATGCGGCAGGGCGGTTTCCAGGTTGAACGGAATCACTGCAGGCTGTGGATAACCGGCTGCTTCGATTTCGTCGTAAACCTGGGTCAGATTGGCCTCGGTCTTGCCCAGCAGCAGTACGGTAGCGCCGTGAGCGGCATAGGTTTTTGCCGCGGCAGCACCGATGCCACGACCGGCGCCAGTGACCAGGATGACCCGATCTTTGAGCAGTTCAGGGCGGGCGGAATAATCAAACATAAAAATCCTCTACAAAGCAGAAAACAGACTGTGGCGAGGGGGCTTGCCCCCGCTGGGTTGCGAAGCGACCCCAAGCTCGGTTTGTCAGCTTCACCGAACTGGCTGATTTACGACTGCTTCGCAGCCGAACGGGGGCAAGCCCCCTCGCCACAAATGCCTCCGGCAGCCAGTTAGATCAGCAGCTGCACAACGCGCTATCGAGCACCTTGCGCAACTCCGAAGGGTGGTCCACCACCACGTCGGCCCCCCAGTTTCGTGGATTGTCATCAGGGTGAATGTAGCCAAAGGTCACCGCGGCGGTCCGGGTGCCGGCATCGCGGCCCGACTCGATATCGCGCAGGTCATCGCCCACGAACAGCACGCTGGCCGGGTCCAGGTCGAGCATTTTGCAGGCGAGGATCAACGGCTCCGGGTGCGGCTTGCTGTTGGTCACGTGGTCTGGGCAAATCAGCAGCGCCGAGCGTTCGGCCAGTCCCAGTTGTTGCATGATCAGCTCAGCGAAGCGCAGCGGTTTGTTAGTCACCACGCCCCAGATCAGATTGGATTTCTCGATGTCGGCCAACAGTTCAGCCATGCCATCGAAGAGTTTGCTGTGAACCGCGCAACCCTTGAGATAACGCTCCAGGAACTCCAGTCGCAATGCCTCGAAACCCGGTGATTCCGGGTCCATCGAGAAGGTTACCGCCACCATGGCTTTGGCCCCGCCAGAGATCTCGTCGCGGATGTGTTTGTCCGGGATCGGCGCCAACCCGCGATCAGCCAGCATGCTTTGGCAGATGGCAATGAAGTCCGGCGCGGTGTCGAGCAGGGTGCCGTCCATGTCAAAAAGAACTGCTCTGATTGCCATCGGCTTACTCCTCGCGCAGCGTCTGGATCATGTAGTTGACGTCAACGTCGGCGGCCAGCTTGTAGTGCTTGGTCAGCGGGTTGTACGTCAGACCGATGATGTCCTTGACGCTCAGGCCGGCCTGGCGGCTCCAGGCACCGAGTTCGGAAGGGCGGATGAATTTCTTGAAATCATGCGTGCCGCGCGGCAGCAGTTTCATGATGTATTCGGCGCCGACGATAGCGAACAGGTAAGCCTTCGGATTACGGTTGATGGTCGAGAAGAACACCTGGCCACCCGGTTTTACCATGCGGAAGCAGGCACGAATGACCGACGATGGATCGGGCACGTGCTCGAGCATTTCCAGGCAGGTGACGACGTCGAATTGCTCGGGCATTTCTTCCGCCAGGGCTTCGGCGGTGATCTGCCGGTACTCGACGCTGACACCGGATTCCAGTTGATGCAATTGCGCGACCGCCAACGGCGCTTCGCCCATGTCGATGCCCATCACGGTGGCGCCGCGTTGTGCCATGGATTCGCTGAGGATGCCGCCGCCGCAACCGACATCCAGGACCTTCTTGCCGGCCAGTTTGACGCGCTCGTCAATCCAGTTGACCCGCAGCGGGTTGATGTCGTGCAGCGGCTTGAACTCGCTTTCGCGGTCCCACCAGCGATGAGCCAGGGCTTCGAATTTGGCGATTTCAGCGTGGTCGACGTTGCTCATGGGTAATCCTCTAAATCTAAAAAATTCTGCTGTCAGCCTTGAAGTTCGATTCAAGGGGTCGTTCTATTCGGCGTGTCCGCTGATGCGCTGGCCCCAGGCGGTGGCCGTGGCGCATAGCTGTTGTTCATCGAGGCGCGTCAGGCGCCGGTCGTCGAGCAATTGCTTGCCGGCGACCCAAAGGTGTTTCACACAGTCCCGGCCGGTGGCGTAGATAAGCTGCGACACCGGCTCATAAACCGGTTGCTGGGCCAGGCCAGACAGGTCGAAGGCCACCATGTCCGCGGCCTTGCCGACTTCCAGCGAGCCCACCTCGGCTTCCAGCCCCAGCGCACGAGCCCCGTTGAGGGTCGCCATGCGCAAGGCGCGATGAGCGTCCAGGGCGGAGGCCGAGCCGGCAACGGCTTTGGCCAGCAGGGCGGCGGTGCGGGTTTCGCCCAGCAGGTCGAGGTCATTGTTGCTGGCCGCGCCATCGGTGCCGACCGCCACATTGACTCCAGCCTGCCACAAGCGCTCCACTGGGCAAAAGCCGCTGGCCAGTTTCAGGTTCGATTCCGGGCAATGAATCACACTGGTGTTACTTTCTACCAGTAACGCCAGGTCTTCATCGCTGATTTGCGTCATGTGAACGGCCTGGAAGCGCGGTCCGAGCAAGCCCAGGCGAGCGAGGCGGGCCAATGGCCGCTCGCCGCGCTGCTCGACCGATTGCTGGACTTCGAAGGCTGTTTCGTGGACGTGCATGTGAATCGCTGCGTCCAGCTCCTCGGCGATTACCCGGATTTTTTCGAGGTTTTCGTCACCGACGGTGTAGGGTGCATGAGGGCCGAAGGTGATTTTGATGCGCGGGTGATGCTTGAGGTCGCCGAACAGCTCGACGCCCTGACGGATAGCCTCATCCGCATCGCAGGCGCCGGGAATCGGGAAATCGAGGATCGGGATGGCGATTTGTGCGCGAATACCGCTGTTGTGCACGCGTTCGCTGGCAACTTTCGGGAAAAAATACATGTCTGAGAAGCAGGTGATGCCGCCCTTGATCTGCTCGGCAATGGCCAGGTCGGTGCCGTCGCGGACGAAGGCCTCATCGACCCATTTGGTCTCGGCTGGCCAGATGTGCTGCTCAAGCCAGGTCATCAGCGGCAAATCATCGGCCAGGCCACGGAACAATGTCATCGCCGCATGTCCGTGGGCGTTGATCAGGCCCGGGCTGAGCAGCATGCCCGGCAGTTCACGGACCTCGCTGGCCTTGAACTTCAAGGCTTCGCTGCGCGGACCGATAAACGCAATACGCCCGTCGCGGATGCCCAGGCCGTGCTCCTTGAGGACTACGCCAGCAGGTTCGACAGGTACTAACCAGGTTGGCAGCAAGAGTAAGTCGAGCGCAGCGGCAGGATTCGGCATCGAGGGTTCGGTCCAGTGCTTTTATAAAGGATGGCGAAGTATACCCGAGCGTCTTCGCGGGGGGATCGCTATAATCGGCGGCTTTTGTTCATGAGTGCGGGGTGAGGGATGCGCGATCGACTGTTGGCTGCGGAGAAGGTGAAGGCCATCGATTGGCGGGACGGCGCCCTGTACCTGCTGGATCAGCGCATTCTGCCATTCGAGGAAACCTGGATTGCCTATACCAGCGCGGCGGGTGTGGCTGAGGCAATTCGCTCGATGGTGGTGCGTGGTGCTCCGGCAATTGGTATCAGCGCCGCCTACGGCGTGGTGCTGGCGGCGCGCGCGCGGTTTGCTGCGGGTGGCGACTGGCAGGCCGCGCTGGAAGAGGATTTTGCCCTACTCGCGGATTCACGGCCGACCGCCGTCAACCTGTTCTGGGCGCTGGGTCGCATGCGCGAACGCCTGGAGCGGCTCAAGGATCACCCCAATCCATTGGAAGTGCTTGAGGCAGAGGCCTTGGCAATCCATGAAAGTGATCGCGAAGCCAACCTGACCATGGCGCAATTGGGTGTCGACCTGATCCGCAAGCATCAGGGCAATGCCCAGGCTGTTTTGACCCACTGTAATACGGGGGCGTTGGCGACTGGCGGTTTCGGCACTGCGCTCGGGGTGATTCGTGGCGCGTTCCTGGAGGGCATGATCGAGCGGGTTTACGCCGACGAAACCCGGCCTTGGCTGCAAGGCTCGCGCTTGACCGCCTGGGAACTGGCCAACGAAGGCATTCCGGTCACCTTGAACGCCGACTCGGCCGCTGCGCACATCATGAAAACCAAGGGCGTGACCTGGGTGATCGTCGGCGCTGACCGAATTACCGCCAACGGTGACGTGGCGAACAAGATCGGCACTTACCAGTTGGCGGTCAATGCCATGCACCACGGCGTGCGTTTCATGGTGGTGGCGCCGAGTTCGACCATCGACATGAACCTGGCCAGTGGCGACGACATCCCGATCGAAGAGCGTGATGGCAGCGAGTTGCTGGACATCGGTGGCAAGCGGGTGGGGGCTGATGTCGATGCATTCAATCCGGTGTTCGATGTCACGCCGGCTGACCTGATCGACGTCATCGTTACCGAAAAAGGCATCGTCGAGCGCCCGGATACCGCGAAGATGGCGCAACTGATGTGCCGCAAGCGCTTGCATTGACGATCCAGGGCGCCTGAAATATTGCCATCGCGGGCAAGCCTTGCTCCTACAGTTTTCGTGAATCTGCAGGAGCAAGGCTTGCCCGCGATGAACGATGACTCGGTCTGCCGCTCCTGGCACCCATATTTTGCTTGTGAATCGAGGGTTGTCACGGCTCTAAGCCTCTCTCGTCGCCTTTGCGCCTGTCACCGGTCAACTAACTATGCTCCATGCGCGTCTGGGGGATAGGTGCGTGGCGGCTCTTGTGATAACATCCGGCGGTTTCCAAGGTAGCCCGATGTGGCTGCCTTTACTGCGCAGATCCATGGCATAACTCGTTGATTTGTCGTAAGTCGGTGCTGGCACTCAGCCTGCAGCGGCGAGCTTCGTTCGTCCCATATGGATGTGACGAAGTTTCACCAGAAAAAGGAATCAGGCTTCTCATGGGCGAACTGGCCAAAGAAATCCTCCCGGTCAATATCGAAGACGAGCTGAAACAGTCCTACCTCGACTACGCGATGAGCGTAATTGTCGGGCGGGCACTGCCTGATGCGCGCGATGGCTTGAAGCCCGTGCATCGGCGTGTGCTGTTCGCGATGAGCGAGCTGGGTAACGACTTCAACAAGCCGTACAAGAAATCTGCCCGTGTTGTCGGTGACGTGATCGGTAAGTATCACCCGCACGGTGATACCGCGGTGTACGACACCATCGTTCGTATGGCGCAGCCATTCTCGCTGCGTTACCTGCTGGTAGACGGTCAGGGTAACTTCGGTTCGGTCGACGGCGACAACGCTGCGGCAATGCGATACACCGAAGTGCGCATGACCAAGCTGGCGCACGAGCTGCTGGCTGACCTGCATAAAGAAACCGTGGACTGGGTGCCGAACTACGACGGCACCGAAATGATCCCGGCGGTCATGCCGACCCGTATTCCCAACCTGCTGGTCAACGGCTCCAGCGGTATCGCCGTGGGCATGGCGACCAACATTCCGCCGCACAACCTCGGTGAAGTCATCGACGGTTGCCTGGCACTCATCGACAACCCCGAGTTGACCATCGATGAGCTGATGCAATACATCCCCGGTCCGGACTTCCCGACCGCCGCGATCATCAACGGTCGCGCCGGCATCATCGAAGCCTACCGTACCGGTCGTGGCCGCATTTACATGCGTGCCCGTTCGATGATTGAAGACATCGACAAGGTCGGTGGCCGTCAGCAGATCGTCATTACCGAGCTTCCTTACCAGCTGAACAAGGCGCGTCTGATCGAGAAGATCGCCGAGCTGGTCAAAGAGAAGAAGCTGGAAGGCATCACCGAACTGCGCGACGAGTCCGACAAAGACGGTATGCGCGTGGTGATCGAGCTGCGTCGCGGCGAAGTGCCTGAGGTGATCCTCAACAACCTCTACGCCCAGACCCAACTGCAAGCAGTGTTCGGTATCAACATCGTTGCGCTGATCGACGGCCGTCCGCGGATCCTGAACCTCAAGGACCTGCTGGAAGCCTTTGTGCGTCACCGCCGCGAAGTGGTGACCCGTCGTACCGTGTTCGAACTGCGTAAAGCCCGTGAGCGTGGTCACATCCTCGAAGGTCAGGCCGTTGCGCTGTCGAACATCGACCCGGTCATCGCCCTGATCAAGGCTTCGCCAACCCCGTCGGAAGCCAAGGAAGCGCTGATCAGCACGCCGTGGGAATCCTCCGCGGTGGTTGCGATGGTTGAGCGTGC
The DNA here is from genome assembly GCF_018986375.1 of Pseudomonas sp. CVAP#3. Classification (NCBI taxonomy): domain Bacteria; kingdom Pseudomonadati; phylum Pseudomonadota; class Gammaproteobacteria; order Pseudomonadales; family Pseudomonadaceae; genus Pseudomonas; species Pseudomonas sp. CVAP#3. Next base: position 295,859 of record NZ_JAHMSC010000005.1, read on the forward strand.
CGGTGCTGACTCTTGCCGTCCAGAGACCCTGGACCCGCAATACGGTCTGCGCGAAGGCAAGTACTTCCTGTCGCCGGAACAGGCGCAAGCCATTCTGGAACTGCGTCTGCACCGTCTGACCGGCCTGGAACACGAAAAACTGCTGGCCGAGTATCAAGAGATCCTCAACCAGATCGGCGAGCTGATCCGCATCCTCAATAGCGCCACGCGCCTGATGGAAGTGATCCGCGAAGAGCTTGAAGTGATTCGTGCCGAGTACGGCGATGTGCGTCGCACCGAAATTCTCGATGCGCGCCTGGACCTGACCCTGGGTGACATGATCCCGGAAGAAGAGCGCGTCGTGACCATTTCCCACGGTGGCTATGCCAAGACCCAGCCTTTGGCTGCGTACCAGGCCCAGCGTCGTGGCGGTAAAGGCAAATCGGCTACCGGCGTCAAGGATGAGGACTACATCGCTCACCTGCTGGTCGCCAACAGCCACACCACGCTGCTGCTGTTCTCCAGCAAGGGCAAGGTTTACTGGCTGAAGACCTACGAAATTCCTGAGGCATCCCGCGCTGCCCGCGGTCGTCCGCTGGTCAACCTGCTGCCGCTGGACGATGGTGAATACATCACCACCATGCTGCCGGTCGAGGAATACACCGAAGGTCACTACATCTTCATGGCTACCGCCAACGGCACCGTGAAGAAGACCCCGCTGGAATCCTTCAGCCGTCAGCGCAGCGTTGGCTTGATCGCGCTGGAGCTGGACGAAGGCGACGTACTGATCAGCGCTGCCATCACCGATGGCGAGCGTGAAGTCATGCTGTTCTCCGACGGCGGCAAGGTTACCCGCTTCAAAGAGTCCGACGTTCGCGCCATGGGTCGTACCGCTCGCGGTGTCCGCGGCATGCGTCTGCCGGAAGGCCAGAAGCTGATTTCCATGCTGATCCCGGAAGAAGGCAGCCAGATCCTCACCGCTTCGGCGCGTGGTTTCGGCAAGCGTACCGCCATCACCGAGTTCCCTGAGTACAAGCGTGGCGGTCAGGGCGTTATCGCCATGGTCAGCAACGAGCGTAATGGCCGTCTGGTCGGTGCAGTCCAGGTGCTCGATGGCGAGGAAATCATGCTGATTTCCGACCAGGGCACCCTGGTACGTACTCGTGTTGACGAGGTATCCAGTCTGGGTCGTAACACCCAGGGCGTGACCCTGATCAAACTGGCCAGCGATGAAACACTGGTCGGTCTGGAGCGGGTTCAGGAGCCATCGGAAGTCGAAGGCGAAGAGCTGGAAGGCGAAGAAGGCGTTGAGCTGGAAGGCGTCGTGCTCGATGCCGGCACCGAGCCGGACGACACTGTCGAAAGCCAGCAGGCTGACGCAGCTGACGAAGAAGAGCCGCAAGACTAACCAAATCGTAGCAGGGCAGAGTGTTTGCTCTGTCCGCTACCGTGAATGCATAGCGAGAGTGGATGTGAGCAAACGAGCCTATAACTTCTGCGCAGGTCCTGCTGCGCTGCCTGAAGCTGTCCTGTTGCGTGCCCAGTCGGAATTGCTCGACTGGCATGGCAAGGGTCTCTCGGTCATGGAAATGAGCCATCGCAGCGATGAGTTCGTGTCCATTGCGACCAAGGCCGAGCAGGATCTGCGTGATCTGCTGAATATCCCCTCGAACTATAAAGTGCTGTTTCTGCAAGGCGGCGCCAGCCAGCAATTTGCTCAGATTCCTCTGAACCTGTTGCCGGAAAACGGCAAGGCCGACTATATCGACACCGGTATCTGGTCGCAGAAAGCCATTGAAGAAGCGCAGCGCTACGGCCACGTCAATGTCGCCGCGACCGCCAAGCCTTACGACTATTTCGCAATCCCCGGCCAGAACGAATGGACGCTGTCGCAAGACGCGGCCTACGTGCACTACGCGCCGAACGAAACCATCGGTGGTCTGGAATTCCAGTGGATCCCGGAAACCGGTGATGTTCCGCTGGTTGCAGACATGTCTTCGGACATTCTCTCGCGCCCTGTGGATGTCTCGCGTTTCGGCATGATCTACGCCGGCGCCCAGAAAAACATCGGCCCGAGCGGTATCGTCGTCAACATCGTGCGTGAAGACCTGCTGGGTCGTGCCCGTTCGTTCTGCCCGACCATGCTCGACTACAAGGTCGCAGCCGACAACGGCTCGATGTACAACACCCCGCCAACACTGGCCTGGTACTTGTCCGGTCTTGTGTTCGAATGGCTGAAAGAGCAGGGTGGTGTTGAGGCCATTGGCAAGCTCAATGAAGTCAAACAGCGCACGCTGTACAGCTTCATCGATGCTAGCGGCTTGTACAGCAACCCGATCAACAAGGCTGATCGCTCGTGGATGAACGTGCCGTTCCGTCTGGCTGACGATCGCCTCGACAAGCCGTTCCTGGTCGGTGCCGAAGCGCGCGGTCTGCTGAACCTCAAGGGTCACCGTTCGGTAGGTGGCATGCGTGCCTCTATCTACAACGCCGTCGACATCAACGCAGTCAATGCGCTGGTTTCGTACATGGCAGAGTTCGAGAAGGAACACGGCTAATGTCTGAGCAAGAACTCAAGGCACTGCGCCTGCGCATTGATGCCCTGGACGAAAAAGTCCTGGAGCTGATCAGTGAGCGTGCGCGCTGCGCCCAGGAAGTCGCGCGAGTAAAGATGGCCTCGCTGGCCGAAGGCGAAGTGCCGGTGTTCTATCGTCCTGAGCGTGAAGCCCAGGTGCTCAAGCGCGTAATGGAACGTAACCAGGGGCCGTTGGGCAACGAAGAGATGGCGCGGTTGTTCCGTGAAATCATGTCGTCCTGCCTGGCGCTCGAGCAGCCGCTGAAAGTGGCCTATCTCGGCCCTGAAGGAACCTTCACTCAAGCGGCCGCCATGAAGCACTTCGGTCACGCAGTGATCAGCAAGCCAATGGCGGCGATCGACGAAGTGTTCCGTGAGGTGGCCGCGGGTGCGGTGAACTTTGGCGTGGTGCCTGTGGAAAACTCCACCGAGGGCGCGGTCAACCACACCCTCGACAGCTTCCTCGAACACGACATGGTTATCTGTGGCGAAGTCGAGCTGCGTATTCACCACCACTTGCTGGTGGGTGAAAACACCAAGACCGACAGCATCAGCCGCATTTACTCCCATGCCCAGTCCCTGGCGCAGTGCCGCAAATGGCTGGATGCTCACTACCCGAACGTCGAGCGCGTGGCGGTATCGAGCAACGCCGAAGCGGCCAAGCGGGTCAAGGGTGAGTGGAACTCGGCGGCGATTGCCGGCGACATGGCGGCAGGCTTGTACGGTTTGACCCGCCTGGCCGAAAAAATCGAGGATCGCCCGGACAACTCCACACGATTCCTGATGATTGGCAGCCAGGAAGTGCCACCGACCGGCGACGACAAAACGTCGATCATTGTCTCGATGAGCAACAAACCTGGCGCGCTTCACGAGTTGCTGGTGCCGTTCCATGACAATGGCATCGACCTGACGCGAATCGAAACCCGCCCATCGCGCAGCGGTAAGTGGACCTACGTGTTCTTCATCGATTTCGTCGGCCACCACCGCGACCCGCTGATAAAAGCGGTGCTGGAGAAAATCAGTCAGGAAGCGGTAGCACTTAAAGTGTTGGGTTCCTACCCGAAAGCAGTTCTCTAAAGGCGTTGATAATGAGTGGCGACTTCCTCGCTCTGGCACAGCCGGGCGTGCAACAACTTTCGCCTTACGTTCCGGGCAAGCCCGTGGACGAACTGGCCCGCGAGCTGGACATCGATCCGGCAAAAATCGTCAAGCTGGCGAGCAACGAAAACCCGCTGGGTGCCAGTCCCAAGGCTCTGGCGGCGATTCGCGAAGAGCTGGCTGAGCTGACTCGCTATCCAGACGGCAACGGTTTTGCGCTGAAAACCCTGCTGGCTGAGCAGTGCCGGGTCGAGCTCGATCAAGTGACGTTGGGCAACGGCTCCAACGACATTCTTGAGCTAGTCGCGCGTGCCTATCTGGCGCCAGGTCTCAACGCAGTGTTCAGTGAGCATGCGTTTGCGGTCTACCCGATCGTCACTCAGGCTGTGGGTGCCGAGGCGCGAGTGATTCCAGCGAAGGACTGGGGTCATGACCTGTCGGCCATGCTCGAAGCCATCGACAGCAACACCCGCGTGGTATTTATCGCCAACCCGAACAACCCGACCGGAACCTGGTTCGACGCCGAGGCGCTGGACGAGTTTCTGCAGGACGTGCCTGAGCGTGTGCTGGTGGTGCTGGATGAGGCGTACATTGAGTACGCCGAAGGTAGCGACCTGCCTGATGGCCTGGATTTCCTCGCGGCGTACCCGAACCTGCTGGTTTCCCGGACCTTTTCCAAGGCCTACGGTTTGGCCGCGCTGCGTGTGGGTTATGGCTTGTCGACCGCAGTGGTCGCCGATGTATTGAACCGTGTGCGTCAGCCATTCAACGTCAATAGCCTGGCCCTGGCTGCGGCTTGTGCTGCGTTGCAGGACGATGAATACCTGGCTGAAAGTCGTCGCCTGAACGAGTCCGGCATGCAGCAGCTCGAAGCGGGTTTCCGTGAGTTGGGGCTGAGCTGGATTCCTTCCAAGGGCAACTTCATCTGTGTGGATCTGGGGCGCGTTGCGGCCCCGGTTTTCCAGGGCTTGCTGCATGAAGGTGTGATCGTGCGTCCGGTGGCCAATTACGGCATGCCGAATCACTTGCGCATCACCATCGGTCTGCCGGCTGAAAACAGTCGCTTCCTCGAGGCGCTGGCCAAGGTTCTGGCTCGTGGTTGATGTCATCGCCGTGCAACCTGCTGTGCCTATGATCGGTCGCCTGGTGGTGGTCGGTCTCGGGCTGATCGGTGGTTCGTTCGCCAAGGGCCTGCGTGAAAGTGGGTTGTGCCGCGAAGTGGTTGGTGTTGACCTCGATCCGCAATCGCGAAAACTGGCGGTTGAGCTGGGCGTGGTGGACCGTTGTGAAGACGACCTCGCTACCGCGTGCTGCGGTGCCGATGTGATTCAGCTGGCGGTGCCGATCCTGGCGATGGAGAAACTGCTGGTGCTGCTGGCTGGCATGGACCTGGGGGCGGCGATTCTGACCGATGTCGGCAGTGCCAAAGGCAATGTGGTGCGCGCAGCGACCGAAGCCTTCGGTGGTATGCCGGCGCGCTTCGTCCCGGGGCATCCGATTGCCGGTTCCGAGCAGAGCGGGGTCGAGGCTTCCAATGCTCAGTTGTTCCGTCGACACAAAGTGATTCTGACACCGCTTGAGCAAACCGATCCGGCTGCACTGGCAGTTGTCGACCGGCTCTGGCGTGAATTGGGTGCCGATGTCGAGCACATGCAGGTCGAGCGTCATGACGAAGTGTTGGCGGCGACCAGTCATTTGCCGCACCTGCTGGCATTCGGTTTGGTCGATTCGTTGGCTAAACGCAGTGAAAATCTGGAAATCTTCCGTTACGCTGCCGGCGGTTTCCGCGATTTCACGAGAATCGCCGGCAGTGACCCGGTCATGTGGCACGACATCTTCCTCGCCAATCGCGAAGCTGTCCTGCGCACACTCGATACATTTCGCAGCGATCTCGACGCCTTGCGCGACGCGGTCGATGCAGGGGACGGGCACCAACTGTTGGGCGTCTTTACGCGCGCCCGGGTTGCCCGCGAGCATTTCAGTAAAATCCTGGCCCGCCGGGCCTATGTGGACGCTATGAACTCCAACGATCTGATTTTCCTGGCAAATCCTGGTGGCCGCCTGAGTGGGCGGATTCGTGTACCGGGCGACAAATCAATTTCCCACCGTTCGATCATGCTCGGCTCCCTCGCTGAAGGCGTTACCGAAGTCGAAGGTTTCCTCGAGGGTGAAGATGCCCTGGCGACCTTGCAGGCCTTCCGTGACATGGGTGTCGTGATCGAAGGTCCGCACCATGGTCGCGTGACCATCCATGGTGTCGGCCTGCATGGCTTGAAGCCGGCTCCTGGTCCGATCTATCTGGGCAACTCGGGTACGTCGATGCGTCTGTTGTCCGGCTTGCTGGCTGCGCAGGACTTCGACAGCACCTTGACGGGCGATGCGTCGCTGTCCAAGCGTCCGATGAATCGTGTGGCCAACCCGCTGCGCGAAATGGGTGCGGTGATCGAGACGGCGGCAGAAGGTCGTCCACCGATGACCATTCGTGGCGGTAACAAGCTCAAGGGCCTGACCTACACCATGCCGATGGCCAGCGCCCAGGTTAAATCCTGCCTGCTGTTGGCAGGGCTGTACGCCGAGGGCAAGACCACCGTCACCGAACCTGCTCCGACCCGTGACCATACCGAGCGTATGCTGCGTGGCTTCGGCTACCCGGTTACCGTCAGCGGCGCCACTGCGTCGGTCGAATCCGGCCACAAGCTGACCGCGACGCACATTGAAGTGCCGGGCGATATCTCTTCGTCGGCGTTCTTCCTGGTCGCGGCGTCGATTGCCGAAGGTTCGGAGTTGGTGCTGGAGCACGTGGGGATCAACCCGACCCGTACCGGCGTGATCGACATCCTGCGCCTGATGGGCGCCGATATCACCCTGGAAAACCAGCGTGAAGTCGGTGGCGAGCCAGTGGCTGATTTGCGCGTGCGGGCAGCTAAGCTTAAGGGTATCGAAATTCCTGAAGCGCTGGTTCCGCTGGCCATCGACGAGTTCCCGGTACTGTTCGTGGCGGCGGCCTGTGCCGAAGGCCGGACTATTTTGCGCGGCGCGGAAGAGTTGCGGGTCAAGGAATCGGATCGTATCCAGGTGATGGCGGATGGTTTGCTGGCGCTGGGCGTCAAGTGCGAGCCAACGCCGGACGGCATTATCATCGATGGCAGCCAGATTGGCGGCGGCGAGGTGCATGGTCACGGCGATCACCGGATTGCCATGGCGTTCAGCGTTGCATCGTTGCGTGCCAATGCACCGATCCGTATCCATGATTGCGCCAACGTTGCGACCTCCTTCCCGAACTTCCTCGCGTTGTGCGCGCAAGTCGGTATTCGTGTTGCTCAAGAGGCTCAGTCGTGACCAGCCATGCTCCGGTAATCACCATCGACGGACCGAGCGGCTCGGGCAAGGGCACCATCGCCGGGATTCTCGCCAAGCGCCTGGGTTGGTGCTTGCTGGATTCCGGTGCGTTGTACCGTTTGCTGGCATTCGCTGCGCGCAATCATGGTGTCGACCTGACCAACGAAGAGTCGCTGAAGCTGTTGGCCGCTCATCTCGATGTGCAGTTCATCGGGGCGACCGAAGGTCATCCGCAGCGCATCATCCTTGAAGGTGATGATGTCACTGACGATTTGCGCAACGAGCAGGTTGGTGCATGGGCCTCGCAAGTGGCGGCGCTGCCTGCCGTGCGTGACGCCTTGCTGCAGCGCCAGCGGGCATTTCAGGAGGCGCCGGGGTTGGTGGCTGATGGCCGCGACATGGGCACCGTTGTATTTCCCGACGCGCCGCTGAAGATTTTTCTGACCGCCAGCGCCGAGGAACGGGCGCGCCGACGTTATTTGCAGTTGAAGGGCAAAGTCGAGGGTGTTAGTCTGTCGAGTCTGCTAGATGAGATCCGTGTGCGCGATGAGCGCGACACCCAGCGAGCGGTAGCCCCGCTCAAGCCGGCGGTCGACGCCATACAGCTGGACTCCACGGAGTTGTCCATCGAGCAGGTGCTGGAACGCATCATGAGCGAGATCGCCATTCGCGATATCGCCGGGTGACCAAGAAACACTGCAGGGGACCAGTCATAGTCTTGCGGCGTTTCTTTTATATAAACGTAACCCACATCGTCTGGGATGTGGCAGATGGGCGTATTCTTCGCCCTTATCAACAGGAATTAAAATGAGCGAAAGCTTTGCGGAACTCTTTGAAGAAAGCCTAAAAACCCTGAACCTTCAGGCAGGCTCCATCATCACCGGTGTTATCGTTGATATCGATTACCAAGCTCGCTGGGTAACCGTTCACGCTGGCCTGAAGTCTGAAGCACTCATCCCGCTTGAGCAGTTCTACAACGACGCTGGCGAACTGAATATCAACGTCGGTGACGAAGTTCACGTTGCGCTGGATTCGGTTGAAGACGGCTTTGGTGAAACCAAGCTGTCCCGTGAAAAAGCCAAGCGCGCTGAATGCTGGATCGTTCTGGAAGCAGCCTTCGCAGCCGAAGAAGTGGTCAAGGGCGTTATCAACGGTAAGGTTAAAGGCGGCTTCACTGTCGACGTTAACGGCATCCGTGCGTTCCTGCCTGGTTCTCTGGTTGACGTCCGTCCTGTGCGCGACACCACGCACCTGGAAGGCAAAGAGCTGGAATTCAAGGTCATCAAACTCGACCAGAAACGCAACAACGTTGTCGTTTCCCGTCGTAGCGTCCTCGAAGCCGAGAACTCCGCTGAGCGTGAAGCTCTGCTGGAATCCCTGCAGGAAGGTCAACAAGTCAAAGGTATCGTCAAAAACCTCACCGATTACGGCGCATTCGTCGATCTGGGTGGCGTCGATGGCCTGCTGCACATTACCGACATGGCTTGGAAGCGTATCAAGCATCCTTCCGAAATCGTCAACGTTGGCGACGAGATCGATGTCAAGGTTCTGAAGTACGATCGCGAGCGCAATCGTGTTTCCCTGGGCCTCAAGCAACTGGGCGAAGATCCATGGGTTGCTATCAAAGCCCGTTACCCAGAAAGCACTCGCGTTACCGCACGTGTAACCAACCTGACCGACTACGGCTGCTTCGCTGAGCTGGAAGAAGGCGTTGAAGGCCTGGTACACGTTTCCGAAATGGACTGGACCAACAAGAACATCCACCCTTCGAAAGTCGTACAAGTCGGCGACGAAGTGGAAGTTATGGTTCTGGACATCGACGAAGAGCGTCGTCGTATCTCCCTGGGCATCAAGCAGTGCAAATCTAACCCATGGGAAGATTTCTCTGGCCAGTTCAACAAGGGCGATAAAATCTCCGGCACCATCAAGTCGATCACCGATTTCGGTATCTTCATTGGTCTGGACGGCGGCATCGACGGCCTGGTTCACCTGTCCGACATCTCCTGGAACGAAGTGGGCGAAGAAGCCGTACGTCGCTTCAAGAAGGGCGACGAGCTGGACACCGTTATCCTGTCGGTTGACCCAGAGCGCGAGCGTATCTCCCTGGGTATCAAGCAACTGGAAAGCGATCCGTTCTCCGAGTACGTTCAAGAGAACGACAAAGGCGCAATCGTTAAAGGCATCGTGAAAGAAGTTGACGCTAAAGGCGCCATCATCACTTTGGCTACCGATATCGAAGCTACTCTGAAAGCCTCCGAAATCAGCCGTGACCGCATCGAAGATGCGCGCAACGTTCTGAAAGAAGGCGAAGAAGTTGAAGCCAAGATCATCAGCGTTGACCGCAAGAGCCGTGTAATCCAGCTCTCGATCAAGTCGAAAGACGTTGAAGACGAGAAGGAAGCTATCCAGAGCCTGCGCGACAAGCCAGCTGCTTCGGATGCTCCAGTTGACACCACTCTTGGTGCTCTGCTGCGTGCACAAATGGAAAAACAGAACTAAGTTCTGTCCGACCATAGAAAAAGGGCGACTTCGGTCGCCCTTTTTTGTGCCTGAAATTTGAGGTTATCGGGGTGCTGAGGGAAACAATGCGGGGATAAGGTGGTCTGTTGTTCGGGTGTGTCAATTGCCTATCTGGAGCTAGGCTTTAGCTTGAGCCGAGCATTCGTCGGGTGTGATTCCTGGCATAAGGAAGGGGATGAACAAGCTTATTGTTGCATTGGCAGTCCTGGTCTTGGTGGGGTGTACGACAAATGCCAAGACTCACGTGGTGCGTGGCGTGAGTGGTATCGAGATCGATTGTTCGGGGCTCGGATCAGGTTGGGACAAGTGTTACAAGCGCGCTGCAAGAGAGTGTGGGGTGGAGGGATACAAGGTCATTGGCAGGTCCAGTGATGCTAAAGAAGAGGGAGAGGGTTATCTATTCGGGTGGAACCCGGCTGGATACCTCACTCGCGTCATATTGGTGGTTTGCAGGTGACGGTTCGGTTTGCCTCTGTGGTGTGGAAGGGTGGGGTGTCGGTCTCCGGGAAGCGAGCTTTGCGGTGTCTGTCAGGGAATGCAGATAAGTCAATATATAGGCTGTTCAAAACCCTTTGAGCATGCTAAAACCTTTGAAGCGCTGATCTAGCTGCTTGAAAAAGAAGGGAAAAATATGACGAAGTCGGAGTTGATCGAACGAATTGTCACCCATCAAGGGCTACTCTCATCCAAGGATGTGGAGCTGGCCATCAAGACCATGCTTGAGCAAATGTCCCAGTGCCTGGCTACCGGTGATCGAATCGAAATCCGTGGCTTTGGCAGCTTCTCTTTACACTATCGTGCACCGCGCGTCGGCCGTAACCCAAAGACCGGCCAATCCGTCAGCCTCGACGGTAAATTCGTTCCTCATTTCAAACCGGGCAAAGAGCTCCGGGATCGGGTGAATGAGGATGAGGAGGAGGGGCTTTGACAGTCGTCATTCAGGGAGCGATTCATGCGTAATCTCAAACGCGTACTCCTCGGAGTCTTTGTGTTGTTGCTGGTTTTGGCAGTTTTGGCATTCGTGCTGGAGAATCAGCAGTCAGTCTCATTGTTGTTCCTGGGGTGGGCAGGGCCACAGTTGCCGGTCTCGGTAGTCACGGTCATTGCACTGCTGCTCGGAATGTTGCTTGGCCCTTGTCTTGGGTGGCTTGTCGGGCGCGTCGGCAAAGCGAGGCGTAAACATCTGGCTTGATGGATTCAGGCGAAACCCGCTTCGGCTGCAAATACCTGATTTTTCCTACGGGTTGGACTTGTGAGGCTCGCGGTAATAATTTCGCCAAGACGATGCTGCGCTTGGGCAAAGATCAGGAAACTTTGAGTGTAATTGCTGATCAGATAGGTATGCGTAACTGGCGTTGCTCTCATGATCGACATCATAATGATGGCGGTTTTTGGGCGTCGAACATCCGGGGTTTGGCGGTGGTTATCACTTGATCGTGGATGGTGAAATCTTCGGGTGCGGCTATGATTGTCATGTTGTCGACTTTGCGCGTAGGTGCGGTGAGGCATTGACCGTGGTCGCCGTGAATCCGATCGATAAGGATCCATACCGTTGAGCGGTTCCAGGGGCCGAAGATCGCTTGGCTGGGCGGGATTGCTTATAATTTGGTCGGATCACACCGGTTGAGCTCGATGTTCAGGCTGAGCGACTGAAAAGCGTCGTTTATGCTCAGTATTTGCCAAAGCTGCTGGACGCATGAGCTGATTGATCGAAGTTTACGCCGGCCTCTCGGATGTGGCGTGTTCCGTTCCGCCAGCATTTTGAGGTCGATCTGATAGCTCCGTGGAGTGCAGGACCAGGCTTTGGTGGGTGCCATGTTCGAAGGTGATTCACTCGCTAAAAATCTGTGGTTTCGGGCCTTATCGTTAGGTTTTGGACGGGTTTGCCGGCGCCAGACCAGGTCTCCGATTGGCCTTTGATCGAGTTTTAGATTCGGGGTTGTGAGTTGTTCGTAAAAATCTTTGTTGGCTGTAGAATGGGTGGGAATGCATTTCTGGCCGAGCGAGCTTCTACAGCTCGGGTCGTATGTAATGGGTATTAACGGCAGGACGGCCGTAGCACAAGCGAACTGCTTGATGGTTTCGCAAGAATTCAACCCCTCGACTTTGCATCTGAAAGAGGTGCAAGGCGACCAGAATATAAACGAACTCCGTTTTCTGTAGTTAACCTTTCAGAGAGTGAGGATTAAGGACGTTGAGTATGGAACTGATTCCCGTAATTTTGTCTGGCGGTGTGGGTAGCCGGTTGTGGCCTGTGTCTCGAGAGGCCCACCCCAAGCCGTTCATGGATTTGCCAGGTGGCCAGAATCTAATCCAGAAAACCTTCCTGCGAGCTTCGCAACTGGAGGGTGTTGTAGAAGTGCTTACGGTGACTAATCGTGAGCTTTTGTTCAAGACTGAAGACGAATACAGTGCTGTCAATACTGCCAAGCACTCCCAAGGTTTCATTCTTGAGCCTTTCGGGCGTAATACGGCTGCGGCTGTTGCGGCGGCTGCGCTGCAGTTGGAGGCCACCCATGGCCCCGACGTCCATATGCTGGTGCTGGCTGCCGACCATCTGATCAAGGATGAAAAGGCCTTTGCCGCTGCAGTAGCGAATGCCGTAGCGTTAGCCTCGGAAGGCTGGCTGGTCACTTTTGGCATCCAGCCGACCTACCCTGAAACCGGTTTTGGCTACATCGAGGCGCAAAAGAATGCTCCGCTGAACGGTGGCTTGAAAGTTGCGCGTTTCGTCGAGAAGCCTGATCTTGAAACCGCTCAAGGCTACGTAAGTGCCGGAAACTACTACTGGAACTCCGGAATGTTCTGCTTCCGGGTCGGCACCGTCCTCGAAGAGCTGCGTGAACATGCTCCAGACGTAGTCGAAGCGGTTGTCAGGACCATTGAGCAGTCTCGCGTTACTTCGTCTGACAAGTACCGTTGCCTGGCCCTCGATGCCGAGGCATTTGCAGAGGTGCCGGATATCTCCATCGATTATGCGTTGATGGAGCGTTCTGCCAAGGTTGCGACCATTCCCTGTGATATCGGCTGGAGTGATATCGGCTCGTGGAATGCTGTTGCTGAGCTGACAGCGCCCGATGCTGACGGCAACCGTTTTGAAGGTGAGGTGTTATCTCATGGTTCCCGTAACAACTATGTAAACAGTGAAGGTCGACTCACTGCACTGGTTGGCGTCGAGGATCTGTTGGTAATCGACACGCCAGATGCCGTGATGATCGCGCATAAAGACCATGCGCAAGATGTGAAACACATTGTTGGCCAGCTCAAGGCCAATAGCCATACGGTACATTTGCTTCACCGGACGGTGCATCGCCCGTGGGGTACTTACACGACGCTGGAGAACGGCGAGCGCTTCAAGATCAAGCGTATCGTGGTGAAGCCAAAGGCTTCTCTGTCCCTGCAGATGCACCACCACAGAAGTGAGCACTGGATCGTCGTCAGTGGGATGGCGATTGTGGTTAATGATCAGCAGGAGCTGATGTTGAACACTAACGAGTCCACCTTTATTCGTGCGGGCCATCAGCATCGTTTGAGGAACCCTGGAGTGATCGACCTGGTGCTTATTGAGGTGCAGAGCGGTGATTATCTGGGGGAGGATGACATCGTGCGTTTTGAAGACAACTACGGGCGTGTCGATAAATAATTAAGCCTGGGCGTTATGAGCCTGATCGGCGAAATATTTTTCGCCGATCAGGTTTATCTGTTCTTGGTCTGATACCGATGCGTTTCTATCTTTCGCGAATGCAGGGCAGCCATCTGCCCGCCTTCAGATACCTTAGCAAGAGAGCGGTATGCATACCCCTATCAAAACCCAGTGTTTCAAAGCTTACGACATCCGTGGTCAGGTACCAACCGATCTGAATGAAGACGTCGCGTACCGGATAGGCCGTGCCATGGTTGTCGAATTGCAAGGCAAGAGCATCGTGCTGGGACGGGATATGCGGTTGGAAAGCCCGATGCTGGCAGAGGCTATGACGCGTGGGCTGCGAGAAGCCGGTGCAAATGTCATAGATATCGGTCTATGCGGCACTGAGGAAGTTTACTTCGCCACCAGCGCCTTCAAGGCAGACGGCGGGGTGATGATCACCGCGAGTCATAATCCCAAAGGTTACAACGGGATGAAGTTGGTCAAATCCGAATCGCGCCCCATCAGCGGCGATACAGGCCTTAATGCCATACGCGACCGGGTGGAAAGCGGCGACCTGGGCGCGTTGGCGACGACTCTGGGCGAGATTCGTTTCGAGTTGGACAAGACGAACTATGTCGAGCACCTTCTCAGCTACATCAATGTCTCGGACCTCAAACCGCTGAAAATACTCGCAGATCCGGGGAATGGGGCTGCTGGACCCGTTTTGCAGCAGTTGATCCATAAGTTGCCATTCGAATGGGTAGTGATCAACGCCGAACCCGACGGCAATTTCCCCAATGGAGTACCCAATCCTCTGTTGCCAGAGAACCGTAGCTTGACCCAGCAAGCGTTGCTGGCGAATGGCTGTGACCTTGGGTTGGCGTGGGACGGGGACTTCGACCGCTGTTTCTTCTTCGACGAAGAAGGCCGTTTCATCGAAGGCTATTATCTTGTAGGTCTCTTGGCGAAAATGCTGCTGAAGGAGCATCCAGGTAGCAAGATCATCCATGACCCGCGATTGACTTGGAATACCATTGATCAGGTAGAACAGGCAGGGGGCGTCCCTGTTTTGTGTAAGACCGGCCATGCGTTTATCAAAGAACGCATGCGTCTCGAAGATGCAATTTATGGCGGTGAGATGAGCGCTCACCACTACTTCCGCGACTTTGCGTATTGTGATAGTGGTATGATTCCCTGGTTGCTGGTCTCCGCATTAATGTCTACGACAGGAAAGACTTTGGCTCAATTAGTTGGTGAGCGCATTGACGCATATCCGTGTACGGGTGAAATCAACTATCGAGTCAGTGATGTGTCGGCAACTCTCGAAAAGGTGTTGGCCTACTACTCGCCGGGGAGTCCTCAACTGGATATGACAGATGGTATCAGCGTTGCTTTTTCGGATTGGCGCTTCAGTCTGCGCGGTTCGAATACTGAACCTTTGTTACGATTGAATGTTGAATCGCGTGGTAACCGCGAGTTGATGAGTATGCGTTTAGCGGAGATTGAGTCGTTAATCCAGATTAAGTGCTGAGTTTGCCGAGGACTAAATTCTGTTCTTGGCAGGGCGGTATTTGGATTATCGTATTTTTAGCCTTGATGCGAGATAATGGTAGTTCGCAGTAATCTCGGCGAATGTTGAAGGAGGGATTAAGTTTTGTCTCATTTACCACATATCCATATGGTGTGAATTTTCAATGGTTTTGTTCTGGTTGTGAGGCGTGAGGGAAGCAGGTTCGATCTGTTTGGACTTTTCTAAAATTTGGTATGATAGTCATCTGTAGGATTGGGTTTGACCTTCTGGCTTGAGCTCAGTATTAAATCGAAAAATTGATTGAGGATTATGTTTTGACAAAGAAAAAAGCGCTAATCACCGGCATTACAGGTCAAGACGGTGCTTATCTGGCAGAGTTCCTGCTGGCTAAAGGCTATGAGGTTCATGGTATTCGCCGTCGGGCCTCTATGTTTAATACTCATCGCATTGATCATCTTTATCATGATCCGCACAGTCAAGGTTTCGATTTGACGTTGCACTACGGTGATCTGACGGATTCTTCGAGCTTGATTCGAATCGTCCAAGAGGTCAAGCCCGATGAAATCTATAATTTGGGTGCTCAAAGCCATGTTGGGGTTTCATTTGAATCTCCTGAGTATACTGCTGACACTGATGCCATGGGGACTCTACGTCTTTTGGAAGCAATCAGAATTGCAGGTCTTGAAAAAACTACACGGTTTTATCAAGCCTCAACGTCAGAGCTTTATGGTTTGGTGCAAGAGGTTCCACAAAAGGAGACGACACCTTTCTATCCTCGGTCACCATATGCTGCCGCGAAGATGTATGCCTACTGGATTACGGTAAACTACCGAGAGTCATATGGCATGTATGCTTGCAACGGGATTTTGTTTAATCACGAGTCTCCTATTCGTGGTGAAACATTTGTTACCAGAAAAATTACACGTGCTCTAGCTCGGATTAAACTAGGTCTACAAGAGTGTCTGTACCTTGGGAATATGGATGCGTTGCGGGACTGGGGCCATGCTCGTGATTATGTAGAAATGCAGTGGCTTATGTTGCAGCAAGCGTCAGCAGACGACTTTGTTATTGCCACGGGTGAGCAGCATTCGGTTCGAGAGTTTGTAGAGGTTGCTGCTGCCGAAATTGATATTAAAATTCGCTGGGAAGGTAAAGGTGTAGAAGAGAAAGGTTACGATGTAGCCACTGGTAAATGCATCGTGGCGGTTGACCCTGTATATTTCCGTCCTGCAGAAGTTGAAACGCTGCTTGGCGATCCTGCCAAAGCTAAAGAAAAACTTGGTTGGGTTCCAACAACGTCCTTTAGTGAGCTTGTTAAGGAGATGATGCAGTCGGACTTGAAAGAGGCTCAGAGAGACGAGCTTGTAAAACAACACGGCTTTAAATACTTTAATCATCATGAGTAATATTTCACTGGATTCCTCTATCCTGATTACGGGAGCGGGTGGCGGGCTAGGGAAAGCTCTCGTCGCCTTGCTTCAGAAAAAAGGCTATAAAAATATTTCGGCTCCTTCAAGGCAGGTCTTAGACCTGCTTGATTCCAAGGCAGTCCTTAACTATTTTTCTGAACATAAACCACAGGTCGTACTTCATCTCGCATCTGTAGTTTTTGGCCTTCTTGGGAATCTTGAAAACCAGATGCGCTCTTTGGTGGAAAATACACAGATTAACTCAAATCTGTTTTCCGCCATAAATGAGTATCCGGTTGAATATGTTTTCTTTGCTGGCACTGTTGCTGGGTATGCGTATCCGTATGTTCAAGTGCCCTTGCAAGAGTCTGATTTTTTCCGTGGGCTTCCTCACGGAGGAGAGTTTGGCTATGCAATGTCTAAGAGGCATGCCTATGGCTATTTACGCATCCTGTCTGAAACAAAAGGTGTAAATTTCACATACGGAGTATTTACGAATTTGTATGGCGAGAATGACCGCTTTAACGAGAATAGCGGTCATGTAATTCCTTCTTTGATTATGAAGGCTCATCGTGCCAGTGAGGCTGGTGAGCCATTCTATGTTTGGGGGGATGGCTCGGCTCAGCGCGACTTCTTGCACTTTGACGACGCTGCTGAAGCAGTTGTGTTGTGCATGCTGTCTGAAAGCTCAGCATCAATGATTAATATTTCAAGTGGTAAGGCCGCTACTATTCGCGAATTAACTGAGTTGATAGCTCAGGAAGCAGGTGTTGCGGATGTCAGATTTCAAGCAGACAAGCCCGTCGGTATCCAATCTAGAGTCGTTGATAATAAACTGCTAATGGACTTAGGCTTCGCTCAATCTATAAGTTTGGAGTGCGGCATAAAGCGCTTATACAAATGGTATTCAGATAACGTGATAGAGGTTCGGGCGTGAACAGCAGAAAAATGGCTATAGTTTCCAGTTATTCTGAAAGTTGTGGCAACGCTGCTTTTACAAAAGTAGTGCATGACAGTATCGAGTCCTATCACTCGGATATACAAGTCGAAGTGGTTGAGCTTGATTTGAAGTTGCTGCAATCTATCAATGGAAGGGTCAGAGCCAAGGCTGACGAGCATATTAAAGATATATGTGATCGGCTTAAGAGTTATGACCTGGTAAATATTCAAATGGAAGCGGGGTTGTATGGGACTTTGCCGAAGGATATTATTGGTAGGTTTCGAAAGCTTGTATCGGCTAACCCCGAGACAAGTGTAACCTTGCATTCGCCGCGTTTGATCGGATCTGCCCAGTCTGGATCGCGCAGTGCAATTAAAAAGTTGTTGCGATTGGATATCAAAGGTGGGTTGCGTGATCTTATTGGTGATAAATATTCACAAGTGCATTTGAATATTAATAGGAACATACTCAAGGCCGCAATCAAGTGCCGTGCCCGCTTAATCGTGCATACCACCAGATCTGAAAAGCAAATCAAGGATTTTTTTTCCTATGATAATGTAGTCGTTCACCCGCTGAAGATGGTGCCAGTGGATTATGTGAGGGATACCAATACTTTTGATCGAATCGTATATCAGGCAGATTTTGCTGAGAGTGATCGTTTGATCGGCATGTTTGGTTATATAAGCGCTTATAAAGGCCATGTGGATGCATTGAAAGCCCTTGAGCAATTACCAAAGAACTATAAGCTGCTAATCTTTGGTCGTCAGCATCCACAGACGCTTAAGGCTAATGGGAAAACAGACGACTACTTAGATCTTCTGATTGGTCTTGTTAAGAAAAGCAAGTCCTTGAAAGGTCGTGTTTTCTTTATGGGTGAGTTGAACGATAAAGACTTCCTGGATGTTGTAAGTAGTGTCGATATCGCTTGGCTGCCGTATTATGAAAATGGTCAAGATGGCTCTGGAATTGCGTCAATTTGTTTAGATTTGTGCCCTAGAGTGCTCTGTTCGACTTCTTTCGCTTTTGATGAGCTTTTCAAGCTGGTTAACTACAGTAATGTCAAACGTTTCGATATCGGCAATACTCTTGAGATGTCTCTAAAGACTGAAATGTTTCTACGTACTGAAAAACAGAATGGGCCGTTTTGCAACGAGTCTGTCTATAGCTTGAAATCCCAAGCTGGAGTTTACACAAAAGGGGTAGTGGCTTGAAGGATGAACGGTCTCCCGCTTTTTTTGAGTTAAAGCAGAAGGCTTTCCTGGAAGGTGTCAATGACATCTTCCAAGGCTTGCAAAGACTCAGTTTGGCGTTCTTTTTTGCTTGGGGAGATACCAAGGCCAGATATCGTCGCAGTGTTCTCGGTCCGTTCTGGATGGTGCTCAGCACTGCTGTGAGTGTTGCTGGTCTTGGTTTTCTTTGGAGTATGTTACTTAAAGATGATCCCATTAAGTTAGTACCATCGCTGACAATTGGGCTGGTCGTCTGGCAATTTATTTCAGGCTGTATTTTAGAGGCGCCATCTGTTTTTTCCAGGAATGCTCACTTTATCAGAAACATAAAGATCCCATATTTTATTTTTCCGATGCAACTGATTATGCGGCAGTTAATAAATTTTGGACACAATGCCGTTGTGGTGATTGTTGTTCTACTTTATTTCTCACCGCCTTTGAGCGCTAATCAGCTTTTGATTGTCCCTGGGCTGCTTCTTGTTGTTGGTAATTTGTGCTGGATCGTTCTATTGATAGCCATGCTAGGGTCGAGGTTTCGTGATTTTGAACAGATAATTGGGGCCGTCATGCCTTTGATGTTTTTCTTGAGCCCGGTTATTTATCGACCAAGTCAACTTAGTTTTGGTCAGCAGTTAGTGTGGTCGAATCCTTTTAGCTACTTTATAACTTTGATTCGAGATCCAATCGCAGGGGATATCCCACCGCTATTCGTCTATCAAGTTTCAATTTTGGCTTTGTTAATTGGTACTGTATTTACTGTGTATCAGTTTGGAAAGTGTCGCAAAAATATTTCATTCTGGATTTAGTTATGGCTCATCTGCTTTTTGATAACGTAACTGTAAAGTACCCGATATATAATGCGGGGGCTAAGTCCTTAAAAAAAGCATTGGTCAATGTTGGGACTGGTGGTTTTTTGTCGAAGGACCCAGGCGAAGTTTTGACCATCACGGCACTAGATAAAGTGAATTTTGAGCTGTTTGATGGGGATTCAGTCGGATTGATTGGTCATAATGGAGCTGGCAAAACCACTTTGCTAAGAACAATGGCCGGTCTTTACACCCCGGTTTCCGGATCTGTTACTACGTCAGGGAAAATTTCAACTATCATCGAGTTGGGAGCCGGCCTCGACTCTGAGCTTTCTGGCTATGAGAATATTTACCGCTTGGGTTTATTGCTCGGCATGACTAAGTCTCAAGTGCAAAATCTTATTCCGTCAATAGAGG
Source organism: Pseudomonas sp. CVAP#3 (assembly GCF_018986375.1). NCBI lineage: Bacteria > Pseudomonadati > Pseudomonadota > Gammaproteobacteria > Pseudomonadales > Pseudomonadaceae > Pseudomonas > Pseudomonas sp. CVAP#3. Next base: position 315,330 of record NZ_JAHMSC010000005.1, read on the forward strand.
ACTTTACCGAACTTGGTAACTTTCTTGAAGCTCCGGTTCGGACATACTCATCAGGTATGTTGATGCGCTTGATGTTTGCAGTCAGCACATCGAATCAACCAGAAATTTTATTGGTTGACGAGATGTTTGGTACTGGGGATAAGGGTTTTCAAGAGAAGGCAAGGGCTCGTATGGAAAGTATTATATCATCAGCCAAGATTTTCGTTTTTGCTTCTCATTCTGAAGACTTAATTAAGAAATTTTGTAATAGGGTTTTCGAGTTAAAGCATGGATCTGTTCATGAAGTAACCTAATCGAAATTTTTCAGAAAGCAGTATTTGCTGTCTCTTGGCTGAACGGGTTTGGAGCGATAGTAGGGTGATGCCCTATAGTATTCGCCGAGGTGTATGTTAAACCGACTCTTTATGACTTGGTTTTGAGTTGTCAGAGTACGCTTACTAATCTAAGCAACTCCTTTCGACTTAAGTTAGGTGGAGATGATGAGGTTTATTGGGGGGGGTAGTAGTCCTTGGTGGGTGATTGGTCTGATGTAAGCAGTATTACTCAAGAGTGAATATGAAGCTTTCTTCTTGTTTTGCAGATATTTTCAATGATCAAGCACGTGCGCCTTCACTTGACGGTGTACGTGCTGTTGGTTGCTGCGGGTCATTATGGTACAACAAACAAGGACTCAGGGTGTACTGTGTGTGCATGGCTTGAAGCAGGACTTCAGGTGTTAGCGTGTGATACTGTTTTTTCTTTCTCTGCGAGTACTAAGACTTTTTAGTCTCCGCTAATCTGTTCATTTTTTTTCGTTTTTTAGTACGTCTCCAATCTTTCTGGAGAGTGTAAGAGTTTCTGTGGATGCTTTAAACGATCGAAGTATTCATCGTTGGCATGGTGGCCGCTTATCTCCAGCAATTCATTCAGGGTGTGGAAACCAGGCTTATACGGTGCTTTCATTGAATGGTACGGATTGTAATGGTAGGCGGAGTTCAAGATGAAGTTAATTGTCTTATTTTATGCAAGTTAAAAGCTAAAAATTATTGCTGTTTAAATAGGCGCTATGAATTGCATAGGTACGCATAAATCTTGTGATCAAAAAGTGGTTGAAGAAGTTTGCTTTCATAAGTGCTCAGAAATATTAAAGTAAAATTCGGTAAATGATTTTAGGGGAGGGGCGTGGTGGGGCTTAGTCGGCTTTTAGTTTACATTGAACCTTGGATTGAGGGCGCAAAGCCTGGCGGGAAGCAGGATTATATCTGGTGGTTTGGTAATGTTATTAATTCTCTAGCGTCCCAAAGCTCAGGTCAACTGCAGGTCGTCTATTTAATTGGTGATGATTGCGCGCCTATGTGGGATAACTATATAAACTGTACTGCGGATAAAGTTATAGTTTCTCAGCAAGAGTTAAAGCGTATTTTTCCTGATGTCCGTAAAGCGCTAGTGAGTTGGCTTGAAAAAAAATATAGCCATCAGGATCTAGATGCGATGTCAGATCTTATAAGAGAGAAATTAGCAGGCTTTATTCCTGACATTGTTTTTTCAATTAGCCCTGCTCCATTTCTTGAAAATCTCTTTCCTGATGCGTTGATGATGTATCGTGATGCGATGTATTGTCGTGAGCCATGGCCTGATGAAATGACCTGCTTTGATCCGGTAGGAATTAACATCAATAGTATACTTGGGAAATGTACTGATGATCTTCTAGCAATTTCTAATACCAAGGCAAGTGATGAGTTTGTGGCGAGTCTCGATGAAATATTCATTAAGTCGACTCTTGAAAAAAACCCATTGATAAATATGGCTAATGGCTATCGAGATCGTTTCGAATCTCTAGTGTTGTTGCCGCTCCAGTCAAGCGGACATTATAATTTTTACAGCGCTACAGATTTCCCCGGGCAGTTTGAGTATCTGACTTTTGTTTTGGATAAGGTCCCTGCGGACATTGGTGTTGTTGTTACCCAGCACCCTGATGATGCCACTCTGAACGAAGCTACATTGGGTTATTTGCGCGCTACTTATAAAAATTTCCTCTATGATGAGATAACTGCAGATTATCATGCTCCCTCGCAATTTCTTCTTCCGCTTGTTGACGGTATGATATGTATAAGCTCTGGTTTGTGTTATCAGGCACTATTGTGGAATAAACCTATTTTCATTGTTGGGAATTCCCATTTCTCCGGTTTGTCTGAAATTGGGGGGCTTGATGCACTAAAAAAAGTTTTATCAGAGAGATCGCGTACGCGTAGAAGCGGGCTTATAACCTGGCTTTTGACACATTATTTTTTCTCATATGCTTACTTGAATGATGGGCAATGGCTCTCAAAATACATTGCTCACTTGGTAGATAATAAGTTTAAGGGGGGGGTGGGTATGTTTATGCAAATTGACACCCCGAAAAATATACTGGCTATGTTGTCTCAGGGGCAGCGTAGTATAGAAATACTTAAGCCGAATTTAAGGCGCGAGTTTGATAAGCGTGAAGTTGAGATAGTTGATCTTCGACATCAGATGCAGGAGGAGCGTAAAGCGGTAGCTCATCTAGAAATGGTGTTGGGGCAAAAGGATGCTGCAATTGAAGGGCAGCATAAAGCGGTAGCTCATCTAGAAATGGTGTTGAGGCAAAAGGATGCTGCAATTGAAGGGCGGCATAATGCTATACGCTCTCTTTACATACAGTTCAATTCTATCAAGTTCATCAAGTTCATCAAGTTCATCAAGTTCATCAAGTCATCATTCTTGCTCTGGTTTAAGTATCAACGGAGTTGATCGTAGGGATATATATACCGACTCTAGGGGCTTCTGATGTGCTTCTTGCAAGAGTTACTAGCTAAATGGTACCTGGACGACCCCTCAACACATCCGGTTTAGTCTGAGTGAAGAGGCCGCGCTGAGTCGGTGTATAACCGGCAGCAATCACTCGACGCAACAGGTCCCGGGTGAGAGTGATGCTGTTGGTAACTCACTAAAGAGATAGTGAAGTTAGCCGGTCTCCCCTTGAATTCGATCACTCGCTGGGTATTGCCATGTTCTCCATGGCACACGCACATAGTTCATGTCGAAGGCGGATTCATTAGCGGTATTGAAATACGGCGCTGATATCAAGAGGTGATTGGCATTCCTGCGGAATAGAACTAGAGAAGCGTCTAAAAGCCTTTAATTACCATGTTAAGAGGTAGTCGACCATCAAGGAGTGGCTCACTGCGTATCACATTGACTTTTAATTTCTGTGTGTGGGGAACGGGCGGAGATTATTGTTCGCGTTCACTATGGCAGTTTCGGCTTGGTAGGTGAGTTACCCAGTTAAAACATTCTGCGCCTGATCCTGGTAATGCCAAACCTCCCATGCTCCGATAGAGAGATTGTTTCTCTCAAGACACGATGTACGCTCGCGAGGTGGTCTTGTATACAAAGAAATATTTTCTGAGGGCGGTCATCAGAGGGCATGCGGGCTCGTAAATTTTTTTTGTAACCAGGTCTCTTGTTAATAGTAAGATGATGCTAGCATAGAAGTGTAGGCACGATGCCATGGCGGTATAGGACAAAAGGGAGTGGTATAAAAGTGAGCGATGGAATGGAGTTGGTTGAAGTATTGAAGGATGCACGGGAATCTAGAATGGTTGATGTTTCTAGTGCGAATAAGGCGACTGTGGGGGCTCTTCCTACTGTCACAAACCTTTATGAGCAAATCAAAAAGTGGGTTATTCCGCTCGAAGGTTTTGGGTTTTTAATTGGTCCTTTAAACCCTAAAGAAACAGAGACTACGGGTAAGAAAAACAAAAAAAAGTATCACAAGAAAGATGGTCGGCAGTCAGTTGAAGTCAATAGTCAGCAGATAAATTTTGTCCTGGGACGTCGTGTTGTTTTCGGTGCCAAGGGTAGAGTTGATATGTTAATAGGGGCGAAAACTATTACGCTATTACTGTCTGTAAAAGGAGAGCAAGAGGGGTGGGTCGTGCTTGATGGCTTGCAAGAAGCGTCAGTAGCGCCGAGGTTCGTGGTTTTTAATGAGGCGGTTTTTCTTGATTTAGTTAGTGTTTTTTTTGTATAGGATTATTTTAATTATCTAGATTTTGTTGTGTTGTGGGGGACCCCTCTGCTTGTTGTGAGGGGTCTATATAGTAGCGTAAATAAGATGACTTGGGTTCTGATGTACGTGAAAGGGGCTTAAGTTTATCTGGAGAATGTCTTGCCGGGTACGTGGTATTGCCTTAGCAGCAAATAGTTAATCTATGAAATGGTCATTTTAGGGGGGGGCTTATAAATCACTCCAGCTGCTTGGAATGAATTTTTTCAAGGGTCGCCGGATAGCTGCTATTGCTAAGGTATAGAGGTCTACCGTTTAGCCGGCTCGCCTGGAATGCTACCTTTTATTTCGAGTATCATTGAGGGCGATTTGCAGTGGTGCTTTCGGGGGGGAAGTATCGAGAGCGTCCGCGTTACTAGCAGGCGTGATCTATGATATGGTTGATGCTAAAAGTTTACGCTGGGCGAATGGGTCCATTAACCATTACAAGGTCTTTGGAAGCTGATGATCAAGGTTCTGCATTTTTTTAAGACCTACTATCCCGAGACGTTGGGTGGGATAGAGCAGGTAATCTTTCAACTGGCCGAAGGTTGCATCAAGTACGGTATCCAGTCAGAGGTTTTGTATCTGAGTCAAGGCGGCTCGGCGCGGGGGGTGAAAGTTGCCAACCATCTGAGTCATCGTTCGAAGCTGGATTTTCAGATAGCGTCTACCGGGTTTTCGATTTCAGCCTTTAAAGACTTTGCACAACTGGCCGAAGAAGCAGATTTGATTCATTATCACTTTCCTTGGCCTTACATGGATATAGTGCATTTTGCTTCTCGGGTAAAGAAACCGACGGTGGTAACGTATCACTCGGATATTGTTAAACAAAGAGTTTTGTTAAAGTTTTATCAGCCACTAATGCGGCGCTTTCTTAATGATGTTGATAGTATTGTCGCATCCTCTCCAAATTATGTTGAAAGTAGCTCAGTCTTGAAGGCGTTCAAGAGTAAAGTGAGTGTTATTCCTTTTGGTCTTGACAAGGGTACTTATCCTGAACCTTCAGCTGAGAAGCTAAAATACTGGCGCTCTCAGCTCGGTGAGCGTTTTTTTCTGTTTGTTGGAGCGTTGCGTTATTATAAAGGGCTGAATTTTTTGCTTGACGCAGCCCAGGAAACTAAATACCCGGTTGCTATTCTTGGGGCTGGTCCGCTTGAGTTCGAGTTAAAAGAGCATGCTAGGCGATTAGGAATTAACAATGTTTATTTCCTGGGTGGTTTGCCTGACGATGATAAATGTGCATTGCTGAACCTTTGCTATGCATTGGTTTTCCCCTCACATCTGCGCTCAGAAGCATTTGGGATCTCACTGCTTGAGGGCGCAATGTACGGCAAGCCCATGATTTCTTGTGAAATTGGTACGGGGACTACCTATATCAATATTTCGGATGAAACTGGTTTGGTCATTTCGCCGCATGATTCTGAAGCTCTTGCAGAAGCTATGAGAACACTTTGGGAAAACCCGACGCTTGCTGAGAATATGGGCCGATCTGCGGCCGCTCGTTGCGAAAAAGTTTTCTCTGTCGATTCAATGGTTAGTTCGTATGCTGATCTTTATCGTAGTTTATTATGATAGGGAAGTGTGAATAGTGTTTTTGTGCGGAGCCTATATTGGCTCCTTCTCCTTTATGAGGCTTTTGAGATTTTCGGGGCGGTATGACGGAATGATTACCTGGATTAGATCCGTCGGGAGATATTGTCTATGTGTGTGGATAATATCATTGTCGCTGATGCGTATTTTATATTAAAGAGTCACTGATATGAGCTCTGTATCTATCCTCGTCACGGGAGGCTCTGGTTTTCTGGGGGGGGCTTTAATAAAACACTTGGCTAAGGCCAGAGAGTATTCTCTAACTGCCCCCGTCAGAGATCTAGGTGTTACTCTCCCTCCTGATGTACGCTTACTGCCGACGACCGACCTGAATGAGGTTACCGATTGGCATCTAGCGCTTGTTAATATTGACATTGTGGTGCACACCGCTGCACGTGTGCATGTGATGAAAGAGACCGTGGCTGATCCCCTGTCGGTCTTTCGTGCCGTTAACGTCAATGGCACCTTGAATCTTGCTCGTCAAGCAGCAGCAGCAGGTGTAAAACGCTTTGTTTTTATCAGTTCGATCAAGGTCAATGGCGAGTTCACTCGTCCTGGCGAGGCCTTCACTGCTGATGAGCTTCCGGCTCCTATTGATCCCTATGGTATCTCCAAGTTTGAGGCTGAGCAGGGGCTGCGCGAGCTCTCAGCTGCGACGGCCATGGATGTAGTGATTATCCGACCTGTGTTGGTCTATGGCCCGGGCGTCAAGGCCAACTTTCTGAGCATGATGCGCTGGCTTTATAAAGGTATACCATTGCCCTTTGGCGCTGTTCAGAATCGGCGCAGCCTGATTTCTCTGGATAATCTTGTCGATCTCATTGTGACCTGTCTCGATCACCCGGCAGCGGCAAATCAGACATTTCTGGCGAGTGACGGCGAGGATGTTTCTACTACTGAACTGTTGCGTAAGCTTGCCACGTCCCTGGGGAAATCTGCACGTCTGTTGCCTGTACCCGTTTGGTTAATGAGTGGAGTGGCCGCAATGCTGGGCAAGCGGGCGCTTGCTCAGCGCCTTTTTGGCAATTTGCAGGTCGATCTCGGCAAAAATCAACAACTATTGGGTTGGACTCCTCCTGTCAGCCTTGATCATGGCTTAAGTCTCACGGCACAGAGCTTTCTGGATTCTCGAAAATCATGAGTTACTGGTGGTTCATTCCGGTGATTGCCGGCGTTTCCTTTTTCCTGACTGCGCAACTGCGCAACTATGCTTTGTCCCGAAGCTTGATGGACGTCCCCAATGCACGAAGTTCCCACTCGGTTCCTACGCCTCGTGGCGGTGGGGTCGCCATTGTCATGGCTTTTCTTTTGGCGTTGGGGCTTTTGTTCTCCGTGGGGTTGATTCCTTTGGTCGTCTTCTTGGCCATCGCTGGTGCGGGCGCAGTGATTGCGGTCATCGGATTTATGGATGACCATGGACACATCGCCGCGCGCTGGCGCTTGTTGGGGCATTTTGCCGCTGCTGTGTGGTTATTGCTTTGGCTCGGCGGTTTGCCTGCCGTGAGTCTGTTTGGTGTCACTTTTGACGTGGGTTGGTTCGGCCATGCTCTGGCGGCTTTTTATCTGGTGTGGTTGCTCAATCTTTACAACTTCATGGACGGCATCGATGGCATTGCCAGTTTGGAAGCTATTTGTGTCTGTCTGGGGGCCTGTTTGTTGTATTGGATTTCTGGCCTGGAGAGTTTGATTTGGGCTCCGTTACTGCTAGCCGTTTCAGTTGCAGGTTTCTTTTGCTGGAATTTTCCGCCTGCCAGAATTTTTATGGGAGACGCTGGAAGCGGATTTCTCGGTATCATGCTTGGGGGGCTTTCGCTTCAGGCGGCCTGGGTATTGCCGTCGCTGCTTTGGGTATGGTTGATTCTGCTGGGTGTATTTATTGTCGATGCGACGGTTACCCTGTTGCGTCGCTTGCTCAGGGGGGACAAAGTCTATGAGGCCCATCGCAGTCATGCTTACCAGTTTGCCTCGCGCCGTTTTGGCAAACATCTACCTGTGACTCTGGCGGTTGGAGCGATCAATCTGTTCTGGCTTTTGCCGATTGCTCTTTGCGTGACACGTTATGGCCTGGACGGTGCCATCGGAGCGATTTTGGCTTATGTGCCATTGGTTGCCCTAGCCGTTAAGTTTCACGCAGGTGAACTCGAAAACCCTTCGTCGAAGAACTGAGTAACGCTTTCACCATTTAGGTTTAAAGTTACAACGTTTCGTCGGTAGATCTCACCACATTACGGTAGTCGGTTGAAGGAGCGGGCAGAGGTGTCTGAAGGGGTTATGGATAAGGTAAGAGTCTATTTAGTAGGGCTGTCACGTCGGAATAAGCGACTGATTCAGGTCGTAAGCGATGTGGTTTTGGTGTGGGTTGCACTGTGGCTGGCTTTTATCGTGCGTCTGGGCATTGACGATATGTACAACCCCTTCAAGGTCCACTTCTGGCTATTCGCCTGTGCTCCTGTCGTCGCCATCCCTCTGTTCATCCGCTTCGGCATGTACCGTGCCGTCATGCGCTACTTCGGCAACGACGCCCTCATAGCCATCGTCAAGGCCGTAAGCCTCTCGTCACTGATCCTGGCAGTCGTTGTCTATTGGTACAGCAATCACCAAACTGTGGTTCCGCGCTCCATCATCTTCAACTACTGGTGGCTGAGCCTGGTCATCATCGGCGGCTTACGCCTGTGCATGCGTCAATATTTCATGGGCGACTGGTTTACCGCTGCTCAGCATGTGCCGTTCACCAATCGCGACGATGGTTTGACCAAGGTCGCCATCTACGGCGCGGGTGTCGCTGGCAACCAGCTCGTCGCGGCGCTTCGCATGGGGCGGGTAATGCGTCCTGTGGCCTTCATCGATGACGACGCGAGTATCGCGGATCGCTCTATTTCAGGCCTGCAGGTCTATAAGCCCAAGCATATTCAGCAGATGATCGATGTCACCGGCGCGCAGGAAATTCTTCTGGCGCTGCCGTCATCCACGCGAGCACGACGTAGGGAGATTCTGAATCTCCTGGAAGGCTTTCCGCTTCACATTCGCAGCGTTCCGAATTTCACTGACCTGGCCAGTGGGCGGGTGAAGGTCGAGGACATCCAGGAGGTCGATATTGCCGACTTGCTGGGGCGTGACTCGGTACCGGCTCAGCCTGATTTGCTGGAGCGTTGTATCAAGCGCAAAACGGTCATGGTGACCGGTGCGGGCGGTTCTATCGGTGCGGAGCTTTGCCGGCAGATTTTTTCTCTTGGTCCTACGACGCTAATCCTGTTTGAACACAGCGAGTTCAATCTTTACAGCATTCTTTCCGAGTTGGAGAAACGAGCCAGTCGTGAATCCCTGTCTGTTCGCCTGCTGCCTATCCTCGGTTCTATCCGGCATCAGGACAAGCTTCTGGACGTGATGAAAACCTGGAAAGTGGAAACGGTTTACCACGCAGCGGCCTATAAGCATGTGCCGATGGTCGAGCACAATATCGCCGAAGGCGTGTTGAACAATGTGATGGGTACGCTCAATACCGCACAAGCCGCCTTGCAATCAGGTGTTGCCAACTTTGTGCTGATCTCCACCGACAAAGCCGTGCGTCCGACCAATGTGATGGGCAGTACCAAGCGCTTGGCCGAATTGACACTGCAGGCGCTTAGTCGTGAGATTGCGCCGGTACTGCTGGGCGACAAGGCCAATGTATCGCGTGTCAACAAGACCCGGTTCACGATGGTGCGCTTTGGTAATGTGCTGGGCTCTTCCGGTTCGGTGATCCCGTTGTTCCATAGCCAGATCAAGTCGGGTGGGCCGTTGACGGTGACTCATCCGAAGATCACGCGTTACTTCATGACCATTCCCGAGGCAGCTCAGCTAGTGATTCAAGCGGGCTCGATGGGGCAGGGTGGTGACGTGTTCGTATTGGACATGGGTGAGCCGGTGAAGATTGTCGAGCTGGCGGAAAAAATGATTCACCTGTCCGGCTTGAGTGTGCGCTCGGAGAGGAATCCTCAAGGCGACATCGCCATCGAATTTACGGGCCTGCGCCCTGGCGAGAAGCTTTACGAGGAGTTGTTGATTGGTGACAACGTCGCAGCGACTCAGCACCCAATGATCATGAGTGCCAATGAAGACCATCTGCCTTGGGACGTGCTCAAGGCGCGGCTGACCGAGCTGCTCGGCGCTGTCGAGCGGGATGACTACTCACGGGTTCGTCAGTTGTTACGCGAAACTGTCAGTGGCTACTCGCCCGACGGTGAGATCGTCGACTGGATCTACCAGCAACGCCGTCTCGAACCCTGATTGTTACACACCCTGTAACTGATACATTTTTGACAGGCTCACAGCATGACCTAGGTTTGGGAGGCAGCTTCGGAAAAGCTGCTTCTTTCCTATCGATGTCATGGAGCGTCACTTATGCGTACAGGCTATTTCTACTCTCTGGTTTTTGCCCTGCTGACCAGCGCCTCTATTGCCGCTATCGCTGCGCCAGCGACAAACACGGAGGCTGTAAGCGCGCCATTGGCAGTACAGGTCGCACCGTCCGGGGAGGCTGCAAAAGTCGATCTCAATACGGCGGATGCAACGACACTGCAGCGGGAACTCGCCGGAGTAGGTGAGGCCAAGGCCAAGGCGATTGTTGCATATCGTGAGAGTAATGGACCGTTTGCATCGGTGGATGAGTTGTTGGAGGTCAAGGGCATCGGCAAGGCGATTCTGGACAAGAATCGCGACAAGCTTGAGGTGAACTGATTCGTAGTGCTAGCGCCACAGGCCGGTCATTGACCGGCCTTTTTCGTTGGTGCGCCTAATTGCGTCTTGCAGTGGCTGTTAGAGAGCGTTGCAAGACGGTCAAGGGGACGTTGCCCGCAAACTTTCATCTTGCACCGTAACGCCTATGATTTGTGTGGGCGGTTAAGCCCTTTGGTATCAGTCATTTTCAACGTCTCATCAGTGGAAACAGGTCCCATGAAAACGATGTTTGGTAGCCTGATACGCAACATTGGCCTGATTTCCCTGGGCAGCGTGCTGATCGCCACGGCTGCTCTGGCCGAGGAGGCACCGGGTATGCGCATCGGCGTGCGCGGTGAAGTCACCGGGGTGTCCGAAGAGGTCTTGAAGGTGCATGCCAACACGGGCGAGAACGTGATCATCCAGTTGACCAAGGACACCCAGGTTCGCGCTGTAACCCCGGCCAACATCGAAGACATCAAGCCCGGCAGCTACATTGGCTCAGCGGCAATACCGCAAGACGATGGCACGCTCAAGGCGCTGGAAGTGCATGTGTTCCCACCCGAAATGGCTGGCACCGGCGACGGCCACCGTCCGTTCGATCTGGTCAAGGGCAGCAGCATGACCAATGGCATCGTCGGCGATCTGGTGGTCAACAATGGCCGAATCCTGACCGTCAATTACAAGGGGGGCCAGCAGACCATCCTGGTGCCGGAAGACGTGCCGATCGTCAACCTGACACCGGCTGACCGCAGCCTGCTCAAAGTCGGGGTCAAGGTCGTGTTGTTCGCCACCCAAAGCGCCGACGGCACCCTGACGGCGCAATCGATTTCGGCTGGCAAGGATGGCGTGGCGCCGCCGATGTGAGTTACCGGCGGGTATGAAAAAGGCGACTACTAAGGTCGCCTTTTTCATTGCTGATCCAGCGCTTATTGCCCGCTGTAAATCTGGTCGAAAACCCCACCATCGTTGAAGTGGGTTTTCTGCACGGTGCGCCAGTCACCGAAGGTTTTCTCCACCGACAGGAAGTCGACTTTCGGGAAGCGGTCGGTGTGCTTGGCCAAAACGGCCGGGTCACGCGGACGCAGGTAGTTGGCGGCGGCGATTTCCTGGCCTTCCGGGGACCACAGGTAGTTCAGGTATTCCTCGGCGGCAGCGCGGGTGCCTTTTTTGTCGACAACTTTGTCGACCACGCTCACCGGCGGCTCGGCCTCGGCAGAGACGCTTGGGTAGATGACTTCGAACTGGTCGCGACCGAACTCGCGGGCGATCATTTCCGCTTCGTTCTCGAAGGTCACCAGCACATCGCCGATCTGATTGGTCATGAAGGTGGTGGTGGCTGCGCGGCCACCGGTGTCGAGTACCGGGGCTTGTTTGAACAGTTTGCCGACGAAGGCCTTGGCCTTGTTCTCGTCACCGCCGTTTTTCAGCACATAACCCCACGCCGACAAATAGGTGTAGCGGCCGTTGCCCGAGGTTTTCGGGTTGGGCACGATCACTTGCACACCGTCCTTGAGCAGGTCCGGCCAGTCTTTCAGGGCTTTCGGGTTGCCCTTGCGCACGATAAACACGGTGGCGGAAGTGAACGGCGCACTGTGGTCCGGCAGGCGAGTTACCCAGTTGTCCGGGACCAGTTTGCCGTTGTCGACCAACGCGTTGATGTCGGTGGCCATGTTCATGGTGATGACGTCAGCCGGCAGGCCATCGATCACTGAACGAGCCTGTTTGCTGGAGCCGCCGAAGGACATCTGCAGGGTGATGTTTTCGTTGTGCTCGGCTTGCCAGTGTTTCTGGAAGGCAGTGTTGTAGTCCTTGTAGAAATCGCGCATCACGTCGTAGGACACGTTGAGCAGGGTCGGTGCGGCCTGGGCCACGCTCGCGAGGGTCAGGCCAGCGGCCAGAAGTGAGGCGCCAAAGATCTTTTTCACTGCACATTCCTTTTGTTCGAGATGAAGGCAATTTGCCGTCGACTATAGCCGGGGCTACATATCCCTTTAAAGATTAAAAAGTACTTTGCTTATTCTATTTTCTTGAACAACGCATTGCCGCAGCGTGAGCAGAATGCCGCGCTGTGTTCATGCTGATTTTTGCTGCACACCGGGCAGTCGTGTTGCTGCTGTTCGCCGCGCATGGCGTTGGCCAGTTCGGCGGTAAAAATCCCGGTGGGGACAGCGATGATCGAGTAACCCGTGACCATCACCATCGCCGAGATAACCTGCCCAAGCGCAGTCCTGGGCACGATGTCGCCGTAGCCGACGGTGGTCAGGGTGACGATAGCCCAATAGATCCCTTTGGGAATGCTGGTAAAGCCATGCTCCGGGCCTTCGACCACATACATCAGCGTGCCGAACACCGTTACCAGCGTGCAGACGCTGAGCAGGAATACGATGATTTTCTGTTTGCTGCCGCGCAGGGCGTCGAGCAGGTAATGGGCCTGCTTCAGGTAGGGGAGCAGTTTGAGCACGCGAAAGATCCGCAGCATACGGATGATTCGGATGATCAGCAGGTACTGCGCGTCGCTGTAATACAGCGCAAGGATGCCTGGAACAATCGCCAGCAAATCCACCAGCCCGTAAAAACTGAAGGCGTAACGCAGCGGCCTGGGCGAACAGTACAAGCGCAACAGGTACTCGACCAGGAAGATCAGGGTAAAGCCCCACTCGATGTACGCCAGGGTGTTGGCGAAGCTTTGATGAACATCATCGATGCTGTCGAGGATCACCACCACCAGGCTGGCAAGGATGATCAGCAGCAGTGTTTTGTCGAAGCGCCGCCCGGCCACCGTGTCGGTCTGGAAAATCATCACGTACAGGCGTTTACGCCACGTGTCGTTGCTGTCCATTCAAATCGCCTTGACCATAAATCAGCGCAGCCTAGGTCGATTCTCCGAGGTTTGGCAAGGCGCACTGTCTGTAGTTGCCTGGCGCAGCAGGCGAATACCCGAACGCAGCAACCAGCAGGCGAGAATGAACGGCGCGGTCAAGGTCGCCAACCCCACGGCAGCGAACGCCGGTGTGAGGAGGATCGCCAGTGCAATACCCAGCAGCGGCAGCCAGGGTTGGCGGGGTTGCTGGCTGAAGGCGAGGGCAGCCAGCGCCGGGTTGTAGCCATAAAGGCCGAGCAATGCGTCGGGTGTCTCGTTCAGCCACACGGCGCAGAGCAGACCCGCGGCGGAACCCAGCAGTGCCCAGAGCGCGGCGCGGCGGTTGGCAAGCAGTAGCCCGACGACGATCAGCACACCTGCCAAAGGATGGTCGAGGAAGATGACTTGGCCCAGGCCTTTGAACTCGGCGCCGAGCAGGCCCAGGGCATCGAGTTCTGGACGTGGCGCAGGTGTCGAGTGAGCCGGGGCAGCAACGCTCAGCAGTATCCAGCCCAGTCCCACGAAAGGTGCGGTGTAGGCGGGCAGAAAATGCTGGTCGCGTGCGCGCTTGAGCCATTGCTGGGTGACGATCGCACTCAGGCCACCGCTGGCGAGGATCAGTGGCGGCAGCATGGCCGACCAACTGAACTGCAGGCTCAGCAAGAGGCCGAGCAAGACCCCGTTGTAGCTGAAGAGTCCGGCTTGGCGATCAGCCTTGGCGTAGCCGCGACGTTGCGCAGTGAGCAAGCCGGCCACGCCACCCAACAGGGCGCCGCCGAGCAACGTCGGAGCGCTAAACAGGATGGCCAACAGGCACAGCAGGCCGCACAGCGGATGGCGCTGGAGGAAAATCTGACTGAAGCCGTTGAGCAGAGCAGTGGCCCAATCGGGGCAGTGGGTGTTGAAGTGGTGTGAGGGCATGCTGATAAATACCAGGGACTTGCACAAAACCCTGTGGCGAGGGGGCTTGCCCCCGTCAGGCTGCGAAGCGGCCCCAAATCGGATAACACATTTTGTCAGTCGAACCCGGTTTACCGGACTTACGACTGCTGCGCAGCCGAACGGGGGCAAGCCCCCTCGCCACAAAAGCTGTTCGCTAAATCAACGTCTCTATACGCAACGAGTTCGTTGATCCCGGCTGACCGAAAGGCACACCCGCAGTGATCAACAACGTATCACCACGCTTGGCCATGCCTTGCGCCTGGGCGATTTCCAGCGCGGTGGAGCACACCTCGTCGACCTGCCGCAAACGATCGTTGACCACCGAGTGCACGCCCCACGTCACGCTCAAGCGCCGAGCGGTTTGCAGGTTCGGCGTCAGGTTGAGGATCGGCACCGCTGGCCGCTCCCGCGCCGCACGCAAACTCGAACTGCCGGACTCGCTGTAGTTCACCAGCACCGCCACCGGCAGGATGTTGCTGATCCGACGGATCGCACAGCTGATGGCGTCCGAGGTCGTGGCTTCGGCTTTTGGCCGGCTGACATCCAGTTGCGCCTGGTAATCCGGGCCGCTTTCGACCTGGCGGATGATCTTGCTCATCATCTGCACCGCTTCGAGCGGGTAATCGCCCGAGGCAGTTTCCGCCGACAGCATTACCGCGTCAGCCCCTTCGGCCACGGCGTTGGCGACGTCGGTTACTTCGGCACGGGTCGGCGCCGGGGAGAAGCGCATCGACTCGAGCATCTGGGTCGCCACCACCACCGGTTTGCCGAGCTGGCGGCAGGTGCTGATGATGTCTTTCTGGATCTGCGGCACGCTCTCGGCCGGCACTTCCACACCCAGGTCGCCACGGGCAACCATGATTGCGTCGCTCAGTTCGGCGATTTCGCGTAGCTGTTCAACGGCCGACGGCTTTTCGATTTTCGCCATCAAAAAGGCTTTGTTGCCGATCAGCGCGCGTGCCTCACGAATGTCTTCAGGACGCTGCACAAATGACAGCGCGACCCAATCGACACCCAATTCCAGACCGAAATTCAGGTCGCGACGATCCTTGGCGGTCAGCGGGCTGAGGTCGAGCACCGCTTGTGGCACGTTGACGCCTTTGCGGTCCGACAACTCGCCGCCATTGAGCACTGTGGTGTCGATGGCATCGGCGTACTTGGTCACCACCCGCAAACGCAGTTTGCCGTCGTCCAGCAACAGGTCCATGCCGGGTTCCAGCGCGGCGATGATTTCCGGGTGCGGCAGGTTGACCCGGCGTTCGTTACCCGGCGTGGCATCGAGGTCCAGGCGCAGGGCCTGACCACGTACCAGTTGCACCTTGCCCTCGGCAAACTTGCCGACCCGCAGTTTCGGGCCTTGCAGGTCCATCAGAATGCCCAGCGGGTAATTGAGTTGGCGCTCGACTTCGCGGATCCACTGGTAGCGCTGGGCGTGGTCGGCGTGATCGCCGTGGCTGAAGTTCAGGCGAAAGATATTCACCCCGGCTTGCACTAGCTCGCGGATGTCATCGATCCCGTCAGTGGCGGGGCCGAGGGTGGCGAGGATTTTGACCTTCTTATCAGGCGTCATGTTCAGGGCTCTCGAGGATCAGGATGGCGCGGAAGTCGTTGACGTTGGTGCGCGTCGGCTCGGTGACGATCAGACCGTCGAGCGCTGCGAAATAGCCATAGCCATTGTTGTTGTCCAACTCGTCGCTGGCGCTCAGACCGAGAGCCGTGGCGCGGGTGTAGCTGTCCGGGGTCATGATTGCGCCGGCGTTGTCTTCGGAGCCGTCGATGCCATCGGTATCACCGGCCAGCGCGTAGACGCCGGGCAGGCCTTTGAGGCTATCGGTCAGGCTGAGCAGGAACTCGGCGTTGCGTCCGCCACGGCCATTGCCGCGCACGGTGACGGTGGTTTCGCCACCGGAGAGAATTACGCACGGCGCCGCCAACGGCTGACCGTGCAGTAGCACTTGGCGGGCGATGCCAGCGTGGACTTTCGCCACTTCGCGGGATTCGCCTTCCAGATCGCCGAGGATCAACGGGCTGAAACCGGCCTGGCGGGCTTTCACCGCTGCCGCTTCCAGGGATTGCTGTGGTCGGGCGATCAACTGGAAATGGCTGCGAGCAAGGCTCGGGTCGCCAGGTTTTACCGTCTCCGATTCGGGGCTTTGCAACCAGCTGCGTACCGACGCCGGAACCTCGA
The DNA here is from genome assembly GCF_018986375.1 of Pseudomonas sp. CVAP#3. Taxonomy (NCBI): domain Bacteria; kingdom Pseudomonadati; phylum Pseudomonadota; class Gammaproteobacteria; order Pseudomonadales; family Pseudomonadaceae; genus Pseudomonas; species Pseudomonas sp. CVAP#3. The sequence continues at coordinate 331,659 of NZ_JAHMSC010000005.1, forward strand.
TGGCATAGCGCTTGAGGGTCGCCAAGGCTTCAGCCGAGGTACTCGGATCGGCGACGGTCGGGCCGGAAGCAATCACCGTGGCGAGGTCGCCCGGGACATCGGAAATCGCGTAGGTATAAACCGTCGCTGGCCAGCAGGCTTTACCGAGGCGGCCGCCCTTGATCGCCGAGAGGTGTTTGCGCACGCAGTTCATTTCGCCGATGGTCGCGCCGGATTTGAGCAGGGCTTTGTTGATCGCCTGTTTGTCGGCCAGAGTGATGCCGGCTGCGGGCAGGGCCAGCAACGCCGAACCACCACCCGACAGCAGGAAGATCACCCGGTCGTCTTCGCTCAGGTTACTGACCAGTTCCAGCACCCGTTTGGCCACGGCCAGACCGGCTGCATCAGGCACTGGGTGGGCGGCTTCGACCACTTCGATTTTTTCGCAAGGGGCGCCGTGACCGTAGCGGGTGACCACCAGGCCAGACACTTCACCCTGCCAGCAGCGCTCGACCACCTGGGCCATGGCCGCGGCGGCTTTGCCGGCACCAATGACGATCACCCGACCGCTGCGATCTTTCGGTAAGTGGGCTTCAAGGACATGCTGCGGATGGGCCGCGTCGATGGCTGTGGCAAACAGCTCGCGCAGGAATTGTTGCGGATCGACCGACATGGCGGGCTCCCAATCTTATTGTTTTGGTTTAGAGCTTTGTAAAACGTAGCGAGCGAAGGCAAGACAAGGCGAAAACAGGTGAGTAAGCGGAGTTGACGTTAGTCAATGAGCATTACGAACCTGTTTTCAACGCAGTATTGCCGAGCGCAGTAGTTTTACTTATCGCGAATCGAGAAGTTCGCCATGTGTTCCAAGCCCTTGATCAGCGCCGAGTGGTCCCAGTTGCTTCCGCCGAGGGCCGCGCAGGTACTGAACACTTGCTGGGTGCCTGCGGTGTTGGGCAGGTTGATGCCCAATTCGCGAGCACCGGCCAACGCCAGGTTGAGGTCCTTCTGATGCAGGCTGATGCGGAAGCCTGGATCGAAGGTGCCTTTGATCATGCGCTCGCCGTGTACTTCAAGGATCTTCGAGGAGGCGAAACCGCCCATCAGCGCTTCACGCACCTTGGCAGGATCGGCACCGTTCTTCGAGGCGAACAGCAAGGCTTCGGCCACGGCCTGGATGTTCAGCGCCACGATGATCTGGTTCGCCACTTTGGCGGTTTGACCGTCGCCATTGCCGCCGACCAGGGTGATGTTCTTGCCCATGCTCTGGAACAGCGGCAGCGCGCGTTCGAACGCATCGCTGTCGCCACCGACCATGATGCTCAGGGTCGCGGCTTTGGCGCCGACTTCACCACCGGACACCGGGGCGTCGAGGTATTGCGCGCCTTTCTCGTTGATCTTCGCCGCGAAGGCTTTGGTCGCGGTCGGCGAGATTGAGCTCATGTCGATGACCACTTTGCCTTTGCCGACACCGGCGGCGACGCCATCGGCACGGAACAGCACGTCATCGACTTGTGGGGTATCCGGCACCATGATGATGATGAATTCGGCTTCCTGAGCGACTTCTTTCGGGCTCGCCAGAGCGACCGCGCCAGCGGCAACCAGGTCAGCCGGAGCAGCGTCGTGGTGCGCCGACAGGAACAGGCTGTGACCGGCTTTCTGCAGGTTCAACGCCATTGGGTGGCCCATGATGCCGGTGCCGATAAATCCGATTTTAGCCATGAGAAAATCCTCTTTTTTTGTGTTGCTCACAATGCCAAGGCCAATGAGCTTTTTGTGGCGAGGGGGCTTGCCCCCGTTGGGTCGCGAAGCGGCCCCAAAACTGTTTTCGCGGTGATTCAGGAGGAACGCTGGTGTTGGTTTTACGGCTGCTTCGCAGCCGAACGGGGGCAAGCCCCCTCGCCACACAAGCCCGCTCCCACAGGAACTGCGTCAGATTGCGTTATGGGTTTTCAACCAGCCAAGGCCCGCTTCAGTGGTGGTCAGCGGCTTGTATTCACAGCCGATCCAGCCCTGGTAGCCGATTCGGTCCAGGTGTTCGAACAGGAAGCGGTAGTTGATTTCACCGGTGCCCGGCTCGTTGCGGCCCGGATTGTCGGCCAGTTGAATGTGGTTGATCTCGGCCAGGTGCGTGGCCATGGTGCGGGCCAGGTCACCCTCCATGATTTGCATGTGGTAGATGTCGTACTGCAGGAACAGGTTGGCGCTGCCCACTTGTTCGCGAATCGACAGTGCCTGGGCGGTGTTGTTCAGGTAGAAGCCCGGGATGTCGCGGGTATTGATCGCTTCCATCACCAGTTTGATGCCCACCGCTTGCAGCTTGTCGGCGGCATATTTGAGGTTGGCGACAAAGGTCTTTTCCACGGTGGCATCGTCGACGCCTTGTGGGCGGATACCGGCCAGGCAGTTGACTTGGGTGTTGCCCAGAACCTGTGCATACGCGATCGCCAGATCGACGCCGGCGCGGAACTCTTCCACACGATCCGGGTGGCAGGCGATCCCGCGTTCACCCTTGGCCCAGTCACCGGCCGGCAGGTTGAACAGCACTTGGGTCAGACCGTTGGCATCCAGTTGAGCCTTGAGATCGGCGGAGCTGAAGTCGTACGGGAACAGGTATTCGACCCCACTGAAGCCGGCTTTGGCGGCCGCTTCAAAGCGGGCAAGAAAATCCTGCTCGGTAAACAGCATGGACAGGTTGGCTGCGAAACGCGGCATGGTGGTCTCCCGTTAAAGTTCTCGTTCCCACGCTCTGCGTGGGAATGCCTCATTGGACGCTCAGCGTCCGCAGTTGGGACGCGGAGCGTCCCGGGCTGCATTCCCACGCAGAGCGTGGGAACGATCATCAGTCGAGCAACGAAATCGCCGTCGGTGCGTCGGCGCCGACCAGCGCCAGGTCCTCGAATTCGTTGACGGCGTTGATCTCGGTGCCCATGGAAATGTTGGTCACGCGCTCCAGGATGATCTCGACGATCACCGGAACCTTGAACTCCTCGATCAGCTCCTCGGCCTTGCGCAGGGCAGGGGCGATGCCCGCCGGCTCAAATACGCGCAACGCCTTGCAACCCAGGCCTTCGGCAACCGCTACGTGGTCAACCCCGTAACCGTTGAGTTCCGGTGCGTTGAGGTTGTCGAAGGACAGCTGCACGCAGTAATCCATGTCGAAACCGCGCTGCGCCTGACGGATCAGACCCAGGTACGAGTTGTTCACCACAACGTGGATGTACGGCAGTTTGAACTGCGCGCCCACCGCCAGTTCTTCGATCATGAACTGGAAGTCGTAGTCGCCCGAGAGTGCCACGACCTTGCGGCTCGGATCAGCCTTGACCACGCCCAGCGCTGCCGGAATGGTCCAGCCCAGAGGGCCGGCCTGACCGCAGTTGATCCAGTGACGCGGTTTGTAGACGTGCAGGAACTGCGCGCCGGCAATCTGCGACAGACCGATGGTGCTGACGTAGCAGGTGTCTTTGCCGAACACCTGGTTCATCTCTTCATACACGCGCTGCGGTTTGACCGGCACGTTGTCGAAGTGAGTCTTGCGGTGCAGGCTGGCCTTGCGATGCTGGCAGTCTTGCAACCAGGCGCTGCGATCCTTCAGTTTGCCGGCGGCTTTCCACTCGCGGGCCACTTCGATAAACATTTTCAGCGCCAGGCCGGCGTCGGAAACGATGCCCTGGTCCGGGGTGAATACGCGGCCGATCTGGGTCGGCTCAATGTCGACGTGAATGAATTTGCGGCCTTCGGTGTACACCTCGACCGAACCGGTATGACGGTTGGCCCAACGGTTACCCACGCCCAGCACCACGTCGGATTTGAGCATCGTCGCGTTGCCGTAGCGGTGCGAAGTCTGCAGGCCAACCATGCCGACCATCAGCGGGTGATCGTCCGGGATCGTGCCCCAACCCATCAGGGTCGGGATAACCGGAATACCGGTCAGCTCGGCGAATTCCACCAACAGGTCGCTGGCATCGGCGTTGATGATGCCGCCGCCGGCTACCAGCAATGGACGTTCAGCCTGATCGAGCATGGCCAGGGCTTTCTCGACCTGCTTGCGGGTTGCCGCGGGCTTGGCCAATGGCAGTGGTTCGTAGGCGTCGATGTCGAATTCGATTTCGGCCATCTGCACGTCGAACGGCAGGTCGATCAGTACCGGGCCAGGACGGCCGGAGCGCATTTCATAGAAGGCTTTCTGGAACGCGTAAGGCACTTGGCCCGGTTCCAGAACGGTGGTCGCCCATTTGGTCACCGGTTTGACGATGCTGGTGATATCGACGGCCTGGAAGTCTTCCTTGTGCATACGGGCACGGGGTGCTTGACCGGTGATGCAAAGAATCGGGATCGAGTCGGCCGAGGCGCTGTAGAGCCCGGTGACCATGTCGGTACCGGCAGGGCCGGAGGTGCCGATGCACACGCCGATGTTGCCAGCCTTGGTGCGGGTGTAACCCTCGGCCATGTGCGAGGCGCCTTCAACGTGGCGAGCGAGGACGTGATCGATGCCGCCGACCTTTTGCAGGGCGGAGTACAGCGGGTTGATTGCAGCGCCCGGAATGCCAAAAGCGGTATCAACCCCTTCACGGCGCATCACCAGAACGGCGGCTTCGATTGCTCTCATTTTGCTCATGGTTTTGTGCCTCTTTACGTTTTGTAATTGTATACAAGTGGCTTTGCGCAGAGTGTATTCACGGCGGACGGCGCAGGTCAATCCATTTTCTCAAGCGGCTGTTTCATTCGTCGGAGGGCCATAAACACTGTGGCGTTTCGTCGCATGAGCTGCTTTTCGAGAATTATTGTATACAAAAAAATAATTCATTGTGTTCTATTTGTCGCATCGGGTTTCTCAACAAACAGAAGCCCAATGGCTTTCCCATAACAAGATAAGGACGGCACCCATGAGCGCTTTAACCTTGAAAGTCGCAGTCAGCCTGACCAATCGGGCTATCGTTGCAGGGCGCAAGATCGCCGCGGCACCGCTGACCATTGCAGTACTCGATGCGGGCGGGCATTTGTTGAGCCTGCAACGCGAAGACGGCGCGAGCCTGCTTCGTCCACAAATCGCCATCGGCAAAGCCTGGGGCGCGATCGCGCTGGGCAAGGGCTCGCGGCTATTGGCACTGGACGCGCAACAGCGCCCGGCGTTTATCGCCGCGTTGAACAGCCTGGGGCAGGGCAGCGTGGTACCCGCGCCGGGCGGGGTGCTGATTCGTGATCAGGACGGGGTTGTGCTGGGGGCCATCGGCATCAGCGGCGACACCTCGGACATCGACGAGCAATGCGCGATCAGCGCCATCGAAGAGCAGGGGTTGCAGGCGGATGCGGGTGTGACGGCTTGATCTTCAGCGCCTGAACCATCGCCTTCGCGAGCAAGCGAACGTCGCCCGGCCCTTCCCACATTGGACCGTCGGTGGACACAAAATGTGTGAACACCACAGATCAAGTGTGGGAGCGGGCTTGCTCGCGAAAGCAATCTTTCAGACACATCCAGCTAAAAGTCTGCCCCATCCTCAAGCATTCACGGGTCTAGCCTTCCTTATGACTTGATCATGGAGGGGGCAAGGGAATGCCAGAACTGTCTGCCTCACATCGCTTGCGCATCGGCCGCTATGCAGAGCAAAACCGGATCTATCTGCTGACGGCAAATACACTTAACCGTGAGCCTGTTTTCAGGGATTACACCTTAGGCAGGATGGTCGTACACCAGTTCAAGCAAGCACAGGAACAAGGTTTTTCCGATTCCTTGGCCTGGGTAGTCATGCCTGATCATTTTCACTGGTTGATTCAATTGCACCGAGGATCGTTGGGGCAATTGATGTGTCAGACGAAATCCTTGAGCACTCGCTCAATCAATTCAGCGACTGGAAAATCGGGCAGTCTTTGGCAGCAGAGCTTTCATGATCACGCGCTGCGGCATGAGGAAAGCCTGGTGAAAGTCGCTCGGTATGTTGTCGCCAACCCATTGCGGGCGGGACTGGTCAAGCGGCTGGGCGATTATCCATTGTGGGATGCGATATGGATTTGATCCGAAACCGAGTTGCCCCCTTCGCGAGCAAGCCCGCTCCCACAGGGAATTACCTTAACGACCGAGATCCAATGTGGGAGCGGGCTTGCTCGCGAATGGGCTCGCTGCGGTCTACCTGTCCGGCTCGCAGCCCTTGAGCACCAACCGAATGATGGTTTGCGCCGCGGCTTCGTAGTCGCTTTCATCCAGCTTGGCCTTGCCGGTGACGGCGGAGATCTGCCAGTCGAAGTCGGCGTAGGTCTGGGTCGCGGCCCAGATGCTGAACATCAGGTGGTTGGGCTCGATCGGGGCGATCTGGCCTCGATCGATCCAGGTCTGGATGCAGTCGATGTTGTGCTTGGCCTGGGCGTTGAGCTGTTCGACCAGGTCGGCGCTCAAGTGCGGTGCTCCGTGCATGATCTCGCTGGCAAACACCTTGGACGCGAACGGCAGGTCGCGGGAGATGCGAATCTTCGAGCGAATGTAGCCGCTGAGCACTTCGCTGGGCACACCGTCGGCGTTGAACGGCGTCGAGGCCTGGAGAATCGGCTCGATGATGCTTTCAAGGACCTCGCGGTAGAGATTTTCCTTGGATTTGAAGTAGTAGTAGACGTTGGGCTTGGGCAACCCCGCCTTGGCCGCGATGTCACTGGTTTTGGTCGCAGCGAAGCCCTTGTCGGCAAACTCTTCACTGGCGGCACGCAGGATCAGTTCTTTATTGCGCTCGCGGATAGTGCTCATAAACCAGGTGATTCCTTGCCGATACTGGCGGTTGCGCATGGTAGCACCGGCCTCGCGCAGCGCTCAAGAATGCCGCCTGCTGCGCCTCATCGTTTGCGCCTGTCTCAGGGCTGAACAAACGGCTGGATGGGCGAATGAATGGCAGGCGCACTGCTAGAGTTCAAAGGAGCGATCAGGCCTTTTGGCCATTTCTTGTGTAAACGGCCCGGCATTCACTTCGCATCGTTGCGTTTGGTGTTCAGCCCGTTTGAGTGAGAAACCGTGGAGAAGAGCAGGCGAGGCAAATTTGCTCTGGTGATCGGGGCAGTGCTGCTGGTGTTGTTGACCGCCGCCCTGTGGTTTTACCGCGAGAGCGGACAACGCAAAGGCAAGCCGCCAACACCTGCCGAGCCGGTGGCAGTTGCGGCGGTGACCTTGCAGGATGTGCCGGTGTATATCGACGCCCTGGGGACGGTCACGCCCACTCGCAGTGTGACCGTGATAACGCAGGTCAACGGCATTCTTGCCTCGGTCGAATTCGAGGAAGGCCAGCAGGTGCGCAAGGGCCAGGTCATCGCGCGGATCGACGATCGGGCGCTGAAGGCACAACTGGCGGTGGCCAGAGGCACGCTGGCTCACGATCAAGCGGTGTTGAGTAATGCCCAGCGTGATCTGACGCGTTTTCGCGAATTGATCAAAATCGGTTCCACCAGCCAGCAAACCCTCGACACCCAGGCGTCCCTGGTGCAGCAGCAACAAGGCACGGTCGCCGCCGATCAAGGCAGTGTGCAGAACCTCGAAGTCCAGTTGAGTTACTGCACCATTACCTCGCCGGTCGATGGCGTGGTGGGTTTGCGGCTGGTCGATCCGGGCAACTATGTGACCACAGCCACTACCACGGGTATTGCGCTGATTACCCAAATGCGCCCGGCGACGGTGGTGTTCGCGGTGCCCGAGGATGATTTGGCGGCGATCCATCAGGCGATGGCCAAAGGGCCGGTGACGGTGCTTGCCTACGACCGCAACAAGCACGGCCTGCTGGGCACCGGCAGCCTGCTGGCACTGGATAACCAGGTGGACACCAGCACTGGCACGATCAAGGTCAAGGCGCAGTTCGACGATTCCGGCAATGCGTTGTTCCCCAATCAGTTCGTCAACGCCCGGCTCAAGGTCGACACGCTGAGCCAGGTACCGGTGACACCGACCACGGCGATTCAACATGGCAGCAAAGGTGACTTCGTATTCGTGGTCAATGGCGACAAGGCCAGCCTGCGCAACATCAAGGCAGGTCCTTCGATGGGTGACGTCACGGCGATACTCGATCACGGCGTCAAACCCGGCGAACAGGTGATCACCGAGGGCGCGGACAAGCTCGATGATGGCTCGCCCGTGAAGGTCGTCGCCCAATGAACAGCCGCCAGCCATGAACGTCTCGCGGCCCTTTATCGAGCGGCCGGTCGCCACCACGCTGTTGATGGTGGCGGTGTTGCTGCTGGGGATGCTGGGTTATCACTTGCTGTCGGTGTCGGCGCTGCCCGAGGTCGATTACCCGACTATTCAGGTGTTTACCCAATACACCGGCGCCAGTCCGCAGGTGGTCAGCTCGTCGATCACCGCGCCACTGGAGCGTCAGCTCGGCGAGATGCCGGGGCTTAAATCGATGAACTCCACCAGCTCCGACGGCGCCTCGGTGATTACCCTGCAATTTGATCTGGCGTTGTCGCTGGATATCGCCGAACAAGAGGTGCAAGCCGCCATCAACGCTGCCGGGACTTTCCTGCCGACGAACCTGCCGTACCCGCCGGTGTACAGCAAGGTCAACCCGGCAGACGCCCCGGTGCTGACTCTGTCGCTGACCTCCGACGTGTTGCCCCTGACCAGGATCGAAGACCTTGCCGACACTCGACTGGCGCAAAAAATCTCGCAGATCACCGGTGTTGGTCTGGTCACCATCAGCGGCGGTCAACGCCCGGCGGTGCGGGTTCAGGCCAATACCTCGGCGTTGAACAACCTGGGCCTGTCATTGGAGGAACTGCGCACGGCGCTGGGCAATGCCAATGTCAATCAGGCCAAAGGCAACATCGACGGCAAGTTCCAGGCGTACTCGATTGGCGGCAACGATCAGTTGCAGTCGGCCGATGACTATAACGAGCTGGTGATCGCTTATAAAAACGCTGCGCCGATTCGTCTGGCGCAGATCGCCAGTTCCATTCAGGGACCGGAAAATCCGCGTCAGGCGGCCTGGACCGACAGCACGCCCTCGATTCTGCTGAATATCAAGCGCCAGCCCGGGGCCAACGTGATCGACGTGGTGGACCGGGTCCAGCGACTGTTGCCGACGCTGCGCGCCAGTCTGCCGGGTACGTTGAAAGTCGCCGTGCTCACCGACCGCACTCAGACCATCCGCGCCTCGGTCACCGACGTGCAGTACGAATTGTCGGTCGCGGTGGTGCTGGTGGTGTTGGTAATTTTCCTGTTCCTGCGCAAAATCCCGGCGACCGTAATCCCCGCCGTCACGGTGCCGCTGACCCTGATTGGCACGCTGGCGGTAGCCTACGCATTGGGCTTCTCGCTGAACAACCTGACGCTGATGGCGCTGACCATTGCCATCGGTTTTGTGGTCGATGACGCCATCGTGATGATCGAAAACATCACGCGCTACATCGAGGCCGGAGAGCCGCCCTTGCAAGCCGCGCTCAAGGGCTCGGCGCAGATCGGCTTCACCATCATTTCGCTGTCGGTGGCGCTGATTGCGGTGATGATCCCGCTGCTGTTCATGGGCGATGTGGTGGGCCGGTTGTTTCGCGAGTTCGCCATGACCGTGGCGGTGACCATCATTATTTCGGCGCTGATCTCGCTGACCCTGACACCGATGATGTGCGCGCGGATGCTCAAGCCCCGGCAGCAGGAGCGACGGGTCGACTTTTTCGACCGGGTCAACGGTCACTATTTACGGGGGCTGGATTGGGTGTTGGCGCATCAGCTGCTGACCCTTATCTCGGTGATATGCACCGCGTTGCTGACCTTGCTGCTGATCGTACTCATGCCCAAGGGTTTTTTTCCCGAACAGGATACCGGGCTGATTCAGGGCATCTCCCAGGCGTCGCCAACCATCTCGTTCCAGCAGATGCAGGTCGAGCAGCAGCGACTGGCTCTGAGGATTCTGCGAGATCCGGCAGTCGAGAGCCTGTCGTCTTTTGTCGGCATCGATCAGACCAACCCGACGATCAACCAGGGTAATTTGCTGATCAACCTCAAACCCCATGGAATGCGCGACAGCAGCGCGATGGTGATCCGCAGGCTGGCGGATGCGAACAGCGATGACGCCGGCATTCGTCTGTACCTGCACGCAGTGCAGGATTTGACCCTGGATGCCACGGTGTCGACCACCAGCTATCGCCTCGGCCTGCAAGCCACCGAGCCGGAGGTGCTGGCGCTGTGGACCGGCAAACTGCTGACGGCGCTCAAGCACGACCCGATGTTCACCGACGTGCAAAGCCAGGCGCTGCAGTTCGGCAATCAGATCCAGCTGACCTTCGACCGTGCCACCGCTTCGCGCCTGGGCATTACGCCGCAAGCCATCGACGATGTGCTGTACGACGCCTTCGGCCAGCGTCAGGTGTCGACCCTCTACACCCAGCTCAATCAATATCATGTGGTGCTGGCCACCGATCATCCGCCGCACAATCTGGCTGATCTGCTCACCGGCCTTTACGTGAACATTCCGGGCGGCGGGGTGGCGCCGCTGTCGAGCATGGCCAGTATGCAAGTGGTGCGCACGCCGATCACCATCAACCGACTCGGGCAGTTTCCCTACGCTGACGTGTCATTCAATCTCGCACCTGGCCAGTCCCTCGGCGCAGCGGTGAACCGGCTCAAGGACGTGGAGTCGCAACTCGGTTTGCCGTTGACCGTGCAAGCGTCGCTGGAAGGCGCGGCGGCGACCTTCGAGGCGTCTTTATCCAATCAGGTATTTCTGGTGATCGCGGCGATTGTCGTGGTGTACCTGATGCTGGGGGTTCTCTACGAAAGCTTCGTGCACCCGGTGACGATCCTCTCGACCCTGCTGTCGGCAGCGTTGGGCGCATTGCTGGCGTTGCTGATCACCGGCACGCAGTTCGACATCATTGGTTTGATCGGCATTGTGCTGCTGATCGGCATCGTCATGAAGAACGGCATCATGATGGTCGACTTCGCGCTGGAGCTGCAGCGCAAGGGCGGTTTGAGCCCGCAGGCGGCGATCCGCCAGGCAGCCGAACTGCGTTTTCGGCCGATTTTGATGACCAGCATGGCCTCGCTGTTCGGTGCGGTGCCGTTGGCGCTGGGCACCGGGATTGGCTCCGAGCTGCGGCATCCGCTGGGGATTGCGATTATCGGCGGTCTGCTGCTCAGCCAATTGCTGACGCTGTTCTCCACGCCGGTGATTTTCCTCGCCATGCATAAGCTGGAACGCCGTTTTAGTGGGCGACGTCCGGTCGTTGAAGGCTGACGGCGATGAACCTCAGCGCGCCGTTCATCCAGCGCCCGATTGCCACCACTCTGCTGGCGGCGGGGCTGGCGCTGGCCGGCATCCTGGCGTTTCTGTTGCTGCCGGTGGCGCCCTTGCCCGAGGTGGACTTTCCGACCATCAGCGTCCGTGCATCGCTGCCCGGAGCGGACCCGAGCACCGTCGCCAGCTCGGTGGCAACGCCGCTGGAGCGCCAGTTCGGACAGATCGCCGGCGTCACCCAGATGACCTCGTCCAGTACCTTGGGCGCGACCCGGATCAACCTGCAATTCGATTTGAATCGCGACATCAACGGCGCCGCGCGGGACGTGCAGGCGGCGATCAATGCGGCGCGAACCAACCTGCCGAGTGACCTGGCGGGCAACCCGACCTACCGCAAGGTCAACCCCGCCGATTCGCCGATTCTGGTCATCAGCCTGACCTCAGACACTGCCACACCGGGGCAAATGTACGATGTCGCCTCGACCCTGCTTCAACAACGCCTGCTGCAAACCAAAGGCGTCGGCGACGTGATTGTGGGTGGCGGCGCCTTGCCGGCGGTGCGCATTGAGCTGAACCCGGACCGGCTCAACCACTACGGCGTCAGCCTGGAGCAGGTGCGGGCGGTGATCGCATCTTCCAACGCCAACCTGCCCAAGGGTTCGGTGGCCGTCGGGGCGCAATCGCAGGGCATTGCGGCGAACGACATGCTTTACAAGAAGGATGATTACGCGCCGCTGGTGGTCAGGCAACACAACGGTGATGTGGTGCGTATCTCCGACCTTGGCTATGTGCGCGAAGACGTCGAGGACTTGCGCAATTTCGGTCTGTCCAACGGCAAGTCGGCGGTGCTGCTGGTGGTGTTCAAGCAGCCGGGGGCGAACGTCATCAGTGCCGTGGATGCGGTGAAAGCCGAACTGCCGTTCCTGCAAAGTTCGATTCCGGCGAGCATCAAACTCAATATCCTGATGGACCGCACCACCACCATTCGTGCGTCGCTGCATGATGTCGAGTTGTCGCTGATCGCCTCGATTGTGCTGGTGACGCTGGTGACGTTCGGCTTCTTTCGCGATTGGCGCAGCACCCTGGTGCCGGCCATTGCGGTGCCGTTGTCGCTGTTGGGCACCTTCGGCGCGATGTATTTCCTCGGCTACAGCCTGAACAACCTGTCGCTGATGGCGCTGACCATTTCCACCGGGTTCGTGGTGGACGATGCGATCGTGGTGGTCGAGAACATCATGCGTCACCTGGAAAAAGGCGAGAGCCGTCTGCATGCAGCCTTGGTGGGCGCGCAGGAAGTCGGCTTCACCGTGCTGAGCATCAGCGTATCGCTGGTGGCGGTGTTCATTCCATTGTTGTTGATGGGCGGGATTGTCGGCCGGCTGTTTCGCGAGTTCTCGATCACCTTGTCGGTGGCGATCATGATTTCCATGCTGATCTCGCTGACGGTCACGCCGATGCTGTCCAGCCTATTGCTGCGCACTCAGGAGCAGGCGACGAACGACAGCGATCAACCCGACTCGCGATTTCACCGGTTTTACGACCGTACTCTCGGCTGGGTCATCGAGCACTCGGTGCTGATGGGCCTGCTCACACTGGTGGTGATTGCCTTCGCCGGGGTGTTGTATGTGTGGGTGCCCAAGGGCTTTTTTCCACAGGAAGACACCGGGCGTTTGTCCGGCAGCATCGTCGCGCCACAAAGCGTTTCCTACGCGTCGATGCAACGCAGTTTCAGGGAGATCAACCAGAAGGTCCTGGGCAATCCGAACGTGCTGACGGTGGGCGGTTTTGTCGGCGGAGGTGGGGGCGGTGGCGGGGCGATCAACACGGCGCAGTTGTTCATAGCCCTCAAGCCGCTGGCCGAGCGCCGGGACGGCGCCGATCAGGTGATCGCGCAAGTCCGCCGCACCCTCGGCGAGATGCCGGGTACGCGCCTGTATTTGCAGTCGTCCCAGGACATCACCGTCGGTGGTCGCCAGAGTGGCGCGCAGTACCAGTACACGATGACCGCCGATGATCAGAGCACGCTGGATGAATGGGTGCCCAAGGTGCTGGCGGTATTGCATGCATTGCCGCAACTGACCGACCTCAACACCGATCAGCAGGACAACAGCCTGCTGGCCAACGTGAAGATCAACCGCGATGTGGCGGCACGGCTCGGGGTCAGTATTTCGGCGATCGACCAGACACTGTACGACGCCTTTGGCCAGCGCCAGGTCTCGACCATTTATCGCGCGGCCAATCAGTACCACATCGTGATGGAGGTAGCGCCGCCGTACTGGACTGACCCGGCAACGCTCGGCTCGATCTATGTGCCGGTTGGCACGCTCGCGGTGAGCAGGGGCCGCAGCGTTGTGCCGAACCTGAGTGCCAACGCCAACCCGCAGTTGGTGCCGTTGTCGGCGCTGGCCGATTACTCGGTGGATCGCACGGCCATTTCCATCAGTCACCAGGGCACGTTCCCGGCGGTGACGGCCTCGTTCAACCTGGCGTCCGGTGTGTCCATCGGCCAGGCCACGGCATTGGTCGACAATGCCGTGGCACAGCTGCGAATGCCCGCCAGCGTGGTCGGGCAATTCGCCGGGACGGCGCAGGTGTTCCAGTCGTCGGTGGCCAGCGAGCCGCTGCTGATTTGCGCAGCGTTGTTGTCGGTGTACATCGTGCTGGGCATCCTCTACGAAAACCTGACCCACCCGTTGACCATCCTGTCGACCTTGCCATCGGCCGGCGTGGGAGCGCTAATTGCCTTGTTGTTGACCGGCACCGAGTTGTCGATCATTGCCTTGGTGGGGGTGATTTTGCTGATCGGCATCGTCAAGAAGAACGCGATCATCATGATCGACTTTGCGATCACCGAGCGCCGGGAGCAGGGGCTGAGCGCCAAGGAGGCGATTCGCCGGGCGTGCCTGATCCGCTTCCGGCCGATCATGATGACCACGCTGGCCGCGATCCTCGGTGCGTTGCCGCTGGTACTCGGCAGTGGCTACGGCTCGGAGCTGCGTCGGCCGCTGGGCATTTCGATTATTGGCGGGCTGGTGTTCAGCCAGATGCTGACGCTTTACACCACCCCGGTGATCTATCTCTGGCTCGATCGGGCGTCCCGGCGCCTGGGGAGACGTGAATGAGCAGTGAACGCAAATCCCTTGTAGCAGCTGGCGAAGCCTGCGTTCGGGGACGAAGTCGCCGTCAGCCTTTTGGCGACCGCTGCGCGATCGAACGCAGGCTTCGCCAGCTGCTACAGATCAGTGGCGTCATGCTTTGGGTGGTACTTGGCGGTTGCATGGTCGGCCCTGATTATCAAAAACCGGCCATCGAATTGCCGATGAGCTTCAAGGAGGGTGCGCAATGGCAGCGTGCGGCGGCCAATCCGCAGGGCGCGCTGGACAGCCAGTGGTGGCTTTCATACCAGGACCCGATCCTCAATGACCTGATTGCGCGCTCAGCCAAGGCCAATCAATCGATCATCGCCGCCGAAGCGGCCTATCGCCTGGCACAGGCTCAGGTGGCGTCGAGCCGCGCCGGGTTGTGGCCGACGGTGGGTGTCGGGTTGTCCGGATCGCGGGGTGTTGGCGCAGGCGGCAGTAGCAGCTCTGGCACCAGTACCTCGTCTGGCGGCAGTGCTGGCGGTGTCGTGCAAACGGTTAGCGCCACGTTGAGCGCCAGCTGGGAACCGGATCTGTGGGGTCTGGTGCGGCGCGGCATCGAGTCGAGTCAGGCGTCGGCCCAGGCTTCCGACGCGCTGCTGGCAGGCGTGCGCCTGTCCATCAGCGCCAGTGTCGCCAGTAACTACCTGGGCTTGCGCCAGCTGGACATCGACGTCGGTTTGTTGCAACAGCAGCAGGCGATCAATCAGCAGTTGCTGACGATGATTCAGATTCAGACCGTGCAAGGCACCGCGACCAACGATCAATTGCTCGTCGCCCAGGATCAGCTGACCAGCGTGGTCGCGGCCTTGCAAACTGCACAGCGCTCGCGTGAGCAGTTCGAGCATGCGCTGGCGGTGCTGGTGGGCGTGGCGCCTGCGCAATTCAATCTGCCGTCGACGGCAAACTATCGCTTCGTGGTGCCCATGCCGCCGCTGAGCCTGCCGTCGAGTCTGTTGCAGCGCCGTCCCGATGTGGTGTCCGCCGAGCGTGCGGCAGCGGCGGCGAATGCGAAGATCGGCGTGGCCGAGGCGGCGTTTTTCCCGACGCTGAATCTGACCGGTCAGGTCGGTTATCGCGGTACGGCGCTGGGTGGCTTGTTCAGCGTGCCGAACCGGGTCTGGACCCTTGGCCCGGCGTTGGCCGAAACCCTTTTCGAGGGCGGTGCCCGGGAAGCCGCGGTGCAGCAGGCGCAGGCCAGTTACGATCAGGATGTGGCGAACTATCGCGGCACGGTACTCAGTGCATTGCAAAACGTTGAAGACAACCTCTCGGCGATCAATCACCTGCACACCCAGGCCCAGGCCTTCGAGCAGATCTACCAGCGCAACCGGCAATTGTTCGGCAGCCAGGAGGCGCAAAAGCGCGCGGGCACCGTCAGTCAGCAAACGGTGCTGACTCAGCAATTGGTCCTGCTGCAAGCCGAGCAGAACCTGCGCGATACCCAAGGTTTGCTGAGTCAGGGCAGCGTCGCGTTGTTCCAGAGCCTGGGTGGAGGCTGGCAAGGGCAATCGGCTGCTCAAACCGAACGTTGAGGTGTCTCGCTTCCCTCGCACCGGGCACGTTATGCTCCGCGCACTTTATTTGCGTAGGGAAGCTTTACCCATGGCTGGAAGCAGTTTGCTGGTGTTGATCGACGATATCGCCGCTGTACTCGATGACGTCGCGCTGATGACCAAGATGGCCGCGAAGAAGACCGCCGGCGTGCTCGGTGACGACTTGGCGCTCAACGCCCAGCAGGTATCCGGTGTCCGCGCCGAGCGGGAAATTCCGGTGGTCTGGGCCGTGGCCAAGGGCTCGTTTCGCAACAAGCTGATCCTGGTGCCGTCGGCGCTGGCCATCAGTGCATTCGTTCCTTGGCTGGTGACGCCCTTGTTGATGGTCGGTGGCGCCTACTTGTGTTTAGAAGGCTTTGAAAAGCTTGCCCACTCGTTTTTGCACAGCAAGACTGAAGATCAGGCGGAACACGCGCAGTTGGTTGAAGCCGTCGCTGATCCGGCGACAGATCTGGTGGCATACGAGCAGGACAAGATCAAAGGCGCGGTGCGCACCGACTTCATTCTTTCGGCTGAAATCATCGCCATCACCCTCGGCACCGTCGCCGGTGCAACACTGATGCAGCAAGTGATTGTGGTTTCAGGCATCGCTATCGTCATGACCATCGGCGTCTATGGCCTGGTGGCGGGTATCGTCAAGCTCGACGACCTTGGCCTGTGGCTGACCCGCAAGCCTGGGCAAATGGCCAAAAGCATCGGTGGCGCGATCCTGCGCGCCGCGCCGTACATGATGAAAAGCCTCTCGGTGATCGGTACGGCGGCGATGTTTTTGGTCGGCGGCGGGATCCTGACCCACGGTGTGCCGGTGGTGCATCACTGGATTGAAGGCGTCGGTGCAGGTGCCGGTGGTGCCGGGTTTATCGTGCCGACCTTGCTGAATGCGGTGGCGGGTATTGTGGCGGGTGCGGTGGTGTTGGCAGCAGTGATGGTTGTCAGCAAGTTCTGGAAAGCGCTGAAAGGCTGAAACCGAACATTGTCCAAAATGTGGGACAGGCATGAAAAAAGGCCATTCGATTCGAGTCGAATGGCCTTTTTTTTGCCGATAAGTTACTCGGGTGATCTCCAGTTTTCACGGTTGGTATTCTTGTTTTTACCGTTTGTCGTGACTGGTATTTATGACAGTAGGCAATGCTCAGTAATAAAGGTCTGATTGACACGCGTGCGACGTGCAATCCGGACTTTTAGATAATGGAGTGTTTTTATGGTGTCTAGTTACTTTGAGGGGACGATTGAGCTCCCTGGAGCGCAGGAGTTCGCCATCAGTCCAGATGGCCGCGTTATTGTGGTATGTGTTCCTAGCTCAGGGGAAGTGGTAATAGTAAATGCCGCTGATGGTCTCGTTGCTAAGAGGTTGAGTGTGCAGGGGCGAGCGCGCAGTGTTATTTTTAGTTCAGACAAGTCGAGAGCCTATATTGATTTTGTAGACCGGAATATCATCCTGGAACTGTCTGCTTCTGATTGGAGTAAAGTGAGGGATATACCGCTGAGCGTATACCAAATGCTAGCGAGTAAGAACCCTTTTAGTGCGTATGCAATGTCCGGGCTTGATTTTCAGGAGTTTGATTTGGGTGATAATCCTCAAGTTAAAAAAACGCTCGCTCTCTATTTTCGCCCAAATAGACGTGCGCTCAGCAGGGAAGGCAATCATGCCGGTGTAAGCGACGGTAGTTTTATTAATGTTATAGATCTGCTTGGGTGGAGTAAAGTAAGCGTTAACGCCTTTCGTGGTGGGGATGTATTGGCACTCAATTCAGGAGGCTCTCATCTCTATGTGAGTAGTGCTCCAAATGACTGGGTTCAGGTGCATGATCTCATAAATAAAAAAGTTATTGCTGAGCTTGACGGGAGGGCCACTGCTGCCGCCTTGACGCCGAATAACTCACATGCGTTTATAGTTGCGGCGATCGGTGCCAAAATGACAGTAGTTGACATAGAAAATAACCATGAGGTGGTCGATGATATTACTGTTGGTGGGGCGCCGAATTCGGTGGCGGTGAATGCGAATGGGTCACACGTTTACCTTACTAATGGTAGTGTATTAAAGGTGTTGAGAACTAATCGATGGTCGACGAAATAAATGCACTGAATAAAAGGCCATTCGATCTTCTCGAATGGCCTTTTATTGTTACCGCTGAAATTACTCGGCGATCTGCAACTTGCGCGCTTCGGTGTACACGTAACGCACTTTCTCGTACTCGAACGGCGAGTTCAGCTGGCCGTAGCGGAAGTTGGTCTGATAGCGCTTGTCGATGCTGCGCAGGACCCAGATTTCCGGGTGGTTTGCGCTGACTTTCGAGACGTTCAGGTAGTTGATGGCCGACTCCGCCGTATAGTCGACCGCAAGGCCTGCGGTATCGCGCAGGTTCGAGGGGCCGAGGATTGGCAGTACGAAGTAAGCGCCGCCCGGAACCCCGTAGAAGCCCAGCGTCTGGCCGAAGTCTTCGACCTGGCGCGGCAGGCCCATGGCGGTGGCCGGGTCCCACAGGCCGCCGATGCCGAGGGTCGTGTTGAGCAGCAATCGCCCGGTGATGTCCAGCGAACGCTGGCCCTTGAACTGCAGCAGGCTGTTCACCAGATTGGGCACATCACCCAGGTTGTTGAAGAAGTTGCTGACGCCAGTGCGCAGGAAGCTTGGGGTGATATAGCGATAACCGTCGACCACCGGCAGGAACACCCATTGGTCGAAGCGGTAGTTGAAGTGGTAGACCCGACGGTTCCACGACTCCAGCGGGTCATAGACACTCAGCGCATTCAGGGTCGAGCGTTCGAACTCACGCTGGTCCAGCCCCGGGTTGAACTTGAGTTTGGTCATCGGCTCGGTGAAGCCATCCTGATCAACCACAGTCGTGGAGTTGGCCTTGCTGTTGTCGGCATGGGCATAGCCGACTGCGCCAAGCAGTGCAGCAAGCAGAAGGAGGTGTTTAGCCACGGAAGAACTCCAGCATGGCGTCGGCGTTGACGCGGTAGTTGAGGTTGCCGCAATGGCCGCCGTGAGGGTAAACCGTCAGGCGATCGCCGAAGGTTTTACGCAAGAAACCGAGGTCGCCCGGGCCGAGGATCACATCGTCGGCATTGTGCATCACGGCAATTTTCGGGCTGTCGTGCAGGTAGTCCTTGAGTGCGTAGAGGCTGACCTGGTCAATCAGCTGCAAGATGCTGCCGCCGTCGGTCCTGGCGCGCCACATCGGGATCACCTGCTCGGTGAGGTAGCAGTTGAAATCACATTGCAGTGCACGCTTGAGGAATGGCGTGAGGCTGGTGCCTTCGGTGATCGGAAACTTGGGCGGGGTGATCAGGCCGCGTCGGTTGATCAGGTCCGAGGTGAAGGTGATGTCGGCGGCCGAAAAGCGGAACGAGGTGCCGATCAGCATGGCCATCTGTTCGTTGGTCAGGTGCTGTTTCGATTGCTGGAAGTCGTAGACCAGCGCGTCGTTGAGGTCGATGTAGCCTTTTTGCTGGAAGTAGCGCGTCAGCTTGTTGAGCATCAGTTCATAGAACGTGGTGCTGTTGTTGATGCCCTTGACCTCGGTTTGCACCAGTTTGTCGAGGTTGGTGACAGAGGTGTAGAGGTTGACTGGAGGATTGAGCAGCAAGACTTTCTTGAAGTTGAAGCTGCGTCGGGTTTCATCCAGCTTGCTGACAAACGCCGCATCCAGTCCACCCAGGCTGTAGCCGGTGAGGTAGTAGTCGGTGATCGGCAGCTTCGGGTTTTGTGCACGCACCGCTTGCATCACGCGGTACATGTCCTCGGCGTCTTCCTTTGACACGCCCGGGGTGGCAAAGCGGGAAGCGGCGCTCATGAAGTCGAAACTGGTCGGTGAGGACAGTTGCACGACGTGATAACCGGCCTTGTAGTAGAGCTTTTTCAGGTATTCGTTAATGCTGCTGTCGAAGCGTGCGCCGGTGCCGGCAATCAGGAAAATCAGCGGTGCGGCGTGATCCTGTGTGGCCATGCGATAGGTGAGCTTTTTCACTGGCCAGAAATTGTCCGGCAGGTCGAACTCGCGTTCCGGGCGCAGCTTCAGGGTGTAATCCGATTGATGAATCGCGTCATCGGACGGCAACTCGGGACGCAACTCCGGCGGGGTCGTGGCGATGGTCGCCTCGAACGGGTTGGTCAAGGGGTAGCCATAACTGACGGCGTCGATGTCTGCCGCCAGTACGGACGCACTCAAAATAACGCCGCCTATCAAGGCAGCAAAGCGCAAGGAACGGAGCATGACTAATTCCCTTAGAGGAAGGTACCTGATGAGGTTCGCAGGCTATGACCACCGGTGTTGCGCCAAAGTGCCATGCGGCGGCACCAAAGAGGCTGAATTCGGATCAATAGCGGCTGAACGATACACTTTGCAGCGGTTGGCTGAACAGATTTCTGATGGTCTCGCTTGCTTACGGCTGGCGGGCGATTAAGCTGGGCGCCGTTTTCGTTTATCGGAGTGCTTCATGTCTCGCCGTCTGCCCGTCATTATTTTGCTTATCGCCTTGCCGCTGTGGCTGGCCGCCAGTTATGGCCTGCGTTATGTCCTGATGGAGGATGCCCAGTGGGTTGGTCTCTGCGTTGATGAGGCAAGCCGTTGGGAATGCCAGGCGCGCTCGACCCTCGGCTTGATGATTCACTTCAAGGTGATGGGCGGGGCTGCATTGGCGGCAGCGGTGCTGGGCTTTGTGGTGCAGGGCCGGGCTGGCTGGTGGCTGGCAGTGTTGGCGCTGGTGTTCGGATTTCCGGCATTGGCGCTGTACAACACCGGCATTGCGGTATTTGCCGTGGTGATTGCCGGGTTGCGGTTGGTCCGGGCACGTGGCGAGGCGGCTTGACGGAACGCCGCACCGCCCCGTTCGGCTGCGAAGCAGCCGTAAAAAACTCGTGGTGAATCGGCTGGACTCGGGACTACTCCGTAGTCCAGCGGGGGCAAGCCCCCTCGCCACAAAAGACCGCCGATAATCAATGCTGTTTATCAGGTATTGCGAACCCGCAAGCTGCGCCACAGCGCGGCAATCATCAGCAGGCAAACCAGCGCCCAGCCCCAGGCTTGCTGGTTGAACAGGCCTTCGCGGTACAGCTGCGGGGCAATGCTGGCGCCGATGATGAAGGTCAGCAGCGCGATTTCCCGGCGCGGAGCACTGACCGGGCGAATCAGATAGACCAGCGCTGGCAGCAGCAGGGCGGCGCTTGGGAAGCTGCGATAGCGCGGTTCGAACACCAGCCCCAGCATCATCACCGCGCAAGCGAATCCTGCGGCAGCGAGCAGCCAGCCAGCGCGACGTTCCAGTGCATTGAAGGCGCGTTCACGCCAACCGGTTCTGGCGCTGAGGAACAACGCCGCATGGGCCAGCACCAAAAAGTTCAGGCCGGTCAGTAACGCAGCCCAGATCCACTCATCGGCAAAGCGGCTGGTAGCGCGAGCCAGCTCACCCCAGGTGCCAATGGAGCATGCAGCGACCGCACCGAGCAGTGGCAGCATCAACGCTGCGCGAGTACTGCGTACGCGGCCGCCAAGCATCAGCGTACCGAGGAAGATCAGACCGCCGACAGCCAGCCATTGCGGCCAGAACGGCAGGTTGGTGACGGGGCCGGCCAGTACGCCTTTGTCCTGGCGGTTTGCGTCGAACAGCCCCCAGTAACCGCCGACCGCACCTTCACTGGCGCGTTTCCACGGTTGGTCAAAGGCTTCGATCAGGTTGTAGTGCCAGCCTTGTTGCTCGGCCATCGCCACAAAACCACGAATGAACTTGGCTTCGTTGACGCGGCTCGGTACTGCGGTTTCCCGCTGGCGACCTTCACTCGGCCAGCCGGTTTCGCCAATCAGCACGTCCTTGGGCGCGAAGCGGCTGCCGAAGATCTGCCGAACCTCGGCAACGTGCTGCAGGGCGGCGTCGATGTTGGACGGATCATCTTCCCAGTACGGCAGCAAATGGATGGTCAGGAAGTCCACCGCCGGGGCGACTTCGGGATGCTTGAGCCAGAACTCCCAGACGTCGGCGTAGGTCACTGGCTGTTTGACGTGGCTCTTGACGTGGTTGATCAGCTTGGCCAATTGCGCGCCGGTGACTTCCTTGCGCAGCAGGGTTTCGTTGCCGACGATCACCGCACTGACCACGTCCGGGTTGGCGTTGGCCTCGGCGATCAGCAGTTCGACTTCCTTGGCAGTGTCCACCGGGTTGCTGTTGACCCAGGCGCCGATCATCAGCTTCAGGCCACGCTTGCGCGCCAGGTCCGGCAGCGCTTCGAGACCGGTCATCGAATAGGTGCGAATGCACTCGAAGCGGGTTGCCAGCAACGCGAGGTCGGCGTCCATGCGTTCAGGGCGCAGTTTGAACGGCTGATCGAACGGCGATTGGTCCTTGTCGAACGGTGTGTACGAGGCACACTGCAATTTGTGCGTGGCGCTGGCCACGTCCGGCAGCAGCACCGGTTGACCGAGCCCGTACCAGTAACCACCAAGGGCAAACAGGCCAAGCAGGCAGGCAAATAGATAAGCGAAGAAGGGGAAGCGCGAGGTGGCGGGCATGGTCAGGCCGTCTGGGAACAAAGCCGCGCATCTTACCTGCATTTGTCCCGTGCCTGGTGACCTGCATGGTTTTGACATGCAAAGTTCAGGCGGGATTCGCAGGGGCATTTTTGCAGGGCGCGATTACTGGCGTTCTGATGTCGTTTCTCGATGCCTTGAGGTCGCAGCCAGAGCAGGTCGTCTTGGGCGCGAGGTTGATTATCGGGGCATCAGTACTCCGCTGATGTTCGAACGAGTTTGCGGTGAGGCGTGATGGGGGCGCTGTGCACCATAACAATACGTTGACGTTGCTCGGCATCCGTCGAGCGCAGCACTTTCGGGGAAGTAACGATGAAGATGCGACGACTCTTGGGCGCAGGTGCGGCTTTGGTGCTGGCGATCAGTTCTACTGTGGCCAGCGCCGAAGGCAAGGCAGTGACGATCGGTTATGTCGATGGCTGGTCGGACAGCGTCGCCACAACCAACGTGGCTGCGGAAGTGATCAAGCAAAAGCTCGGCTACGACGTGAAACTGCAAGCCGTGGCCACCGGGATCATGTGGCAGGGTGTAGCCACCGGTAAACTCGATGCAATGCTGTCGGCCTGGCTGCCAGTGACCCATGGCGAATACTGGGCGAAGAACAAGGATCAGGTCGTCGATTACGGCCCGAACTTCAAGGATGCGAAAATCGGTCTGATCGTGCCGGAGTACGTCAAGGCCAAGACCATTGAGGATCTTAAAACCGACGAGAGCTTCAAAGGTCGTATCGTCGGCATTGACGCCGGTTCAGGCGTGATGCTCAAGACCGATCAGGCGATCAAGGACTACGGTCTGAGCAACTACACCCTCAAGGCCAGTTCCGGTGCCGGCATGATTGCCGAACTGACCCGTGCCGAGAAGAAAAACGAATCCATCGCGGTCACCGGTTGGGTACCGCACTGGATGTTCGCCAAGTGGAAACTGCGCTTCCTGGAAGACCCAAAAGGCGTTTATGGCGCAGCTGAAACCGTAAACAGCATCGGTAGCAAAGAACTGGCAACCAAAGCGCCGGAAGTTGCGAAGTTCCTGAAGAACTTCCAGTGGGCGTCGAAAGACGAAATCGGCGAAGTCATGCTGGCCATCCAGGATGGTGCCAAACCTGAAGTGGCAGCCAAGGACTGGGTGACCAAACACCCGGCGCGCGTCGCCGAGTGGACCAAGTAATTTGATCTGACGCGTCTAGTCAGTACTTTCCAGGGCCACCTGATATCACTGTAGGAGCCGAGCTTGCTCGCGATGCGGTCTTAAGGACGTCATCGCCGGCAAGCCGTGCTCCTACAGTGATGTAGGTGGCTTTTGTGTTTTTGTTAGGGAGGGGCGCTTTTTATCGACTGAAAATTGGCGAAATGGTCATGTCGTTCTAATACTAAGGTCGTCTGGAACCTGTTCCGTAGCCGCATAGAGTGGATACGTTCCAACTAAAATCTGTGCTGCGAGGATAAAAACAATGAACGACAGCATTTACCTCTCGATTCAAAACAGCCCGCGCTTCAAGGAGCTGGTTCGTAAAAGGGAAAGGTTCGCCTGGATTCTCTCGGCGATCATGCTTGGGTTGTACTCCGGATTCATTCTTCTGATTGCTTACGGGCCGCATGTGCTGGGGGCGAAGATCAGCCCCGGGTCATCGATTACCTGGGGCATCCCGATTGGTGTAGGGCTGATTGTTTCGGCCTTCATCCTGACCGCCATCTACGTACGACGCGCCAATGGCGAATTCGACGACCTGAACAATGCGATTCTCAAGGAGGCTCAGCAATGATCCGGCGTCTATTGGCAGCTTTAGGCATTGCAGCCTTCGCACCGGCCGTTTGGGCGGCCGAAGCGCTTACCGGCGAAGTGCATAAACAACCGCTCAACGTGTCGGCGATCCTGATGTTCGTGGTGTTCGTCGGCGCAACGCTGTGCATCACTTACTGGGCCTCCAAGCGCAACAAGTCGGCGGCTGACTACTACGCGGCGGGTGGCAGGATCACCGGTTTGCAGAACGGTCTGGCGATTGCCGGTGACTACATGTCGGCGGCGTCCTTCCTGGGGATCTCCGCGCTGGTGTTCGCGTCGGGCTACGATGGTCTGATCTACTCGATCGGCTTCCTGGTGGGCTGGCCGATCATTCTGTTTTTGATCGCCGAGCGTCTGCGTAACCTGGGTAAGTACACCTTTGCCGACGTGGCGTCCTACCGCCTTGGGCAAACCCAGATTCGCACCTTGTCCGCCTGCGGTTCGCTGGTGGTGGTGGCGTTCTATCTGATCGCGCAAATGGTCGGTGCCGGTAAGCTGATCCAGCTGCTGTTTGGCCTGGACTACCATGTTGCGGTGATTCTGGTGGGGATCCTGATGTGCCTCTATGTGTTGTTCGGCGGCATGCTGGCGACCACTTGGGTGCAGATCATCAAGGCTGTGCTGTTGTTGTCCGGTGCGTCGTTCATGGCGCTGATGGTGATGAAGCACGTCCACTTCGACTTCAATACGCTGTTCTCCGAGGCGATCAAGGTTCACCCCAAAGGTGAAGCGATCATGAGCCCGGGCGGTCTGGTGAAAGACCCGATCTCGGCATTCTCCCTTGGCCTGGCATTGATGTTCGGTACCGCTGGCCTGCCGCATATCCTGATGCGCTTCTTCACCGTGAGTGACGCTAAAGAAGCGCGCAAAAGCGTGCTGTATGCCACCGGCTTCATTGGCTACTTTTACATCCTGACGTTCATCATCGGCTTCGGCGCGATCCTGCTGGTCAGCACCAACCCGGCCTTCAAGGACGCTACTGGGGCGCTGTTGGGCGGCAACAACATGGCGGCGGTGCACCTGGCCAATGCAGTGGGCGGCAGTATCTTCCTCGGCTTCATCTCGGCGGTGGCCTTCGCCACCATTCTGGCGGTGGTTGCCGGTCTGACCCTGGCCGGGGCCACGGCGGTGTCTCACGACCTGTACGCCAGTGTGATCAAGAAGGGTAAGGCTAACGAGAAGGATGAAATCCGGGTTTCGAAGATCACCACCATCGCCTTGGGCGTGTTGGCGATTGTTCTGGGTATCCTGTTCGAAAGCCAGAACATCGCGTTCATGGTGGGCCTGGCATTCTCGATCGCTGCCAGCTGCAACTTCCCGGTACTGCTGCTTTCCATGTACTGGAAGAAGCTGACGACTCGCGGGGCGATGGTTGGCGGCTGGATGGGGCTGATCAGCGCGGTGGGCTTGATGGTGTTGGGCCCGACCATTTGGGTGCAGATCATGGGGCACGAGAAGGCGATCTTCCCGTATGAGTACCCGGCGCTGTTCTCGATGGCCATTGCCTTTGTCGGCATCTGGTTCTTCTCCATCACCGACAAGTCCGCGGCAGCTGACAATGAGCGGGCGCTGTTCTTCCCGCAGTTCGTCCGTTCGCAGACCGGATTGGGGGCGAGCGGGGCGGTGTCGCACTAACGTATAGAGTTGTATAAGCGTCTATATATAAGCAGCGTTAAACAGAAATGCCCCGGTCGAGAGATCGGGGCATTTTTGTTTGTCTTTACCCGTAGGGGCGGGGAGGGACAGGGGTAAACAAAAACGGCCTCTGCTCTTGTATCAGAGGCAGAGGCCGTTTCCGGTGCAGCTAAGACGTTATCGCAAGACAGGTCTTACTTGCGGTCTTCAAGCCGGGTAATGTCACGCGACTCGTAGCCGGTGTACAGCTGGCGCGGGCGGCCAATCTTGTACGGGCTGGAGAGCATTTCTTTCCAGTGGGAGATCCAGCCGACGGTCCGCGCAAGGGCGAAGATTACGGTGAACATGCTGGTTGGAATGCCGATCGCCTTGAGGATGATCCCCGAGTAGAAGTCGACGTTCGGGTACAGCGAGCGTTCGATGAAGTACGGGTCGGTCAGGGCGATCTCTTCCAGGCGCATGGCCAGTTCGAGTTGCGGATCGTTCTGGATACCCAATTCCTTGAGCACTTCGTCGCAGGTCTTTTTCATGACGGTAGCGCGTGGGTCGCGGTTTTTGTAAACCCGGTGACCGAAGCCCATCAGTTTGAACGGATCGTTCTTGTCCTTGGCCTTGGCGATGAACTTGTCGATGTTCGAGACATCGCCAATTTCGTCGAGCATGGTCAGCACGGCTTCGTTGGCGCCGCCGTGAGCCGGGCCCCAGAGTGCAGCGATACCGGCAGCGATACAGGCGAACGGGTTGGCACCCGACGAGCCGGCCAGGCGTACGGTGGAGGTCGATGCGTTCTGCTCGTGGTCGGCGTGGAGGATGAAGATCCGGTCCATGGCCTTGGCGAGTACCGGGCTGATCGGTTTGATCTCGCACGGCGTGTTGAACATCATGTGCAGGAAGTTTTCCGCGTACGACAGGTCGTTGCGCGGGTACATCATGGGTTGACCCATGGAGTACTTGTAAACCATCGCTGCGAGGGTTGGCATCTTGGCAACCAGGCGGATCGCGGAGATTTCACGATGCTGCGGGTTATTGATGTCCAGGGAGTCGTGGTAGAAGGCCGAAAGGGCGCCAACTACACCGCACATGACGGCCATCGGGTGGGCGTCGCGGCGGAAGCCGTTGAAGAAGGTCTTCAGTTGCTCATGAACCATGGTGTGGTTCTTGACGGTGCTGACGAACTGGGCCTTCTGTTCTGCAGTCGGCAATTCGCCGTTGAGCAGCAGATAGCAGGTTTCCAGATAGTCCGACTTCTCGGCGAGTTGCTCGATCGGGTAGCCGCGGTGCAACAGAATTCCGTTGTCGCCGTCGATATAGGTAATCTTCGACTCGCAAGAGGCGGTCGACATGAAACCCGGGTCAAAAGTGAAGCGGCCCGTGGCCGTCAGGCCCCGAACGTCGATTACATCGGGACCAACGGTGCCGGTTAAAATGGGCAGCTCGACGGGGGCTGCGCCCTCGATGATCAACTGCGCTTTTTTGTCAGCCATGTGGCCTCCTATTTATGCTTGAAATCATCAGACAGACCCCCCACGCAGGGCCCGCACCACTATAGTGAGATAAATTCGAATGTCAATTTGCCTAAAGTCTTGCTCCAGAAGGCTTTAACCGGACTTTTTCCTCGAAATTACCTGCCGTTTACGCCTTTTATCCCGCTTGCGCAATGAGCTATTAGGGGAAGGTGAACGCGTTGTCATTAGTAGCCTAACTGTCTATACTCGGCCACCGACCGCCAGGGGCTTTTGGGCCTGCTTTATTGGGGGTCGCATCCCTGGGTGGTGGTTACCTGACCAGTGCACTCCCCAACAACTTTGCCCTGATTGTTAGGGGCTCTTCAGTGTGAAAAAAAAGCCGTGAAAAGCCAACGACCTGTAAACCTAGACCTAAGGACCATCAAACTCCCCATCACCGGCGTTACGTCGTTTCTTCACCGTGTTTCCGGCATCATCCTCTTCCTGGGCCTTGGCTTCATGCTGTATGCATTGAGCAAATCCCTGGGTTCCGAGGAAGGTTTTGCCGAGGTGAAGGCATGCTTGACCAGTCCGCTGGCCAAGTTCGTAGCATGGGGCCTGCTGTCCGCCTTGCTGTATCACATGGTGGCCGGTGTACGCCATCTGATCATGGACATGGGCATCGGTGAGACGCTGGAAGGCGGCAAGCTGGGCTCGAAAATTATCATCGCCGTTTCCGTGGTGTTGATCGTTCTGGCGGGAGTTTGGATATGGTAACCAGCGTTACGAACCTATCGCGTTCGGGCCTCTATGACTGGATGGCGCAGCGTGTGTCTGCGGTCGTTCTCGCGGCTTATTTCATTTTCCTGATCGGATACCTTGTTGCGCACCCTGGCCTTGGCTACGCCCAATGGCACTTGCTGTTCGCAAACAACTGGATGCGCATCTTCAGTCTACTGGCCCTGGTTGCCCTTGGCGCTCACGCCTGGGTCGGCATGTGGACCATCGCGACCGACTACCTGACGCCAATGGCGCTGGGCAAGTCCGCGACTGCAGTACGTTTCCTTTTCCAGGCAGTATGCGGCGTTGCGATGTTCGCTTACTTCGTCTGGGGTGTGCAGATTCTCTGGGGTATCTGATTCATGTCTAACTCAGTAAATACGCTTTCGTTCGACGCCATTATCATTGGCGGCGGCGGTGCTGGCATGCGCGCTGCGCTGCAGCTGGCACAAGGTGGTCACAAGACTGCCGTAGTTACCAAGGTTTTCCCGACTCGTTCGCACACTGTATCCGCCCAGGGTGGCATCACCTGCGCCATCGCGTCCGCTGATCCGAACGATGACTGGCGCTGGCACATGTACGATACCGTCAAGGGTTCCGACTACATCGGTGACCAGGACGCTATCGAATACATGTGTTCCGTAGGCCCGGAAGCGGTCTTCGAGCTCGAGCACATGGGCTTGCCGTTCTCCCGTACCGAACAGGGTCGCATCTATCAGCGTCCGTTCGGCGGTCAGTCGAAAGACTTCGGTAAAGGTGGCCAGGCTGCCCGTACCTGCGCTGCTGCCGACCGTACCGGTCACGCTCTGCTGCACACTCTGTACCAGGCCAACCTGAAGGCCGGCACGGTATTCCTCAACGAATACTACGGCGTCGACCTGGTGAAGAACGAAGACGGTGCCTTTGTCGGCATGATCGTCATCTGCATCGAAACCGGCGAAACCTCCTACGTCCGCGCTAACGCCACCGTTCTGGCGACTGGCGGTGCAGGTCGTATCTACTCGTCCACCACCAACGCCCTGATCAACACCGGTGACGGCGTCGGCATGGCTCTGCGTGCTGGCGTGCCGGTACAAGACATCGAAATGTGGCAGTTCCACCCGACCGGCATCGCCGGCGCCGGTGTACTGGTTACCGAAGGTTGCCGCGGTGAAGGCGGTTACCTGATCAACAAGCACGGCGAGCGTTTCATGGAGCGTTATGCTCCGAACGCCAAAGACCTTGCTGGTCGTGACGTGGTTGCTCGCTCGATGGTTAAAGAAATCATCGCCGGCAACGGTTGCGGTCCGGATGGCGACCACGTGATGCTGAAACTCGATCACCTCGGTGAAGAGGTTCTGCACAGTCGTCTGCCAGGCATCATGGAATTGTCCAAGACCTTCGCTCACGTCGATCCAGCCGTAGCGCCGATCCCGGTTGTTCCAACCTGCCACTATATGATGGGCGGCGTTGCCACCAACATTCATGGCCAGGCAATCACTCAGGACGCCGACGGCAAGGACCAGATCATTCCTGGCCTGTTCGCGGTAGGCGAAGTGGCGTGCGTATCGGTTCACGGTGCCAACCGTCTGGGCGGCAACTCGCTGCTCGACCTGGTGGTATTCGGCCGTGCCGCCGGCCTGTTCCTGGAGCAGACCCTGAAAGAAGGCGTCGACTACGCTCGCCCTCGCCAGTCCGACATCGACGCAGCCCTGGCGCGTCTCGATGGCCTGAACTCGCGTACCGAAGGCGAAGACGTCGCTACCCTGCGTAAAGAGCTGCAAAGCTGCATGCAGAACTACTTCGGTGTATTCCGTACCGGCGAATACATGCAGAAGGGTATTGCTCAGCTGGCTGATCTGCGTGGCCGTATCGCCAACGTCAAGATCAACGATAAGAGCCAGGCGTTCAACACTGCTCGTATCGAAGCGCTGGAACTGCAAAACCTGCTGGAAGTGGCCGAAGCTACTGCCATCGCTGCAGAAATCCGCAAAGAGTCCCGCGGCGCTCACGCCCGTGAAGACTACGAAGACCGCGACGACGAAAACTGGCTGTGCCACACCCTGTACTTCCCGGGTGACAAGCGCGTTACCAAGCGTGCCGTGAACTTCTCGCCGAAGACTGTTCCGACTTTTGAACCTAAGATTCGGACTTATTAAGGGTGGCCGCCATGTTGCAAGTCAGTGTTTATCGCTACAACCCTGATCAGGACGCCGCGCCGTTCATGCAGGAATTCCAGGTCGACACCGGTGGTAAAGACCTGATGGTGCTGGACGTGCTGGCCCTGATCAAAGAGCAGGACGAGGGTTTCTCCTATCGTCGCTCTTGCCGTGAAGGTGTTTGCGGTTCCGACGGCATGAACATCAACGGCAAAAACGGTCTGGCCTGCGTCACGCCGCTGTCCGCTGTTGTCAAAGGTAACAAGTTGATCGTTCGTCCTCTGCCAGGTTTGCCGGTTATCCGTGACCTGGTCGTCGATATGAGCATCTTCTACAAGCAATACGAAAAGGTTAAGCCTTTCCTGCAGAACGACACGCCGGCTCCGGCCATCGAGCGTCTGCAGACTCCTGAAGAGCGTGAAAAGCTCGACGGTCTGTACGAGTGCATCCTGTGCGCTTGCTGCTCGACCTCTTGCCCGTCCTTCTGGTGGAACCCGGACAAGTTCCTGGGTCCAGCTGCTCTGCTGCAAGCCTACCGCTTCCTGGCAGACAGCCGCGACACCAAGACTTCCGAGCGTCTGGCTTCGCTGGATGACCCGTTCAGCGTATTCCGCTGCCGCGGGATCATGAACTGCGTCAACGTATGTCCGAAAGGCCTGAACCCGACTAAGGCCATCGGTCACATACGTAACATGCTGCTGCAAAGCGGCGTGTGATTCAGCTGTTGTACCCGTAGAACTGCTGTACCCGTAGAGGCTAAGGCGCGGGCTTCAACCCGCGTCTTGGCTATAACCAGAGTGGCAGCCCACAAGGCTGCGGCTCTTATTTTGAAGAAATGAGACAAGCAGGGGCATCCGGGCTGGTACCCGGACTATCAGCGTGATCCTAAGTGGCTTGTTTTGGTCGCTGCACTCGGACTTCTGCAAGCTTGCTCGGTGTCTTCGCCGATGGTGTTCCCCTAACCGAGGGTGACCAAGCATGCAAGAAAGCGTGATGCAGCGCATGTGGAACAGCGGCTATCTTTCAGGTGGTAACGCTGCCTATGTGGAAGAGCTTTATGAGCTCTACCTGCACGACCCTAACGCTGTGCCGGAAGAGTGGCGCACCAAATTTCAGACGTTGCCCGCTGACGGCAACGCTGCCACCGATGTATCGCACTCGACGATTCGCGATCATTTCGTGCTGCTGGCAAAGAACCAGCGCCGCGCCCAACCGGTTTCCGCCGGCAGCGTGAGCAGTGAGCACGAGAAGAAGCAAGTTGAAGTACTGCGACTGATCCAGGCCTACCGTATGCGTGGCCACCAGGCAGCCCAGCTTGACCCGCTGGGGCTGTGGCAGCGTCCTGCACCTGCAGACCTGTCGATCAATCATTACGGCTTGACCAATGCCGATCTTGATACGACCTTCCGTGCCGGCGACCTGTTCATCGGCAAAGAGGAAGCGAGCCTACGCGAAATTCACGAAGCGTTGCAGCAGACATATTGCCGCACCATCGGCGCTGAATTTACTCACATCGTCGATTCCGAGCAGCGCCAGTGGTTCCAGCAGCGTCTGGAAGGCGTGCGTGGTCGTCCGGTGTATTCGGCCGACATCAAGAGCCATCTGCTCGAGCGCGTCACCGCAGGTGAAGGTCTGGAAAAATACCTGGGTACCAAATACCCTGGCACCAAGCGTTTCGGCCTGGAAGGCGGCGAGAGCCTGATTCCGATGCTGGACGAGCTGATCCAGCGCTCCGGTTCCTACGGCACCAAGGAAATCGTTATCGGCATGGCCCACCGTGGCCGTCTGAACGTGCTGGTCAACACCTTCGGCAAGAACCCGCGCGAGCTGTTCGACGAGTTCGAAGGCAAGAAGAAGGTCGAGCTGGGTTCCGGTGACGTTAAATACCACCAGGGCTTCTCCTCCAACGTGATGACCGCAGGCGGCGAAGTCCACCTGGCCATGGCCTTCAACCCGTCCCACCTGGAAATCGTTTCGCCAGTGGTCGAGGGTTCGGTCCGTGCCCGTCAGGATCGTCGTAACGACCCTACCGGTGAGAAAGTCCTGCCGATTTCCATCCACGGTGACGCGGCATTCGCAGGTCAAGGCGTGGTCATGGAAACCTTCCAGATGTCGCAGACTCGCGGCTTCCGGACTGGCGGTACAGTTCACATCGTGATCAACAACCAGGTTGGCTTCACCATCAGCAACCCGGAAGACTCGCGTTCCACCGAGTACGCCACCGACGTTGCGAAAATGATCCAGGCGCCGATCCTCCATGTGAATGGTGATGATCCGGAAGCCGTATTGTTCGTGACCCAACTGGCCATCGACTACCGCATGCAGTTCAAGCGTGATGTGGTGATCGACCTGGTCTGCTACCGTCGTCGCGGTCACAACGAAGCGGACGAGCCAAGCGGCACCCAGCCTCTGATGTATCAGCAGATCACCAAGCAGCGCACCACGCGTGAGCTGTATGCCGATCGCCTGACCCAGAGCGGTGTGCTTGACGCAGCGCGTGTTCAGACGAAAGTCGACGAATACCGCAACGCGCTCGACAACGGCCTGCACGTAGTGAAAAGCCTGGTCAAGGAGCCGAACAAAGAGCTGTTCGTCGACTGGCGTCCGTACCTGGGCCACGCCTGGACTGCGCGTCACGACACCACGTTCGATCTGAAGACCCTGCAAGAGCTGTCCGCCAAGCTGCTGGAAATTCCGGAAGGTTTCGTGGTTCAGCGCCAGGTTGCGAAGATCTACGAAGACCGTCAGAAAATGCAAGCCGGCGGCCTGCCGATCAACTGGGGTTACGCCGAAACCATGGCGTACGCGACCCTGGCGTTCGAAGGTCACCCGATTCGCATGACCGGCCAGGACATCGGCCGCGGTACGTTCTCGCACCGTCATGCGGTATTGCACAACCAGAAAGACGCGGGCACCTACATCCCGTTGCAACACCTGTACGAAGGCCAGCCACGTTTCGACCTGTACGATTCGTTCCTGTCCGAAGAAGCCGTACTGGCGTTCGAATATGGCTACTCCACCACCACGCCTGACGCGCTGGTGATCTGGGAAGCCCAGTTCGGCGACTTCGCCAACGGTGCCCAGGTGGTTATCGACCAGTTCATCACCAGCGGTGAGCACAAGTGGGGCCGTCTGTGCGGTCTGACCATGTTGCTGCCACACGGCTATGAAGGTCAGGGTCCGGAGCACTCTTCGGCTCGTCTGGAACGTTACCTGCAGCTGTGCGCCGAGCACAACATTCAGGTGTGCATGCCGACTACGCCGGCCCAGATCTACCACTTGCTGCGTCGCCAGGTGATTCGTCCTCTGCGCAAACCACTGGTAGTGCTGACTCCGAAGTCGCTGTTGCGTCACAAGCTGGCCATCTCGACCCTGGAAGATCTGGCCGAAGGTTCGTTCCAGACCGTTATTCCGGAAATCGATGCGCATGATCCGAAAAAGGTCACTCGTCTCGTGCTGTGTAGCGGCAAGGTCTACTACGACCTGTTGGAAAAACGCCGTGCCGAAGGTCGTGACGACATCGCCATCGTGCGTCTTGAGCAGCTGTACCCATTCCCTGAGGACGACTTGATTGAAGTCCTGGCTCCTTATTCCAACCTCAAACACGTCGTTTGGTGTCAGGAAGAGCCGATGAACCAGGGTGCCTGGTACTGCAGCCAGCATCACATGCGCCGCATCGTTGGCGGTCACAACAAGTCTCTCGTACTCGAGTACGCGGGCCGTGACGCTTCTGCTGCACCTGCTTGTGGTTATGCATCGATGCACGCCGAACAGCAGGAAAAACTGCTGCAAGACGCCTTTACTGTTTAACGCCTTCGCGCACCTGAAACCGAATTTAAGGAACCACAGACAATGGCTATCGAGATCAAAGCCCCCACTTTCCCGGAATCGGTTGCCGATGGCACCGTTGCCACCTGGCACAAAAAACCGGGCGACGCGGTCAAGCGCGACGAACTGATCGTCGACATCGAAACCGATAAAGTCGTACTGGAAGTGTTGGCTACCGCTGATGGCGTACTGGGCGCTATCGTCAAGAACGAAGGCGACACCGTTCTGTCCGACGAAGTCCTGGGCTCCATCGGGGAGGGCGGTGCTGTTGCCGCCGCTCCGGCTGCCGCTGCTGCGCCTGCACAGGCTGCTGCTTCGGCTGCTGTTGGCGAAGATGATCCTGTTGCTGCACCGGCTGCTCGCAAGCTGGCTGAAGAAAACGGCATCAACATCGCTTCCGTTGCCGGTACTGGCAAAGGCGGCCGTGTGACCAAGGAAGACGTGGTTGCAGCCGTTGCTGCCAAGAAAGCCGCTCCGGCTGCCGCGCCTGCCAAGGCCGCTGCCCCGGCTGCCGCTGCTCCTGTGTTCGCCGCTGGCGACCGCACCGAGAAGCGCGTACCGATGACCCGCGTGCGCGCAACCGTGGCCAAGCGCCTGGTTGAAGCCCAGTCGAACATGGCGATGCTGACTACTTTCAACGAAGTCGACATGACTGAAGTCATGGCCCTGCGTTCGAAGTACAAGGACCTGTTCGAGAAGTCCCACAATGGCGTGCGCCTGGGCTTCATGTCGTTCTTCGTGAAAGCGGCCACCGAAGCGCTGAAACGCTTCCCGGCTGTCAACGCTTCCATCGACGGTGGCGACATCGTTTACCACGGCTATGCTGACGTCGGCGTTGCCGTGTCCAGCGACCGTGGCCTGGTGGTGCCGGTTCTGCGTAACGCCGAACTGATGAGCCTGGCTGAAATCGAAGGCGGCATTGCCAACTTCGGCAAGAAGGCTCGCGACGGCAAGCTGACCATCGACGAAATGACCGGTGGCACGTTCACCATCACCAACGGTGGTACATTCGGCTCGATGATGTCGACCCCGATCGTCAACCCGCCACAAGCGGCTATCCTGGGCATGCACAACATTCTGCAGCGTCCGATGGCGATCAACGGTCAGGTTGTTATCCGTCCGATGATGTACCTGGCTCTGTCCTACGATCACCGTTTGATCGACGGCAAAGAAGCTGTGACCTTCCTGGTTACCATCAAGAACCTGCTGGAAGACCCGGCTCGTCTGCTGCTGGATATCTGATTCCGTTGCACGGGCCGCTCAGCGATGAGCGGCCCATCTGTAATGACCAGCTTCGTCCCACGACGGTCCCCTGAACGGGATCGTCCGGTTTGATTCGAGAAGGAATGACACATGACTCAGAAATTCGACGTGGTAGTGATTGGTGCGGGCCCTGGCGGCTACGTAGCTGCCATCAAAGCGGCGCAACTTGGCCTTTCGACTGCCTGCATCGAGAAATACACCGACAAAGAGGGCAAACTGGCCCTCGGCGGTACTTGCCTGAACGTCGGCTGCATTCCGTCCAAGGCGCTGCTGGACAGCTCCTGGAAGTTTCACGAAGCTCAAGACGGCTTCGCGATCCACGGCATCAACCACGCTGGCGTGACCATGGACGTGCCAGCAATGGTCGGCCGCAAGGCCAACATCGTCAAAGGCCTGACCTCTGGCGTTGCCACCCTGTTCAAAGCCAATGGCGTGACCTCCCTGCAAGGCCACGGCAAACTGCTGGCCGGCAAGAAAGTCGAACTGACCAAGCCTGACGGCAGCGTCGAAATCATCGAAGCCGAGAACGTGATCCTGGCTCCAGGTTCGCGCCCGATCGACATTCCACCGGCTCCGGTTGACCAGAACGTGATCGTCGATTCGACCGGCGCTCTGGAATTCCAGTCCGTACCTAAGCGTCTGGGCGTAATCGGTGCTGGCGTGATTGGTCTGGAGTTGGGTTCGGTCTGGTCCCGTCTGGGCGCAGAAGTTACCGTTCTTGAAGCGCTGGACACCTTCCTGATGGCGGCTGACGCTGCTGTTTCCAAGGAAGCGCTGAAAACCCTGACCAAACAGGGTCTGGACATCAAGCTGGGGGCTCGCGTTACCGGTTCCAAAGTGAACGGCAACGAAGTCGTTGTGAACTACACCGATGCCAACGGCGAACAGAACATCACTTTCGACAAGCTGATCGTAGCCGTTGGTCGCCGTCCAGTGACCACTGATCTGCTGTCCGCCGATTGCGGCGTGACCCTCGACGAGCGTGGTTTCGTGCACGTTGACGATCACTGCGCCACCACCGTACCGGGCGTTTACGCCATTGGTGACGTGGTTCGCGGCATGATGCTGGCACACAAGGCCTCGGAAGAGGGCATCATGGTTGTCGAGCGCATCAAGGGCCACAAAGCCCAGATGAACTATGACCTGATCCCTTCGGTTATTTATACTCACCCGGAAATTGCATGGGTCGGTAAAACCGAGCAGGCCTTGAAAGCTGAAGGCGTTGAAGTTAACGTCGGCACTTTCCCGTTTGCAGCCTCTGGCCGTGCCATGGCAGCCAACGATACCGGCGGTTTCGTCAAAGTTATCGCTGATGCCAAGACTGACCGCGTATTGGGCGTCCACGTGATTGGCCCGAGCGCAGCAGAACTGGTACAGCAGGGCGCAATCGGCATGGAATTCGGCACTAGCGCCGAAGACCTGGGCATGATGGTTTTCTCCCATCCGACCCTGTCCGAAGCCTTGCACGAAGCAGCTCTGGCAGTGAATGGCGGCGCCATCCACATCGCCAACCGCAAGAAGCGTTAAGACAATAAGAAACCACGGCGGAATGGCCCGTCGTGAGCCTTGCCTGCAAGACTCACCGCGGAATATCCGCTGGACGCAGTCTTGCGTAGCTGTACCGGTTGTCCGGAAAGGCTACGCAAGCAGCAGTCACAGGTGGTGCGGCACTTGAATGAGTGCAGCACCGAATGCGCAGTACCTAACGAAGACGGTAATAAGCATGAATCTTCACGAGTATCAGGGTAAGCAGCTGTTCGCTGAGTACGGCCTGCCAGTATCGACCGGTTACGCGGTAGACACCCCGGAAGCAGCAGCAGAAGCTTGCGACAAAATCGGCGGCAGCGAGTGGGTTGTCAAAGCCCAGGTTCACGCCGGTGGTCGCGGTAAAGCGGGCGGCGTCAAGCTGGTTCGCAGCAAAGAAGACGCTAAAGCATTCGCTCAACAGTGGTTGGGCAAGCGTCTGGTGACTTACCAGACTGATGCCAATGGTCAGCCAGTCACCAAGATCCTGGTTGAATCGTGCACTGATATCGCTAAAGAGCTGTACCTGGGCGCTGTCGTTGACCGTTCGAGCCGTCGCATCGTGTTCATGGCTTCCACCGAAGGTGGCGTGGACATCGAGAAAATCGCTCACGACACCCCTGAGAAAATCCTCAAGGCCACTATCGATCCACTGGTTGGCGCTCAGCCATTCCAGGGTCGCGAGCTGGCATTCCAGCTGGGTCTGGAAGGCAAGCAAGTTGCTCAGTTCGCCAAGATCTTCGTAGGTCTGGCCAAACTGTTCAAGGATCACGACCTGGCTCTGCTGGAAGTGAACCCGCTGGTGATCAAGGCTGACGGCGATCTGCACTGCCTGGACGCGAAGATCAACATCGACGCCAACGCCATGTACCGTCAGCCTAAGCTGAAGACTTTCCACGATCCGTCGCAAGACGATCCACGCGAAGCGCACGCTGCCAAGTTCGAACTGAACTACGTAGCCCTGGAAGGCAACATCGGTTGCATGGTCAACGGTGCTGGCCTGGCCATGGGTACCATGGACATCGTCAACCTGCATGGCGGCAAACCAGCCAACTTCCTCGACGTGGGCGGCGGTGCTACCAAAGAACGCGTTACCGAAGCGTTCAAGATCATCCTGTCCGACACTAACGTCGCTGCAGTATTGGTCAACATCTTCGGCGGCATCGTTCGCTGCGACATGATTGCCGAAGGCATCATCGGCGCTGTGAAAGAAGTCGGCGTGAAAATCCCGGTTGTTGTTCGCCTTGAAGGCAACAACGCTGAGCTGGGCGCTAAAGTACTGGCAGAAAGCGGTTTGAACATCATCGCTGCTACCAGCCTGACCGACGCTGCTCAACAAGTCGTTAAAGCTGCGGAGGGCAAATAATGAGCGTCCTGATCAATAAAGACACCAAAGTTATCTGCCAGGGTATTACCGGTTCGCAAGGTAGTTTCCACACCCAGCAAGCCATCGAGTACGGCACCAAGATGGTTGGTGGCGTAACTCCAGGCAAAGGCGGCACCGAGCACCTGGGTCTGCCAGTGTTCAACACTGTGAAAGACGCTGTAGCAGCCACTGGCGCCACCGCCAGCGTGATCTACGTTCCAGCTCCTTTCTGCAAGGACTCGATCCTGGAAGCAGCATTCGGCGGCATCAAGCTGATCGTTTGCATCACTGAAGGCATTCCTACCCTGGACATGCTGGATGCCAAGGTCAAGTGCGACGAGCTGGGCGTGATCCTGATCGGCCCTAACTGCCCAGGCGTGATCACTCCAGGCGAATGCAAGATCGGCATCATGCCAGGTCACATTCACTTGCCAGGCAAGGTCGGTATCGTTTCGCGTTCCGGCACCCTGACCTACGAAGCTGTCAAGCAAACTACTGACGCCGGTTTCGGTCAGTCGACTTGCGTCGGCATCGGTGGTGACCCGATCCCGGGTTCGAACTTCATCGACATCCTGAAACTGTTCCAGGAAGACCCGAAGACCGAAGCGATCGTGATGATCGGTGAGATCGGCGGTTCGGCTGAAGAAGAAGCGGCTGCCTACATCAAGGCACACGTGACCAAGCCGGTTGTTTCCTACATCGCTGGTGTGACTGCCCCTGCGGGCAAGCGCATGGGCCATGCTGGCGCAATCATCTCTGGCGGCAAAGGCACTGCAGACGAGAAATTCGCTGCTCTGCAAGACGCAGGCGTTAAAACCGTGCGTTCGCTGGCAGACATCGGCAAGGCCCTGGCCGAGCTGACTGGCTGGGCTGTCAAGTAAGCCTCGCGCTTAGCTGACGCTCCACCAAACAAAGGCCACCTTCGGGTGGCCTTTGTCGTTTTCGGGGTGATCGTTCCCACGCTCCGTGATCTGACCCCAAAAAGCTGGACGTTTACATGTCTATGCCTGAGCGGCCTGAGTTCTGTATTCAACAGGACT